>DASYCT010000359.1:0-8076 GCA_036500065.1 Chitinophagaceae bacterium | reverse complement strand
TATCGTTGGCGGTTCGGCGACTTATGTGGCCTATGCTGCCGGCAATTTTGTGCAGCCCATACAGCAGGTGTCTATTATCGGCTATGATTTCCCCCAGGAAGAGCTGGCCGAGCTGAAACGCCGCGGCGTCCAACTGGAAGGTGTGGAAGTGGTAAAGGACAAAAAATCATTTTTCTGGAGCGGCAAGTACCACCTCGACATGAACAGCCGGGACACGCTGGTCACCGACCTGAACGTACTGGCCGATTTCGACCCCAAACTGCCTGATAGCTACCAGGGCGCCGAATTCCTGATGCTCGGCAACCTGGACCCTATTATCCAGATAAAGGTGATCCAGCAGTTGAAAAAACGTCCCAAGCTGATTGTAATGGACACCATGAATTTCTGGATGGACATTAAAATGAAGGAATTGCAGGATGTGCTGAAGCTGGTGGATGTACTGATGGTCAACGACAGCGAAGCAAGACAGCTCAGCGGCGAGTTTTCGCTGGTGAAGGCGGCAAAAAAGATCATGACAATGGGACCGAGGTTCCTGATCATCAAGAAAGGCGAGCACGGAGCGTTGTTGTTTCACAAGAACGAGGTGTTTTATGCCCCCGCCCTTCCGCTGGAAGAAGTATTCGACCCCACAGGTGCGGGCGATACCTTTGCCGGCGGATTTATCGGCCATGTGGCGAAGACAAAGGATATTTCCTTCAACAACATGAAAACGGCCATCATCGTAGGTTCTGCAATGGCGTCTTACTGCGTGGAGAAATTCGGCCCGGACCGCCTGCGCGAAATCACCAAAGCGGATATCGATTCCCGGATACAGCAGTTCGTAGAACTGGTGAATTTTGATATCGAACTGGTATAAGTAAAGACAACTATATTTTACGACTATGCCCGGAGTAATCCGGGCATTTTTTATTAGAAGAACAGTCTACCAGGGCTGGTCTTTAAAATGTAACACACCAACGATGGTTTTATAAGAGGGGGTTTGCAGCATGGGCAGGCTTTTATTGATGGCTACGAGTTGCGGGCGTTTGATTTTGTAGAGGTCGTCTGGATTGAAGTTATGCAGGTCTTTCTTATCGTTCTCGAGGTCTACCGGGGTATTCAGTATCAGTGTACTGGTACTGTCCTCCGGTACAAAAACAGCGTCTGTTATTTCTTTTCGCCCATCATAGATGGCCGACGTGGTGTGCACGGTATGTACCTCACCATTATCGGGGCTGTCAAAACTGATAAGGCTTGCCAATACCCGTACGGTGTCGCCGTTCAATGAATTGATCGTTATAAACTGGCAGTAATATATATTGTCCTTGTCACTATCTTTTCCCCCGGAATAGGCAATGACCCGCATAGCGGTTCCCGCATCCACCTTTGCGGGCGTGTATTTGTAATCACTTAATGGAATGTACTGAATGTCTTGTTTCTCCTGGTGATGCAGGTAATGGCACCCGGTAGTAAAAAAGGCTATTATAAAAACAGCGATATAGATTTCGGGGGAATGAAGCCGGGTAGAGGGTTTCATGTTTAGGAGTTTGGAGGATACCTTAAATGTAATGCCCGTAAAGTATAGAAACGAACAAACAGGGGGAAAATTGCTGCCGTGTCCCATCCATGCCGCCCGGGTTTGTGTCCTCCTTGACCGCTTTTCTGTCAACCGGCTCCCTTCACTGTATAGTGCATGTTTTTTTGTATTAAATTTACCTGCCATCATTTCCCCCTAAACCATTAAACCATTACTATGAAGGAAAATGATCTTGCATCGGAACGACTGGCCTTTGAAAAAGAACAGGCCGACAGGGATTTTCAAATCAAAGAAAAGGAAATCGAGCTTCGGAAACAGGAAATAGCATTAAAGGAGAAGGAACTTCTTCTTACCAGCCGGTTTAAATTCACTCCCGTCCAGGCGACTATTTTCACAGCAATCATTGGCATAATAGGCACATTGATAGTCGCTATGATCCAGGGAAATTCCAACCAGAAGCTGGAAAAATTAAAATTCGAATCGGAGCTTATTTTAAAAGCAGCTACCTCAGACAGTATAGAACAAAACAAAAAGAATCTTAAATTTCTCCTGAGTGCAGGATTTCTAACCGATGAGCAGGGAAAAATAAAGAAGCTGGTAGAAGACAGCGGGTTTAATTTGAAAATTGATAACCCAAATGTTGCCAGCATTATGCCCGAACAGCAATCGGTCTACATTTGCAACGGTAAAGAGTCAAAGGCCTATCACAAATCGGCTATGTGCAGGGAATTGGTACATTGTACTTCCGGGATTTCCAGGATCGAATTGGATTCAGCGCTAAAGCTGGGAAGGGCGCCTTGTGAAGTGTGTTTAAATAGTAAATAATTGACCATTGACTGTATAAGTAGCATACCAATTGCAAAATCTTATAAATATATTATCTTTACGGTATGGAATTATCCAACATAGATAAGCTATTGTTACAGCAGTTTTTTGTCGGCAAGCCGGTAAAAAAGGCCTACCTGTTTGGATCTTACTCCCGCCGGGAGGCGACACCAAAAAGCGATATTGATATATTGGTTGAACTTGACCATTCCCGGCCTATCGGGATGCAGTTTTTTGTTATCCAGAATGAACTGGAAGACCTTCTTCAAAAGAAAATTGACCTGGTTAGTACAGGAGGAATTTCAAAATATATCCTGCCAACCATCGACAGGGAAAAAATCCTTATTTATGACCGGACTGCCCACTGACCGCGAGAGAGTTCGGCACATTCTTGACGCCATCAGCGAAGTGGAGTATTATCTTACCGGTATAGCCTTCGAACAGTTCCTGGCAAATTCAGAAAAGCGATTTGCTACTATCAAGCAAATTGAAATTGTTGGGGAAGCATGTAATAAAATAACGACTGAATTAAAAGCCATTTATCCTGAAATAGCATGGAGGCCGATCAATGGCTTTAGGAATATCTCCATTCCATGAATATTTTGGCGTAAACCTTGAGCTTGTGTGGGAAATTGCCACTAATGACCTACCGGTATTAAAACAGCAATTCGATAAAATTCTAAAAGAACTTCAATAGTTAGCCAAACCTGACTACTGTCCTTTCTCCACCAACCGCTGATTTAATTTAAAGAGGTATACCCGGATAGCCTGCATCCGTTCGGGGAATGATTTGGTATAGGCGGGATCAGAATTGTTGGGGTCCTGTTTGGAAGAGTATTTATACCCATCCTTGTTAAAAGCCGCCAGCAGGTCGGGTTCCTGCGCCAGCCATTTTTTGAGTCTTTGATAACTGGGCGCCTGTGTTTTGCCTTTGGGCGTAAGGGTCCGCACGATCCGCTGCGGTGGCTCGGAGGCAGTAATGGCCGTAGTCGCTACGGCTACCAACGGAGGCCCCATGGCGACGATGTTTTTTTCGAGGTAAGAAAAAAATGGATAAGGCCCCAGGCTTTCCATTTTCCAGTATTGGTTGGTTACGAGGCTGAGGGAATATTTTATATAGACGTCTTTCCCATCACAAAACCCCCAGATACGGCCCGTCTTTTTCCTGTCCTCCTTGATCTTGTAAGAAGCGCCGATGATCGTTGAATCATTTTTACCGATGCGTAAATAGATGATGATAAAGTCGGGCGTTAGCGAAGGCGCATTGTGCAAAAACTCCTGGTAGTTTTTATAAAGCCCGCGTTTTAGTACGGCGCTTTTGTAGATAAGGTCACTGTTTGCCTGGCCAAAGGAAAACCGGACAAGGCAGATAGCCGTGAGGGTTAAGATGTATTTCATATGATAATACCGTTAGGGTTCGCCCGAAAGATAAGCAATACTTCGCAGCTTTAAAAGCGGGTAATTGGCCGGGTTATCATGCCTGAAGAGGACAGCTTATTTGACTGTCCCTCCGCGAAAGTAAAGACACCGTACCCGAGTGCCGCATTACTTGTATTTTTACCTGTTGATTTTTAGGTGTGTGCAGGCAGGAAGGGCCTGCAGGGTTTTGAAATGAATACCCGTTTTTGGGACATTAAAATAACAGCTAATGGCAGACGATATTCAACATATTTCCGATACGGCGCTCTGGATAGCAGGCTACCGGGCGCTGGAGACCGAACGGCCCGACGCCGTTTTCCGGGATTCCCTGGCTAAAAAGCTGGCCGGAGATCGCGGTCGGGAAATGGTGGTCACCACACCGAATACAGGACTAATGGCGTTTGCCATGACCGTGAGGACGATCGCCATTGACCGGTTGGTGGAAATGGCCGTCGCCGGTACGCGGAAAGCATTGATCATTACGGAAGGGGTTATCAGCTATCTTACAAGCGACCAGGCCATGCAATTGTCAAAAGATCTTTTTGCGGTGCCTTCTTTTATCTACTGGATACACGATTACCGCCGGGGAAGACTTCGGAAGGAGCATATGAAAATCCTGAAGGAAAAACTTAAACACACCCCGCTCCGGTTCGATGTCACGGAACCGTTACATTTTTTTGGTCAGCAGGGCTGGAAAATTGTTGAGAATATTTACTTGGATGAAGGAGAGCGTGTTGGCCGCAGGCCTCCTGTCCGGTTTCCCATGAATATACTTCTGTATTTATTTCCGAAGAAGATCAGGAAGGTATTTAATAAAACGTATGGGTATGTTATGTACGGAAGGGAATAGAAAAGATAGTAATCCTGTGTTCATTGAATATTTATTGTTTACAACCCGGAAGGCATAAAAAAAGGAAGCGGTTAGAAAACCGCCTCCGTACTGTAAATGAAAACATACCTGTGTTCTACTCTACTTGCGAAATAAAGTGAGGTTATAATTAGCGGATGATGATCTTGCTGAACAGGGTTTCATTGCCGCTGGTCAGTTTTACGATATACACACCGGGGATTATTTTTCCGTTCAATACGACATGAAGCTGGTTGTTACCGGCCGCGGCGCCGGTAGTGAATACCTGCTTGCCCGACAAATCGATTAAGGATACCACATAGGCCTGGCTGCTGCTGTTTTTAAGTGTAATGGTAAACTGGCTGCTGGCCGGGTTGGGGAAGATGCTCATGCTATTTGCAGCAGCAGTAGCAACCGTTACGGTTTCAGTAGGCGAATACTGTGTATTCCCGTCGATGTCTACCTGCTTCAGGCGGTAATAATTGGTTCCGCTCATGGGATAGGCATCGGCATAAGAATAGCTTTTCAGGATATTGCTGTTGCCGGCGCCTTTTACCGTTCCGATAGAGTCAAAGGAAATGCCATCGGAAGAACGGTCTATTTCAAAATGGTCGTTGTTTATTTCGGTAGCAGTGTTCCATTTCAACATGACACCGGGGGTCTGGGCCTGCGCGGTAAAATTAACCAGGGTAACGGGCAGGGAACCGGCAGAAAGAGAAGCGGCGGTAATGCTAATCTCATCGACGCCGAAATCATTGCCGCTGCCGTTCGACTGGCTGTTATAAAGACTGAACACGGGGTTCACGATATTGGCAGAAGGTGAATATACAAACGTGAGCGTTTGCCAGCTATTGATCCGGGTAGGTGTAACAAGCGACCCGATGGCCACACCGTTTACACGGGGTTGAAGATTGGGAGAATTAATATTGTCACCCAATGCTACTTTAAACACGATGGTATAGCTGTAGCCCGGGCGCCAGGTTTGGTTAAGCGTAACATTGTAGAAGTTGCCGGTATAATTGGGACCGGAAGTAGTGCCTTCAAACAAAAACTTACCGTTTCCTGAAGCGTCCTGCGTAATGGGCCATGAAACGAACTGCCCGCCGCATACACTGTTGCTGGTATTCTTTGACACTATATAATTGCTGCAATTCGCGCTGGTATAGGTGTCATTCGAAGTATAGGACTGAACGTTGCCATCGAAATTTTCACTGAATACCACTGTCTGCGCGTGGGTAGTAGTGCCCATGATTACAAGGACAAACAGGGTAAAGAGGGCTTTCAGACCGGTTACGAAGAGGGTAGAAGTTGTTTTCATTTTAGTAGCTTGAGGTACGTGTTGATAACCCTATCCTTCCAGCGGGATGCCAGAATGTAAATAATTGATAATTATGTTATTATGACAGGTGGATTGGACCAATCCGTACAATAACCGGAAAGAAATTCCGGGGATGGGAATAAAAAGAGGTCTAAAGAGATTAGGCTTTCGATGGAGCTACCCCATACGTCTTTTTAAAGGCAAAGGAAAAATGAGAGAGGTCTTCGAAGCCCAGGTCGAGGTACACATCCGAGGGCGCTTTGCCTTTTTCTTTTATCAGGTAATGCGCTTCCTGCAATCTTCTTTGCTGCAGCCAGCGGCTCGGCGAGCTATGGAATATTTTTTCGAAATCCCGTTTAAAAGTGGCAAGGCTTCTGCCGGTCAGGTAGGCGAATCGTTTCAGTTCTACGTTGAAGTGAAAGTTTTTATTCATAAAGGCTTCCAAATCTATTTTGCCCGGTTCCGTAAAATCGAACAGTATATCTTTCAATTCCGGGTTTGCCTGTAGCAGGATCAGAATCGCTTCCCGCAGCTTTAACGATTGGAGGTCGGTATTGATGGGTCTGTTTGCCTGGAGATAAGGCATCAGCGAATCCATATAGCTTTTGTAAAGAACGTCGGGTTTTAGTTGCCGGATATTGTCACCGCCGGGATGCTTTTCCGCTTTGTAGCCGTATTCAAGGCTGAAGTTGCGGAGCGTTTCCTGGTCGAGGTAAACGGAGATGGATTTGAATTCACCGTTCCCGGGCGGCTGCTTGATGAATTTGAGAAGATGGTTTCTTTGAAGGAACCTGAATTCTCCTTCGTTGAAAGTATATAGTTTATCGCCATCATTCAGCAGGAGCGTACCGGCTACCTGGTAGCTGAACACATGTTCCGGCACAAACTGCTCGCCTTCCCTGTTGCGGGTAGTATAACAGGAATAGAGTATTTGCGGCAAAAGCTGGTCTTTTTCGCGTACGAACATATAACTGCAAATTTATAAAAGGAAAACAGGACGGCGCGCAAATTTGGACGCCGTCCTGTTTTTAATAGCACCGGGTGTTATGGATGGCCTTTCAGGCTTGCCAGCATTTTTCCTTCTTTTGTTTCGAGAAAATTCACGGCGTTGTCGTGATCGGTGGAGATGCTTACCGGCATCCATTTTTCCATTTCGGCTTTTCTTACTGCATCGCCTTGCTTTACCAGGGCGATGGCTTCGCTGCCCAGTACGAGATGTACGGGTGGTTCGGGATGGTCGACAAGATCAATCATCGCCTTTGCTGCTTTGGCAGGATCGCCCATGGGAACATAAGCGCCTTCTGTAAGAAAATTGATCATCCAGTCGACCGTTGTTTCATAGCCTTCCACTTTCGGGGCAAAGCTCATGGAAGCACCGCCCCAATCAGTGCGAAAGCCGCCGGGTTCGATGGAAGTGACGCGTATGCCGAGGGGAGCTACTTCTTTTGACAGGGCTTCTGTAAAACCGCCGAGGCCAAATTTAGCGGCCTGGTAAATGCTTAGTCCCGGGCCACCGACGCGGCCGCCAATGGAACTGATTTGCAGGATACGACCCGAACGCTGTTGGCGCATGTAGGGCAATATGGCCCGGGTTATTTCGATGGGACCATACAGGTTTGTTTCGAGCTGGCTGCGCACCTGCTCATCGGTAAACGCTTCTGCCGCACCGGTAATGCCAAAACCGGCATTGTTGACCAGGACATCGATTCTTCCAAAATGGTTGATCGTATCCTCTACTGCCGCTTTGATCGCTTCTTTGCTGCTCACGTCCAGTTGCAGGGGATAGATCTGCCCGGCGTATGTTGCTTTGAGATCGTTTAGCTGTTCCGGCCGGCGTGCGGTGGCGGCTACCTTATCGCCCTTGGCGAGTACTGCTTCCGTAAGACTTCTTCCGAGTCCGCGGGAGCTTCCTGTTATAAACCAAACTTTTGTCATTTTGTATGAGTTTAATGTTCCACAAAGCTAGGCCGCATTTGCCCGGGCTGCTTTGTTGAAAAGCTCAAAGTTGGTTTGTTGGAAAGGTCATGCCTGGCAGCGCAAAAAAATGACCCGGGAAGCAAACTCCCCGGGTCAGTAAAAGACACTATCCTGTTTATCTGCGAATATCTACATCGAAGTTGACACCTGCGGGCGGTGGCGTATGATGGCGAT
>DASYCT010000358.1:0-6246 GCA_036500065.1 Chitinophagaceae bacterium | reverse complement strand
TGATACCCGGTTCCAGTCCCGCGTATTGCAATATGTCAAACAACATGGCGCTGGTAGTACTCTTGCCTGAAGTGCCGCCCACGGCGATCGTTTTCTTGCTCCGTGCTATCCATGCCAGTAGTTCGGAACGCTGTATGATGGGAATCCCCAATTGCTTCGATTTGAGCACCTCTCCCACCGTATCCTCTACCGCCGCCGATACCACCACCAGTTGGGTGGCAGGAGTAATGCCCTCCCCGTCCTGCACAAAACACCGGATACCAGCCGCTTCCAGTTTTTCCTTCGTTTCATTGTATTCGCCCGCCTTGAAGTAGCGGTCGCTGCCCCCCACCTCTTTTCCGAGCCCAGCCAGGTATTGCGCAATGGCGCTCATACCGGTGCCCGCGACCCCAATGAAAAAAACAGACTGAAAATCATCGATTCCCGAGATCATACGGCATTATTTAGTGCAAATAAATGAAATATATCAGGATAAGCCCTGGCCTGCAAAACTTTAGTTGGAAACCCCCTCCCGGGGATCGTAACTTTAGGAAGGTAGCTTTTCCCGTTCTTTTAAATAGTGCTATATGAATTTACTTCACCGCGTCGAACACCGGGGTCCCCTGCCCCATCCCGCCTGGCTGGTAGTCATGCGTGTGGCGCTGGGCATCGGCCTTTTCGCCAAAGGCATCAGCTTTATCAGTGATACGGCACAATTGCAGCAATTGCTCTCGGCCAGTCATTTCACCCAATCCTTCCCCTGGCTTTCATATGCCATCACCTGGCTGCACCTTTTCGGCGGGTTTATGATTATCATCGGTTTGTTTACCCGCTTCGTGGTGGCCCTGCAAATCCCTGTGCTGCTGGGCGCTGTGTTTTTTATCAATAGCGGCAGCGGCGTATTCGCCTCTACCTCCGAACTCGTGCTTTCGCTCGGCGTATTGCTGCTGTTGATCGTCTTTCTTATCGAAGGCGGCGGACCTATTTCCCTGGATCGCTACTTCAAAAACAACCCGGTGTAGCGTTTTTTGAGGGTGTATCTTCCCGGCAAAAAAGCGGGGCCTTCCTCCTGGAAAACCCCGCGCGGGTACACATAAAAGACGGTTAAGGGCCCTGGAAATAGCTTATAACTACAGTTTGAGTCGGGGGGAAACCCGGGAGGCTGTCCGGGGTCAAGAAAAGAGGGGGAAGAAAGGAGTACTTTTTCCAAGACAAGAATTATGCCTATCTTTACTAAAACCATCTAAATCACTTAATTACTATAATTCACTTGAAGTTCACAGAATTCTCTTTCCACGAAAACCTCGCCGAAGGTATTGGCGCCAGCGGATACGAAGAGCCCACCCCCGTCCAGGAAAAGGTAATACCGTTGATTCTTGCAGGCAAAGACATTATCGCTTCCGCTCAAACCGGCACCGGTAAGACAGCCGCTTTTCTACTACCCCTGCTCAATAAATTACTGACCGAACCCCACGATGTTCATCATATCAACGCGCTTATTGTCGTGCCCACCCGTGAGCTCGCCATACAGATAGCCGATCACCTGGAAGGTCTTTCTTATTTTACTTCCGTCAGCTCCATTGCCGTTTACGGCGGCGGTGACGGCGGCTCTTTCGTACAGGAAAAACAAGCCCTTAGCCGGGGAGTGGATGTGGTGGTATGTACGCCGGGTAAAATGATCGCCCACATCAACATGGGTTATGTCAAATTAAAAGAACTGCAATACCTCGTACTGGACGAAGCCGACCGTATGCTCGATATGGGTTTCAATGAAGACATCATGAAGATCGTGTCGATGCTTCCGACCAAGCGCCAGACCCTCCTGTTTTCCGCGACCATGCCGCCCAAGATCAGGAGCCTCGCACAGAAAATATTACGCGACCCGGTTGAAATAAACATCGCCATTTCCAAACCACCGGAAAAGATCGTTCAGGAAGCATTCGTTGTCTATGAACCGCAAAAGATACCGCTGATCAAATGGCTGCTCCGCAGCAAGCGCTTTCATTCGATCCTTATCTTCTGCTCCCGTAAACAGAACGTAAAGCAGCTTACGGTGGAGCTAAAACGTTCAGACCTCAACGTCGAAGCCATCCATTCCGATCTCGACCAGGCCAAACGCGAAGAAGTGTTGCGCAGCTTTACCAGCAAGCGTCTGCCCATACTCGTGGCCACCGACATTCTTTCCCGCGGCATCGATATTGATCATATCGACCTCGTCATCAATTTCGACGTGCCCAACGACGGCGAAGACTATGTGCACCGTATCGGCCGTACTGCCCGCGCGGAGACCGATGGCACCGCCTATACATTCATCACCGAAAAAGAACAGAATAAGTTCGCAGCCATCGAGCAACTGCTCGGCAAGACAGTCACCAAAACACCCCTTCCCGAACAGCTCGGGCCCGGCCCCGAATATCATCCCCGCCAGCGAAGGGGCGGCGGCGGAGGCGGCGGAGGTCATCATTCCGGTGGCGGACGCCCCGGTGGTGGGGGCGGTCACAGTCGCCCCGGCGGAGGAGGGGGCAACCGGCGCAACTTCAACAAGCGATAGTCGAGGGTATTTAATTCTACATCCACCCTTGTTTTCCCTTATTCTTCCATGAGCAAGGCTTTTGTTAAAAAAGAAAAGCCCCCATTATCCGCCGTGCTAAAAGCGGTTGGAAAACGGATCTTGTAAAAGACCAAAAACTCGTCGACGCCATCGGCCAGGCCATATTGGTGTGGTATGAATGAGTCCGAAGCTCCTTCCGGCATCGTTCCCGTAAATATTCTCATTCCATTTCCATTCCTAAAGTAGTTTTGGCAAAATTACTTGCTATGAAAGCATGGATTGCCACTGCTGTTATTACCGTACTGTTCTTCGGTCCCGGCAACGAATCATTGAAAGCCCAGGCCTCCGCCGACCCGCATGACCTCGCTTATTATCTCTCCCGTACTCCCTTTAAGATGCAGGAACCCACCTTGCCGCAACCGGGCGATAAATCATTCAAGCTCTCCGACTATGGCGGCATAGCCGATGGAAAAACACTGAATACCGATGCCTTTGAAAAAGCCATCAGCGCCTGTGCCGCCGCCGGCGGTGGAAAAGTACTGGTATCCCCGGGCACCTGGCTGACCGGCCCTATACGCCTTCAAAGCAATGTGAACCTGCACCTTGAAAAAGGCGCCCTGGTACAACTCACCAAAGACCATACGCAATATCCCATGATAACGGCCGGCAATAAAAGCACGAGCATCGTGCCCGCCTCCCCTGTCTATGGCTATGGATTGAAAAACATCGCCATTACCGGTGAAGGCATCATCGACGGGGCCGGCGACTCCTGGCGCCCGGTCAAGAAAAGCAAAACTACAGGCGGACAATGGGGCATGCTACTGGCCTCCGGTGGTGTGGTAAGCCAGAAAGGGGATATCTGGTGGCCCTCCCGCGACGCCATGAACGGCGAAGACTACCTGAAATCATTAAAGGAAAAGAAGGACGCCACACCCAATGATTATCTCCCCGCCCGCGACTATCTCCGGCCCTATATGCTTTATCTCGTCAATTGTGAAAACATACTGCTGGAAGGCATTACGCTGCGCAATTCGCCCAAATTCGTTTTCTATCCCAACAACTGCACCAACCTTACCATGCGCGCCGTCAATGTGTACAATGACTGGTGGGCCCAGAACGGCGATGGCATCGACATCAGCGCCTGTAAGAACGTGGTTATTTTCAATTGCACCGTTAGTGCAGGCGATGATGGCATCTGCATGAAATCCAGTGGCGGCAAAAAAGACAATCCCGATGCCGCCAACCTCGAAAACATACTAATAGCCGGTTGCACGGTCTTGCGCGCCCACGGTGGTTTCGTCATCGGCAGCAATACCGACGGGGGTATGCGCAATATTTTTGTAAGCGATTGTCATTTCATCGGCACCGACGTGGGCATCCGCGTAAAAAGCAATGCCGGCAGGGGTGGACTGGTAAAAGATATTTTCGTGGAACATATCTCCATGCGCAACATCGTCCACGAGGCCATTTCATTCGATACCTATTACGAAGATGCCCCGGCCGGTACTTCCAGCCTGCCGCAGCATGGGTCTGACAAAATACCCGAGTTCACCGGCTTTCATATCAGCAATATCGAATGTCTCGGGGCTAAAAACGCCATCTCCATAAGAGGGCTGCCACAGATGCCCGTTCACGATATTTATTTCGACAACGTCTCCATCACCGCCGAGGAGGGAGTCACAGCCATCGATGCCGGCGCTCTTCATTTCAACAAAACAAAGATCATGACGGCCAACAGCCCTGTGTTTCTTTTCAACAACACCGCCGGGGCCAGTATTAATGAAGGATTTTTACCCGATGGCGCCCGGGTATTCGTACGCGCGGAAGGAAAGACCAGCGATATAAAGGTAACGGCCACCAGTATTTCCAAACCCTCGGCTGCCTTTTCGATTGGTGGAGGCGCAGCCAAAAATGCCATATCCATGGAATGATGGTATTAATTCACGACGATCATCTCGGGCCGGTTGATAAATTGCGTATTGTACTTGAACCGCAGGTTCGTCGTGACCTCTATCCGCCAGCTGTCATGAATAAAATAATCCTTTCGCGGGAAATAAAAACCGCGCAATTCCACTGTGCCGAAAATAAGGCTTTCATTACGCGCCCGCACCCCTCCCCCTACCGCTGAATATAAATTGCTTTTGGACAGGGGTTCCGTACCGGGCGTAAACAGGCAGAGGTCGCTGAACACAAACGGGGCAAACTTAAAATTGGCTATCCGCAAAGGACTGAAGAAAACCGATTCGCCCCGCAACGTTGTACGCAGGTTGCCCGACACCGTGGTGTCCACCGGCAGTTCGGGAAGACCAAATGCGCTGGTCAGGAAAAGCGGTGTATTCAGCACCGCGTTTACCTGGCCGGTAATGCCCGCGCTGATAAATGTACGCTGCTTCCATTGGGTGCCGAGCGATACCAGCCGGCTGAAATAATCGAGGTTAAACAACATGTCCATATCCTCCGCCTTCCCATCACGGTAAAAAGTGCCGAGCCGAGCCGTAAAATTGTAATACGCCTCGTGCTCGGTAAAGAAATATTTCTGCATATCCACCCCGAAATAAGGACGGATGATCTGCTGCTTGTTGATGACCCCTCCCGATAGGGTAACGTTCACACCTTCGGGCACATCCTCGTTGCGTCCGAATCCATAGATATAATTGGCCTTATAAAAGTTCTGCTTGAATACGGAATAAGAACCCAGCACACCACTTACATCGGCATAGGAATAGTTGTACGTGTTGGCAAATTTTCCCGGCACATGCAGGAAGAGTTGTTTTAAAAAACGTAACCCTACCAGCGAACGCAGACGGCCGTCCTCGTTACGGGTGGTAAGCGTATAGGCTCCGGTATTCAATCCCACCCAGGCATCGTAGGTATAATAAGTATACCGGTAATCGGAACTGTACAGCGAATCCGGCTGGTAAAACGGGCGCGTATTGTGATAGGTAGCTTCCAGCAGGTAGGTCCATTTTAAATACGGGTTCACCAGCGGCCGCACCAGCCGTCCGTAAAGCATGTTTTCCTCTTTATCGCCGCCGTTGAATGCGTCGTTGAAACTTTTATATCCCAGGTAACCATCGATAAAGGAACCCGATATATTGCGCTGGATGAATTCAGCGCCAGCTCCTGCGTGTGTGCTCCGGTGCGTATCATACAACCCCGTGACGGACACCCGGTTTCCCGTCCCGTTTAAATTGTCTTCTTTTATACTGACGTCGGCGCTGTTGGCATTGCGGATATTGATGGTGCCGCCGATGGAAAGTACATCCTTGGTTTGCACAAGAATATCCACCGAATCCGGTTCCCCACTGACCGGCTTGATGATGATTTTTGCATCCTGCAAATAAGGCTGGTCGCGCAGGTGGCGCTCATTATCCGCCAGCAGGTAGGGAAACACCTTATCACCCGCCTTGAAAAACAGGTTATCACGAATTACGTATTCCCTTGACTTGTGGTGAAAGAAATCGGCCAGCCGGGTGAGGTTATTGCGAAAGCTGCGCAGTGTATCGGCCAGCGGGGTGCCGAAATCCACCCGTTGTATTTCGATAGAGCGGATGCTGCGCCCTTCATACCTGCTGTACACGAGATCATTCCGCACGGGGGTATTGGGATCGATCTGGTGATTGGTATCGGCCACGAGATTACGCGCCAGTTTACCTACAAGCCCCCGCTGCTTTCTGAAAAAACTGTCCAGCCCAATCATGCCCCTTTTGGTATGG
>DASYCT010000357.1:0-8191 GCA_036500065.1 Chitinophagaceae bacterium | reverse complement strand
GATGATGTCTACTTTTTCCCTTATAGCCGTTTCGAGTATTTTATCGGTGGGCACCATTACGCCCAGGTCGATGATGTCGTAGCCGTTACAGCCAAGCACCACGCCTACGATGTTTTTACCAATATCATGTACATCGCCTTTGACGGTTGCCAGCAGGATCTTTGCAGCGCCTGCCCCTTCTTCGTTGACAGTACCCGCGGCGAGGTGACTGAGCCGACGTTGTTCTTTTTCTTCTTCAATAAAAGGAGTGAGCACGGCCACGGACTTTTTCATTACCCGCGCGCTTTTCACCACCTGCGGCAGAAACATTTTACCACTGCCGAACAAATCGCCCACGACGTTCATGCCGTCCATCAGCGGCCCTTCAATGACGTCCAGCGGTTTGGGATATTTCTGCCGGGCTTCTTCGGTATCGGCATCGATATAATCGGTAATACCGTTGACAAGAGAATGTTTCAGGCGCTCTTCTACGGTATTGTTTCTCCAGGCTTCGTCCTTTACTTCCACTTTCCCCTTCGCCTTTACGGTCTCTGCAAAGGCAATCAGCTTTTCAGTGGCTTCGTTGTTGTCGTTGTTCCTGTTCAGGATCACGTCTTCACAAAGGTTGCGGAGCTGTGGTTCTATTTCGTCGTACACGACCAGCGCACCGGCATTGACAATACCCATGTCCATGCCTTCCCGGATAGTATGATAAAGAAATACCGCGTGCATGGCTTCGCGTACGTGGTCATTGCCCCGGAAGGAGAAAGACACGTTACTAACACCGCCGCTTATCTTGGCCAGCGGCATCAGTTCTTTGATTTCGCGGGTGGCTTCGATGAAATCGACTGCATAGTTGTTATGCTCTTCGATACCAGTAGCGATAGCGAAAATATTGGGGTCAAAAATAATGTCCTGTGGATCGTAGCCTATCTGCTCTGTCAGTATTTTATAGGCGCGGTGGCAGATTTCCACCTTGCGTTGTTTGGTATCCGCCTGTCCCTGCTCGTCGAACGCCATCACCACTACGGCGGCGCCAAAGCTTTTACAGATATGCGCCTGCTCGATGAATTTCGCTTCTCCTTCTTTCATGGAGATGGAATTCACGATACAACGCCCCTGCACGCACTTAAGACCGGCCTCGATGATCTCAAACTTGGAGCTGTCGATCATAATAGGAATCCGCGCGATATCGGGTTCGCTTTGCAGGAGGTTGATAAAGGTGGTCATGGCCTTAACCCCTTCCAGCAGGGCATCGTCCATGTTTACATCCAATACCTGTGCACCGCTCTCTACCTGCTGGCGTGCAACGCTCAACGCTTCTTCATATTTGTTCTCCCGGATAAGACGCGCAAATTTCTTCGAGCCGGTTACGTTGGTACGCTCTCCCACGTTCACGAAATTAGTTTCGGGACGTATGATAAGCGGCTCAAGACCTGATAATCTTAAATAAGGCTTTATATGTGTTGTTTGACTCATGAGTAAGGGGTTTATGCCAGGGTTGTTTCTACTACCGGCAATTGCCTCGGGGCTATTTTACGAACGTTATCGGCAATGTGTTTAATGTGATCGGGGGTCGTGCCACAACAACCGCCTACAATGTTGACAAACCCTTCCTCGGCCCAGTCTTCCAGGAAGTGAGCGGTTTCGTGAGGCGCTTCATCGTATTCACCCATCGCATTGGGCAGACCGGCATTGGGATAAGCGGATACATAACAGGCGGCTATCTGTGAAAGCTCCGCGATATGTCCCCGCATTTCCTGTGCCCCAAGCGCACAGTTAAGACCGATGCTCAACGGCCTGGCGTGCATAACGGACACGTAAAAGGCTTCCAGTGTTTGCCCGCTGAGCGTACGGCCCGAAGCATCGGTAATGGTGCCGCTGATCATGATGGGCAATTCCTTTTGCTTTGTATCCCGGAAATATTTCTTAATCGCATAAATAGCTCCTTTGGCATTGAGCGTATCGAAGATGGTTTCGATAAGCAACACATCCACACCACCCTCTACCAGGCCCTTTATTTGTTCGTAATACGCATTGGCCACCTCGTCGAAGGTCACGGCGCGGAAACCCGGGTTGTTTACATCCGGCGACAGGCTGAGGGTCTTGTTAAGCGGGCCGATGGCGCCGGCCACAAAACGCGGTTTGGAAGGGTCTTTTGCAGTATACTCGTCTGCAGCCTTACGGGCTACACTGGCCGAAGCTATGTTCATTTCAAAGGCCAGTGCCTGCATATCGTAATCCGCCTGCGCGATGACCGTGCTGCTGAAAGTGTTGGTTTCGATAATATCGGCGCCGGCTTCCAGGTATTCCTTATGGATGGCTTCGATGATCTGTGGTTGCGTAATGCTGAGCAAATCATTATTGCCTTTCACATCGCTGTGCCAGTCCTTGAAGCGTTCGCCGCGGTAATCTTTTTCCTCTAGTTTATAACGCTGGATCATGGTGCCCATCGCTCCGTCGATGACGAGAATCCGCTTTTTTAATTCATTGCTGATAGTGCTCATACGCTAATGTTTTGCTTCCTGCGCCAACAGGAATGGTTCAATAATATGGCACCGGATGGAATGGGTGGGAAGAACACTGTAAACGTTGAGAAACCAAAATTGGGAGTTTCCGGACGTTTATTAGTTCTGTTGCGCACCCCGCCCTTATAGGCTTTCCAGTGCTAAACCCTTTGTTCTGAAGGGTTTACAGGCCGAACAATAAACAAATCCGCCTGTATATGAATGGCAAAATTAAACTATGTATTTGTAATATCAAAGTGGTGTTTTTGCAGCAGCAGAAAAGCGGGGTTTTAGTCCATGCCGTTTAGTTAAGAACCGAACTATAGGTTATCTCTCGTCCCATCGGGACGCCCGGTAGGTAGAAAACGAATAGCCCGTCTCTCGTCCCATCGGGACGCCCGGTAGGTAGAAAAAACGAATAACCCGTCTCTCGTCCCATCGGGACGCCTGGTAGGTAGAAAAAACGAATAACCCGTCTCTCGTCCCGTAGGGACGTCTGGTGAGTGGATTTTTTATCTATTTGCAATATAACTCTCCACCGGCAACCGGTTAGCAAGCGACCTTGCAAGAGTCATTTCGTCGGCATATTCCAACTCACCACCAAAGGCGATGCCACGAGAAATAGTAGTAATGCGCAGCGGAACGCCCTGCAGCCGTTTCTGGATATAATAGATGGTGGTATCCCCCTGGATGGTAGGATTAAGGGCGAAAATCAGCTCCTCGGTCTTTTCCTTTGCCACACGGGCTACCAGCGATTCGATGGTCAGCTGGCTGGGGCCGATGCCGTCCAATGGGGAGATGATACCGCCGAGGACATGGTAAATACCGTTGTATTGCTGCGTGCTTTCGATGGCAATCACGTCGCGGATAGTCTCCACCACGCAGATCATTTCCTGGTGACGCATGGAATTGGCGCAGATGGAACAAATGTCCGCGTCGGCAATATTGAAACATCGCTGGCAGTATTTGATTTCCTGCCTCATTTTGATGATGGTTTCCCCAAAACCGATCACCTTTTCCGGTTCGGCTTTGAGCAGGTGCAATACCAGCCGCAGGGCCGTTTTCCGGCCAATGCCGGGCAGCTTGGTAAATTCATTCACCGCATTTTCCAGTAAGGAAGAAGAGAATTGCATGGGGCAAAGATACGCAACGGGCCCAACAGCGCGGCTTACAATTCCAGCGTCACTTCATTGTCCCAGTTGGCTTTTATCGTCATCTTTTTCTTGATACTTTGCACCTTTTCCGGCTGGATATGCTTACCGAAAAACTGGCCGGGGTCCCAGACGCCATTTTCATTGGTATCGTACAGGATGCGGATTTCATAATCGCCCGGCTTGAAAAGCCGTTTGAAAAGTTCCTTTCCCTGTATCTTTTCGCTGAATTTTATATCATCACCCTGCATAAGCAGCAATACCGGTTTGCGGGCCATGTCGAGATTGTTGAAGCGAAGGCGGACGCTGCCATATTCGCTTTCCTTCATCGTATTGAATTTGAGTGTATCGATGCGGGGTATTTTCTTTCCCGCACTGTCTTCGGCAAATTCCTTGTCGAGGATCATGCTGTAGGCCGTATTCTCTTTCCAGGCGTATCGATAAGAGAACTTTTTATGCGTGCTATCCGATGTAACGGTATAGCCCGTCAGCGGTTTGAATTTTTCATCCAGCAAGAGTGCTTTCGAGGAATCAAATCGTTTGAGTGGATCATTAAAAACTAGTTCCAGGTTGCCGAGCAGGTCCAGTTCACCGTTTTGCAGGTTGGTGCGAAAGTGAAGCCGCTTGTCCTGGTCCTTGGCTTTTGGCTTCTGTGTTGCAGCGGCAGGTGCGGGTGTAGCCGGTTTTTTCTCCTCATCTTTCTCCGTATAGGCATAGAGGGTAATAGGAGGGTTTTTATCGCCGGTATAAATGCGCTGCCCTGCAAAGGCGAAAAGCTGTGTTTTGGACAGGTAACGGTGCTGGCCGCCCTCATCTTTCAGGGCATAGAGCGAGAACGTGTCGGCGGGAAGATAGCGGAAATGGAATGCACCGCTGCTATCCAGCCGGGTGATAAACCGCGGGCGTTCTTTTATAACGGCCGAGTCATTACCTTTTTTGTGGAGCATTACGATCAGCGTGCTGTCCGGTTTGCCGGTCTGAGCCAGGATTACGCGGCCACGCAGTTCGAGGCTGTCGAGAGTGGCGCCGGTGGAAAAGACATAAGTAAAATTTTTCAGCACATTTCCTTCATTGATATCCTTGATAGCGTTGCCGAAATTGTAGATGTAGGTGGTATTGGGTTCCAGTGTATCTTTTATCTTAATGGTGATCGTTCTCAGTTTTGATTCAACGACGGGATTCGATTTGGGAGTAGGTGAAACAAGCAGGTTTTCCTGGATGCTTTGCAGGTCTACATATTCGTCGAACGTAAGAACGATTTTATTGCTGTTGAATTTCAAGGAAGCATCTTTTGGTACGGCCTGCACCAGCACCGGCGCCAGGGTGTCCTTGGGGCCGCCGTTGGGAGCAATGGGATTCGCGCACCCGCCGGGCAACAGGGAAATGCCCACGACCAGTAATAACAAAAGGGAAAAGTAAACTTGTTTCATAAACACCTCAATAATCTGCAAACATAAAGGGTTTAAGCCGATTGGGTTTTTGGTTTCTCCTAATTATCCCTTAAAATGAAGGGTACCATAAGGTGAGCCGCTTCTGCCCGGCACTGGGCTATGCTAAAGCGGCTCACCGCAGGTAGCATAATTCATCGCTTATCCAGCCCATACGTTTTAACAAAACCACACCACTGGCAATTGGCCTTGCCGCAGCCGGTATAAAACGCCTGGTTTTGTATTTGCTGCCACGCCTCCGTTATTTGTTGGGTCACGGTAGTAACATCGGCGGGAGTGATAAACAGCTTTTCGCGGTAGTATTGGCCGTCGGCCCCGGGCTCTATAAAATCAAATTCCACGCTTGCGGCCTTCCAGCCTTTTTGACCGTAGTTGTCCACCAGGATTTTATAAAATACCGCCTGCCGCCAGTAGTCGCCGCCGTTGGGTTCCTTTTCATGCGGCGGCTGCAACCTTGCCTTTGCTTTTTCGTGGTTGCCGGTTTTGTAGTCCACGATATTGACCGATTTGCCGTCAAACTCCAGTTTATCCGGTTTGCCCTTGAGCGGAATACCGTTGTAGACAATGTTGAACATTCGCTCGATGGACACGATAGTGGGAAAGCTGTATACATAGGTCGCGTAATACTTGTTTAAAACCTCCTGGCCGTATGCCAGTCTTTTTTCAAACTGCAGGACGGTAAAGCTGTTACGGTTGAGCTGCATATACCGTTCAAAATCGGCAATCAGCGTTTCCACGGAAGCAAACGATCGTTGCCGCCCCGTGCCGGGACTGTTGAGCATTTTTCCAAACAAGGCTTCCAGCGCATAGTGTACGGCAGAACCAAATTCGGCCGCTTCGCTCCCGGGCGATGGAACGCGCAGTATGTTCCTGTAATAAAATTCCAGCGGGCAGTGCAGGTAATTGTTCAGCGCCGTGACGTTCATGGTAAACCGCTTTACGAGCGGGTTGATAAAACCGGGTTCGGGTTTTTCTATTTCCGGTCGTTGACCTTCGGCGATAAGCGGAACGGGTGGAAGAGGGTTTTGCAATAACCAGTTTTCAACGGCGGCCACCCAGGCGACGGGGTCGGGTTCGTGTATCCATTGTTCCGTCATCTCACTGGCCTTGCGCAAGCCCTCGTGGAGAGCAGGCGTAAATAAATCGAGTGGCGGCATATTGATCTTTTCCTGCAACAATTTCCGGAGGGAAGTTTTTCGTTCGGTGTACTGGCGACCGGCCAGTTCCACGCACAGCCGGGCTATTTCAACCGGGGGAACGCCAAACCATCCCGCATGCAGCAATTCGAAAAGCAGGGCATCACCGGCGCCTGGCATAGCACGTTCAGCGGCAATATAGTTAAGAAGCAAAACAGGGGGGTGCATGGGGCAAAAATAAGCTATGAGTGGCGAGCTGTAAGCAGTGGGCTTTTGACGCCATAAATTCCGCCTCCCATTGCTCCCAATCCACGATCAGCAACTCGTAGCTCATGGCCTAAAGCTCGCTGCCCCCGCCCGCCAAATTAGGTAAGGGAAAACCATTAGCCAATGATACTTAATACCTTATGAATAAAATAAATAATACAATTTACAAATCGGGAAGGGTCTTTTTTTGGGAATATTTCTTCGTGCTTTGCGTTATCGATACAGTTAAAATCCAGGATATTTATGAAAAATGAATCTGCCTTCAGGATATTTATTTTGGAAGATGATGTGTGGTATGGTTCCATGTTGCAGCATTATCTTTCCTTAAATCCTGATTATGAGGTGAAACGCTTTGACACCCCCGCCAAATTCTTTGCCGCCCTGCACGAAAATCCACAGGTCATCACCCTCGACTATTCACTACCCGATTGCGACGGGGCCGAGGTGCTGAAAAAAATAAAAGAATACAATAAGAACATAGAGGTAATTATCATCTCCGGCCAGGAAGACGTGGCTACCGCCATCAACCTGCTGAAAAACGGCGCTTACGACTACATCGTAAAAGACGATGACGCCAAAGAGAGAATATGGAATGCCCTCGGCCACCTGCAGGAAAGGAACGGCCTGAAGAAGGAAGTAGAGCAGTTGCGCACCGAAGTAAAGCGTAAATACGATTTTTCCACTACCATGATCGGCAACAGCGATGCCATGCAGAAAGTGTTTGGCATGATTGAAAAGGCCGCGCAGACCAATATTACCGTGTCCATTTATGGCGAAACCGGCTCGGGCAAGGAGATGATAGCAAAAGCGATTCATTATCATTCCGACCGGCAGAAAAAAGCATTTGTAGCCGTCAACGTAGCGGCCATCCCGCGCGACCTTATCGAAAGCGAATTGTTTGGTCATGAAAAAGGCGCTTTTACCGGCGCCGTCACCCGGCGTATCGGCAAGTTTGAAGAAGCCGACGGCGGTTCCCTTTTTCTCGATGAGATAGGCGAACTGGACATCAACCTGCAGGCCAAGCTGCTACGCGTATTGCAGGAAAAAGAAATCACCCGCGTGGGCAGCAACCAGTCCGTGCCGGTCAATGCCCGTATCATCGTGGCAACGCACAAAAACCTGCTGGAAGAAGTGCAAAAGAAAACCTTCCGCGAAGACCTTTATTATCGTTTATACGGCCTGCCTGTCCACCTGCCCGCATTGCGGGAGCGCAACGGCGATATTCTTTTACTGGCTAAATTTTTTGTAGACAGTTTCTGCAAGGAAAATAAAATGGACAGGAAAACCATTTCGCCCGATGCGCAGCAGAAGCTCATGGGTTATCGCTTTCCCGGGAACGTGCGGGAGCTGAAATCCATTATGGAGCTGGCAGTGGTCATGAGCGAAGGCGAAACCATCGAACCGGAGAATATCACCCTGCAATCAGCCGCCAATGTGACCGATTTGCTCACCAGCGGGAAAACGCTCCGCGAGTATAATAATTTTATTTTACAACATTACCTCGATAAAAACGACGGCGATGTATTGAAAGTCGCCCGGCTGCTGGACATCGGTAAGTCTACCATTTACCGGATGATCCAGAATAAAGAACTCAGCCTCGTGTAATTGCAAAGATGTAAACTATTTGATGCCGCCATCACCCGATACGGAATCCCTGGAGCGATTGCTGGAGAAAGAACGCGCCGCCCGCGTTCTGGCGGAGC
>DASYCT010000356.1:0-2382 GCA_036500065.1 Chitinophagaceae bacterium | reverse complement strand
AAACTGATATACCATACCAGCAGGCCGATTACCATGGAGATGCTCAATACCCATAATAGGATGACCGGCTGGAACACATTAATTCGTTGCTTTAGCGAAACGACAAGCATGGCGGTGAGCGTGCCCACGAAGGTTACGATCATGCAGGGGATAAAGATATCGATGGGATCGCTGGCATGCTGCGCGGCGCGTATGGCAATGACGCCTACAGGTATAATATTAAACCCGGCCGCATGCAGGCAGAGGAACATGATTTGAGAATTGGAGGCGGTATCCTTATTGGGATTGAGCTCCTGCAGGCTTTGCATGGCCTTGAGCCCAAACGGGGTGGCCGCATTGTCCAGTCCAAGCAAATTGGCCGAGAAGTTCATGATCATGTGTCCCGTGGCCGGGTGTCCTTTGGGTACTTCGGGGAAAAGCCGGGAGAAAAACGGGCTAATGATCCTCGACAGCAGCCGCACTCCTCCTGCCTTTTCGGCAATGTTCATAAAACCCATGAACAATGCCAAAACACCTATCAATTTAAAACAGAGGTCCACGGCATCCCAACAGGTGTCGATAATGCCATTGGAGTCCTGCACTTTCAGCAATACTATTTTTTGACCGTCTTTTTTATAGGTGAGCCCTCCTTTAGCGGGCGTTACCCGGGCGCTGGTATCCAATGCCCTTACTATTTGCGGGTCGACGGCGGCAGGATTCAGTTGCTTTACCTGCAGGGAATCGCCTTTTTTACCCACCACCATGGAGCTGAAGACCTGTTTTTCCCCACCCAAAAGTTTAAACAGGCCAACGGCGATTGCTATGATAATAAAGGCGCTCCATATTCTGCTTAAAGCCATAGACCAGGGTTGATTATGGACTGAAGATAGCAGATCCTGCTCAATTTTTTCGCAACCCGCAAACCCTTATCTTTGCCGCTCAAAAATTTACAATAGACATGGGTTTGCAAGCAGGAATTGTAGGATTGCCGAACGTGGGAAAATCGACTTTATTTAATGCGGTGAGCAACAGCGCCAAGGCGCAGGCCAGCAATTACCGTTTTTGTACCATCGAACCCAATATCGGGCTGGTAGACGTGCCCGACGAGCGCATTTCCAAACTGGCGGAGCTGGTAAAGCCCAATCGCACCGTGCCGACCCAGATCGAGATTGTAGACATAGCCGGGCTGGTGCGTGGCGCCAGCAAGGGTGAAGGCCTGGGCAACAAGTTCCTGGCTAATATACGCGAGGTGGACGCCATCGTGCACGTGATACGCTGTTTCGAGGATGAGAACATCCTGCGCGACGAAGGCGCCATCAATCCCGTAAGCGATAAAGAGATCATCGAAACCGAATTGCAGCTAAAAGACCTGGACAGCGTGGAAAGAAAGGTGAGCCGCACGGAAAAACAAGCCAAAATCGGTGATGCCAAACTCAAGGCCGAATTTGACGTGCTGAAACGCTGCCTGGCCCACCTGCAACAAGGCAAAAGCATCCGCTCGCTGAACCTCGATAAGGATGAAAAGACAGCTATTGCCGATCTGTTCCTGCTCACCGACAAACCTGTTTTATACGTGGCCAATGTCGACGAGGCTTCCATGCATACCGGCAACCGCTTTTCAGATGCCCTTAAAGCTGCCGTTGCCGGCGAAAACGCCCAGGTGATCGTGATGAACAATTCCATTGAAGCCCAGATTGCCGAAATGGACAACCAGGACGACCGCCAGTTGTTTATGGAAGAATACAAAATGACCGAGCCCGCACTCAACAAACTGATACGTTCTACCTATAAGCTGCTCAACCTGTTCACCTATTTCACCGCCGGCGTACAGGAAGTAAGGGCATGGACCATCCATGAAGGCTGGAAAGCGCCACAGGCCGCCAGTGTGATACACACCGATTTTGAAAAAGGCTTTATTAAGGCGGAAGTGATTGCCTACAATGATTACGTGCAATACGGTTCAGAAGCCGCCTGCCGCGAAGCCGGTAAGCTGCGCATAGAAGGAAAGGAATATATCGTAAAGGATGGGGATGTGATGCACTTCCGCTTCAACGTATAAGCTAGTCTTTCTTCACCGATCGATACTTCGTCGGCGACATGCCTATAATCTTGGTGAATCTTCTCGAAAAATAATACGGGTCGTCGAAGCCCATGCTGAAAGCGATGTCCTTGACCGATTTATCGGTAAAATCAAGGTGCTGGCTGGCTTTCTGCATCTTCATCTGGATAAAATAATCAATCGGCGCATACCCGGTCTTTTGTTTGAAAAGACTGGAAAAACGGGACGCCGAATAGTTATAGCGCTTGCTCAGGTCATTCAGTGAAATATTCTCGTTGATATGTTCCTGCATATATAGGATGGCGCTGTCGATGCTGTCGGTCTTGTCGCTGGCTGCCGTGGTA
>DASYCT010000355.1:0-5677 GCA_036500065.1 Chitinophagaceae bacterium | reverse complement strand
CGGGCATAGAGATAATATCGGCCCCGTTAAAATGCGCCCATGCGTGGTTACGCCCTGTTTTCCGCTCCGGCGGCGGCGGCGGTTGCGCCGGATCTCCTTTCAACCATTTGTCTACGTTATAATAATAGCGCTGTTTACTCCACAACATACCTGCAAAGGCCTGCCGCTGCACCAGCTTTTCATCTTCCACGGTGATCTCTTTCTGCAATTCGGCATAAAAAGCATCGGCTTCGGCGATACGCTGGTTGAATACATCGTCGAATGTTTCGAATCCTTCGGCCTTCCCATTGGCTTCGAGCCGCAGGCGAATGGTAGCGCTTTGCCCACTTTTTATCGTAAGGTCATAGTTAACGGCCGCTTTGGTGCCAAAGCTGACGCTGTTGATGGCCTGTTGGTTGCCATGCACGAGATAGTCGTTGATGCCGTCCTTGCAGAAGGCGGTCGTGTTGGGTGCATTGTACAGGCGCTGGATATTGGTTTCGTTTTCACAAAACATCAACTGCGGCTGGTTCTCCAGGTGCAGTTTATAAATCCCGAGCTTGCGGTGATCGATAAGAATGCCGCCATCGTTGGAACTGGTCATGTGGGGTTTATAACCATCGTATCCCCAGGCCCAGGTATTGCGAAACCATATCGTAGGCATTACATGCAGCGAAGCGTCTTCGGGGCCGCGGTTGTAGACGGTGATCTTAATGAGCATATCCTCTGCATCGGCTTTGGCATATTCCACGAAAACATCGAAATAGCGGTTATCGTTGAAAATGCCCGTATCCATTAGCTCAAACTCGGGTTCCCGTTTACTTCTTCTTTTGTTTTCATCTACCAGCCAGGTATAAGGATATTCCTGCTGCGGGTATTTGTACAGCATCTTCATGTAGGAATGCGTGGGCGTGGAGTCGAGGTAGTAATACAGTTCTTTGACATCTTCCCCGTGATTGCCTTCCTCGTTGCTGAGCCCGAAATAGCGTTCCTTTATAATGGGATCTTTTTTATTCCAGAGCGCCAGCCCCAAACAAAGCAGTTGTTCGTCGTCGCAGATGCCTGCAATCCCTTCTTCTCCCCAGCGCCAGGCCTTGCTGCGGGCGGCATCGTGGGGAGTATAGGCCCAGGCGTCGCCATCGGCACTGTAGTCCTCGCGCACCGTGCCCCATTGTCTTTCGGAAACATAAGGACCCCATTTTTTCCAGGGAGTGTCGGTGTTGCGTTCTTCGTGTAAGCGTTGTTGTTCAGTCATAATCATCATTATTCTATCCATTCGTCGAAAACCCGGGATAGAGCGTCATACCACCATCGACGAACAAAGTAATCCCGTTTACATAATCGGAATCGTCGGAAGCCAGCCACACGGCTGCTTTCCCTATATCTTCCACCACCCCTACCCTGTCGTAAGGAATGAGTTGTAGCAGTTTGGCTTCTGCGTCGGGCGTTGCCCAGGCGGCGTGATTGATGGGTGTCTTGATGGCGCCCGGCCCGATGCTGTTGACGCGTATCTTGTGGGGAGCAAATTCCTGCGCAATGCTTTTCATCATCAGCATGATGCCTCCTTTGGAAGCCGCATAGTTGGCATGGCCTGCCCAGGGAATGACTTCGTGGACGCTGCTCATGCAGATGATCTTGCCGGCGGCAACGGATTTCTTTGGGTCGATGCCCCGCCGTAAAAACTCCCGGATGGCTTCGCGGGCACAAAGAAACTGGCCCGTGAGATTAACCCCGAGCACAAAATTCCAGTTTTCCAGCGTCATGTCCTGGAATGCCGAATCCTTTTGCAGCCCTGCGTTGTTGATGAGAATGTCCACCGTACCGAACTGTTGAACGGTGGAGGCGAATAGCTGTTGCACTTCTGCTTCCTTGCTGACATCGCATTGGGCCGAAACAGCCCTGCCGCCCGCGTCCGTTATTTCTTTTACGACCGCATCGGCCGCATCTTTGGTCGCCGGCATGGGATAGTTGACCACTACCGTAGCGCCTGCCTCAGCCAGCGATTTGGACACGCCCGCACCAATGCCGCTGCTGGCGCCGGTGACGATCGCTACCTGGTCCTGTAATTTCTTTTCCATGATAGGTTGATTGTTTTTAAAATGCGTAAACGGATTCGGCAGCAATGGAGGGATATTTCGGTGCATGAACTTACTTATAATTTTGCTTACATTTACTATAATTATATGAAACGTTTATTACCAGTTACCGCCTTTGTTTTACTTGCTTCCGCGACATTGCTGTCCGTTGCCTCCTCCAACAAAAAGGCAACGCCCCCGGCAACGGGCACGGCGCTGGTAGAACTGTTTACTTCCGAAGGATGTTCCAGTTGCCCTCCTGCCGATGAAGCGGTGGCGGAAGCCGCAAAAGCCCACCCCGGCAATGTATTGGTGCTGTGTTTTCACGTGGACTACTGGGATCGGCTTGGATGGAAGGATGCCTATAGCAATGCCGCCTGGACGGCCCGGCAAAACCATTATGCAGAGCAAATGAAGCTCAGCAGCATTTATACGCCGGAAGCCATTGTGAACGGTAAAACGGAATTCACGGGTTCCGACAGGAACCGGTTAAATAAAACCATCGATCAGGCATTAAAAAGCCCCGCCCCCGCCCCGCTGGCGCTGGAAGCCCGGGAAGGCAAGGATAGAACCATCACCGTATCATATAAGCTGGCTGCGCTTACGGGCCAGTCACTGAACGTAGCGCTTGTTCAGCGCAACGCCGATACCGAGGTAAAAAAAGGGGAAAACGAAGGAAAACGCCTGCATCATATCAATATCGTACGCGATCTCAGGACCATGCCGGCAACCAGTGGCGGTGTCGTCCTTCATTTGCCTGCAGGGCTGGGTGCCGCCGATTGCGAGGTCATCGCCTTCGTGCAGAACAATAATACGCTTGCCATCAGCGCAGCCGCGCAGGCATCTATTCATTAATTCATTTTACTGGCTGTCCACCGGTGCGGCGGATGATTTCAAGACATGCCCGGCTATTGTGATAAGGACATTTCCAGATGCCGGCCTTGTCCTGGCCGGGCATGACGGAATGATCGCCTTTTACGCCCCATAGCCATTCCCCGTTTGCCTTGTCCAGTAAATATTCGCGTACAAAGGACCATGCATCGAGTGCATAATCGAGGTATTGCCGTTCGCCGCTCAATTGCCAGGCATTGAAAAACCCTACGATTGCTTCGGCCTGCGGCCACCAGTGTTTTTCTTTGATAAGATGGCGGGGTTTTAGCTCCAATTCGTACCATAGACCGCCGTCGGTGTCCAATCCTTCCGATGCAGCCCTGGCAAGCAGCAGGGCATTGTCTTTTGTCTTGCGGATCAATACAGGGTCGCCGATTGTTTCCGCCGCTTCCTGCAGCAGCCAGGCCGCCTCTATATCATGTCCATACGAAACAACGGTGTTATTGGCGCGCCAGTTTTCGTCGAAGAACAGTATAAGATGATGGCTAACCGGGTCAATAATATGTTGCAGGAAATTATTGATCAGCCCCGTTATTCGTTGTTTAAGCTTTTCATCCGGCCAGATACGGTACAGGTTGCTGTAGGCTTCCAGCACATGCAGGTGCGTATTCATGGTCTTTTTTTCATTGGCGTCTTTGGCGCTTAGCCGCAAATCTTCCAATGGCTGCCAATCCCGGGCAAACGCATCTATATACCCGCCTTTCGCGGGGTCATAACTATGCTGCTCAATGGTAGTAAAAAGATGAACGGCGAGTTCCTTTGCCAGCGCCGATTCACGGCAGCGGTAATATTCCGTGAGCCCGTACAACGCAAAAGCCAGGGCATAGATCTGCTTCTTCGTGTCCAGCGGCCTGCCCTTATAATCCACCGTCCAGTACACGCCGCCGTTCTCGTTGTCAAAAAAATGATGGACGAGATAAACAAACGCCCTGTCGGCCGTTTTATAATAATCGTTCAGGAAGTTGTGGTTATACGCAGCGGAAAACGTCCATAGTATGCGGCTGTTGAGCACAGCCCCTTTCGGCGCTTTGGGATGCAATTTGTCGCCAGCCCCGATGCGACCGATAAAACCACCGTTTACTTCATCCACGGCATGCCGGGTCCAGTAAGCAAGGATATGCTCCAGTTCCAGTTCCAGTTCCTTCCTGAATAGCGAGAGTTCTTTTTTCATGGAATTATACCCGTATTAGGCGCCCCTGGTGCCTGCCGCTTTTTCCCTGCGCCCGGCACCTGCTTTGCCGGCATCCTCCATCACTATCCTGTTGTTATCGATAATTTTATTGAGCGTATCCACGGTGGTGGCGGACGTAAATTCATCCGCCGGGGTATTCATCGTATAATCCAGTAACCGGTCGATGTTGGTCGTCGCCACATGCATGCGGGTATCGGAAGAAGCATAATAAACAAATACCGTCCCGTCGTCGTCGAGTATCCACCCGTTGCTGAATAACACATTGGAAACATCACCTACCCTTTCCTCTCCTTCCGGCGCCATAAAATAACCACCGGGTTTGTAAATCACCCTGGTCAGATCATCCAGGTCCGTCATAAAAACATACAGCACATAACGAAATCCCGCGGCCGTATTTCTCACCCCGTGGGCAAGGTGCAACCAGCCATAACGGGTTTTGAGCGGCGCAGGTCCCGAACCATTTTTCAGTTCATACACGGTATGATATACTTTGCGGTCGACAATGATTTCCTTTTCCACCACGGCATGTGTAATGGAATCACTCAGGCCAAAACCAATACCGCCGCCGTTGCCCGCTTCTATAAAGCTGTCCTGCGGCCGGGTATAAAACGCGTAACGGCCCTGCACGAATTCGGGGTGCAGCACCACGTTGCGCTGTTGGGGAGAAGGCGTTTTCAAATCGGCCAGCCGCTCCCAGGTGATCAAATCATGCGTACGCGCAATGCCGCACTGGGCAATGGCAGCCGACTGGTCGCCCGGAGGCGCTTTCGGGTCACGGCGTTCGGTGCAAAAGATGCCATATATCCACCCGTCTTCGTGCTGCACCAGCCGCATGTCGTAAATATTGGTATCGGGAATCTCCGTTTCCGGCATGCGGATGGGATAATCCCAGAATTTGAAATGATGAATCCCATTGGGGCTTTCGGCCACGGCAAAAAATGATTTCCTGTTCAGCGCTTCCACCCGGGCCACCAGGAGGTATTTTCCATTGAGCCGGATGGCGCCGGCATTCAGCACCGCGTTGATGCCAAACCGTTCCATCAGCCAGGGGTTGCTGGCATAATTAAGATCGTATCGCCAGGTAAGAGGGGTATGTTGTGCGGTCAATACAGGGAAGCGGTAACGATCATACACACCATTCCCCATGTCCTCCTTTTTATTTGGCCGGTTAATCAGTGTTTCGTGGGCAAATTGAAGGGACTGTAATCTCTGTTCAAAGCTTGTTCTCATCTCGTTCATTTTAGATTTCCTTTAGATGCTGTGTATTCAATTAGAGTATATGGATCTTTAAAATAGCTAGTCTTCCAGTTTATCCCACCAGGTGCGCTTCAGGATCAACACAATCAGCAGCAGCAGCACGACGGTGACGAGCAGCGGCAGCTTCAGCCAAAGCACCACGTACATGGGCAATATCGTAAGGCAGCATTGCGCAGCAATGCCCAGCACCACGTTGAACATATCCAGTTTGAACCGTTTATTGGCCACAAACCCCGGGTCTTCCATTATCACCCGCGCATGTACCGGCTTCCACGCTCCCCAG
>DASYCT010000354.1:0-11052 GCA_036500065.1 Chitinophagaceae bacterium | reverse complement strand
CGGAATGTACTGGACTCGGTAAAGAAATGCCTCGATGATTTTAACCGGCAGGGGTTCAACGCCGGCGACATAAAAGCAATTGGAATTTCCAACCAGCGTGAAACCTTTCTTACCTGGAACAAAGCGGGACAGCCGCTGTACCCTGCTATCGTCTGGCAATGCAAACGTTCGCTGGCGGTATGCGAAGAGTTGAAGACAAGAGGACTGGCACAGACCATACAGGAAAAGACCGGCCTGATTATCGATCCTTATTTCTCCGCTACCAAACTTACCTGGCTTTTTCAACAGGATAAAAAAGTAAGGGAAAACATAGAAAACGGGACCGCTTATTTTGGCACCATCGATACCTGGCTTTTGTACAAGTTGACGGACGGAAAAGAATATGCCACCGATCATACCAACGCTTCCCGTACGCTTTTCTTTAACCTGCATACATTGAATTGGGATGCTGAACTGATCAAGGCGTATGGCTTGACCGGTATCCGGTTGCCTGTAATAAAACCGTCGGCTGCTCATTACGGGGAAACGGACATAGGTGGATTATTGCCCGGGTTGGTGCCTGTTACCGCACTTATCGGCGATTCACATGCCGCGGCTTTCGGGGAAGGATGTTTTGAGCCGGGCAGCGCCAAGGCCACACTGGGCACCGGGTGCAGCGTCATGATGAACATCGGCGACAAGCCCGCTGCTTCGGCCAACGGCATGGTGACGACCGTATGCTGGAGCATGGAGGGCCGGGTGGATTATGCACTGGAAGGCGTGATTGTCTCCTGTGGCGCCACCATTGAATGGCTAAAAAATGAACTGAATTTATTTACAGACGTGCGGGAGACGGAACAAATGGCTCATGCAGTCGCGGATAGTAACGGTGTCTTTATCATACCCGCTTTTAGTGGCCTCGGCGCTCCGTTCTGGGACATGGGCAGGAAGGCCGCCATCACCGGGCTTACTTTTTCCGCCAATAAAAACCATATCGTGCGGGCTGCGCTCGAGTCCATTCCTTACCAGCTTAAAGCCGTTTTAAATGCGATGGAAAAGGATGCGGGGCTACCTTTACGGGAATTGAATGTCAATGGAGGGATTTCCGCCAACCGGTTTGTCACCCGGCTTCTCGCCGATCTGATCGGTAAAAAGGTGATGACCCGGCAGATGCCGGATGTATCGGCGCTGGGCGCGGCTTATATGGCGGGACTGAAAGCGGGCCTGTATACCGGGCTTCCGCAACTCTCCTCCTTTACACACGAAAAAACAACGATTACACCAGCCTATAATAATAACAACGAAAAACAGTTCAGCCAATGGCTTCTGGTAGTAAAAGAAAACTCATGAAAATGCTAAACATTTCCATAGTTATATTCGTATTTCACATACTACGATTTGAATGCGAACGTCCTTTTATTTTCTTACAGCATCCGCTTTATTCATCCAGTTACTTGCTTTTTCAGTAAATGCAACACCCGGGATAATACATGTAGCCAAAACCGGCGATGACGCCAATAGCGGGAGCGTAACGGCTCCCTTGCTGACAATCAAAAAAGCAGCGGCATTGGCGCATCCCGGGGACAAGGTTATCATTCACAAGGGAACCTACCGCGAAATGATCCCGTTGCAGTTGGGAGGAACCAATGAAACTACCCGGATCAGTTATTCCGCCGCGCCCGGCGAAGAAGTGACCATCAAAGGGTCCGAACAAGTGAAGTCATGGGTGAGAGCGGGGGATCACGGCTGGCGTGCTGAAATTGATTCCACTGTTTTTAAAGGATTTAACCCATTCGCAGAATGGGTGAATAACGATTCGTCGTACGCGCACCTGGGTGAAGTGTACCTCGACAATAGAGCCTTAAAGGAGAAAAAAGATGCTGACGCGATTTCCAATACTGAATACAGTTGGTTTGCCTGGCAGGAAAACGGGAAAACGATTATCATAGCCAATTTTGGCCGGAGCGATCCAAACAAACAACTTACGGAGATAACTACACGGCCCTCAGCTTTTATTGCTGAAAGGCCGGGTATCGGTTATATAACACTGAACGGTTTTACCATTGCACAGGTGGCCAGCGGGGCGGCATCCGTTAATGGCCTGCAACCCGGCGCCATTTCGACGAATGGCGGGTCACACTGGCTGATACAGAACTGTATCCTGCACGATTGTAAATCGGTGGCTATCTCCATCGGGCAAACGGGACATGACTACCCCACCGCCAGCCCTACAAAACCCGCATACAGCGATCTTTCGCAGGACACAGCAAGGGTAGGCCATCACATCATCCGGCATAATCATATTTTTCATTGTGGGCAGGCAGGTATATTCGGATTGCTGCACGGCTCGTTCAGCCTTATTGAGGATAACCTCATAGAAGATATAAACGACGACGGTGAATTTCCATCGGAAGAATGCGCGGGTATCCGCCTGGCGCTGGCGATCGACGCACAGGTTGATCACAACCTCATAAGACGAATAAACGGGAAAACAGGGGGTTACGGATTATTGATGGGGCCCTTATTGCAGGGTACGCGTATCAGCAGGAATATCATTTCGGAAACCCGGCGAAGCTGTCTTTATTTTTATAACAGTCATGGCCCGGTATTAATTGACAACAATATATTGGCAGGCCCCGGTAAGACAGGCGGCGAAGCTGTTAAGATGCTCGACGCCGAAGCGAATGTATTTGTCCAGAACCTGTTTTACGATGGCGGATTTACCAATGACCGGGTGCAGGGCAGGCCCACTGCCACCAGTAATTTTTTGCCCCACTCATTGGTGATCAAACAAACCATACCCGCATTGGCGATGGATGACCGCTGGTTCAGCAATCTTTTTATTAAAAGCGGCCTTGACGGGTTGACGGATAACCCTGACTGTCTTTCCGATTATAATGTTTACCTGGATGGAGCCATAGCCAGTTCATGGGGCGATAAACACAGTAAAACGATAGCCGGTACCGCCGGTTTTACATTGATACATTCGTCCAAAGGCGTTGGGTTGATGTTGAATAACCGGGTAATCCCGAAACTCCTGTCGCCGGTCCTGAGTCCTTCGGTTACCGGTTTCTTCGCATTGAGCAAGCAGTTCCTGGAATACCCAGACGGCAGGGGAATTACGATTGACCATGATTTTAATGGTTCTGTAGCCGGTAAGACCGGAAAACTGCCCGGCCCGTTTTATCAATACTTCCCGGCAGCGAATAAAGTGCAATCATTATTTACGTACTAACAGCAGTTGAATGAAAGCTATGAAAAGCATATTAAGGATTTCGATAACGATACTAATGGTTTGTACCGGCCTGTTTGGCCGGGCGCAGGTATTGAGGCTTGAAACCCCGCCATTCTATCATCCGAAACCCTTTGTTCACCCCGGTTTATTGCATACCACGGCGGATTTAAAACGGATGAAAGAGATGGTAGCGGGGAATATAGAACCCTGGAAAAGTGGGTTTGAAGTCTTTAAGGCCAGTCCCTGGTCAAGCGCCGGCTGGATTCCCCACCCGGTGGAACATGTCGAGCGCAGTCTTTTGAGCGGGGCCGGTAAAAATATCGGTGATTTGGAAAAAGATGTTTGCGCGGCGTATCAAAACGCGTTGATGTGGGCCATTACCGGTGAAGAGGCGCACGCAAAGAAAGCCATCGAAATTCTCAACGCATGGTCGGCAAAGCTGAAGGTATTTGACGGGACCGATGTGGAACTGGGCGCCGGGCTTTGCGGGTTTAAGTTTACCAATGCCGCTGAAATCATGCGCACGTACCCCGGATGGGCCCCCGCCGATATCCAGCGATGTAAGAAAATGTTTATGGAAATCTTTTATCCTCCCTTGCAATATTTTGCGTTGTGGGCGCATGGCAATTGGGATTTGGCCTGCATGAAGGAGATGATGGCCATCGGTGTTTTTTGTGATGACCATGCACTGTTTGACCGGGCGGTAGATTTCTATTACAAAGGCCCGGGCAACGGCAGTTTACCGCATTATGTTATAAATGAAAACGGGCAGGTACAGGAAAGCGGCCGCGACCAGCAACACACACAACTGGGCATCGGGCATCTTTCAGAAATGTGCGAGATAGGCTGGAGCCAGGGTATTGATATGTATGGATTTTTAAATAACCGTTTGCTAAAGGGATTTGAATACACGGCTAAATACAATCTTGGCGAGGAAGTACCTTTTGAACCCTATACGGACATCAGCGGTCGTTTCCCCGCAAAAATAATTTCTGCCAGCGGGCGCGGGCGGTTACGTTCCATTTATGAAATGGTGTTGAATCATTATGCCAACAGGGCAGGCTTGCCGGCCGACCAATATAAATACACCAAAATGGCGGCTGACAAACTCCGGCCGGAAGGAGCGGGGTTTAATGCGGATAACCCGGGGTACGGAACATTGTTGTTTTCGTTGAAGGCGATTAACTAATCCTGTTCTAACATGAAACCGCGAAAAACACAGGCAATACTGGCGCTGATCATCCTCTTTACGGGATTGCAGGGAAAAGCCCAGCCATGGCAATGGTCGGTGACGCTTGATAGCGTTGTGTCAGGTGAAACCCATGATCACCCGCTGGCTTTTTTGTGGATTCCGCCGGGTTGCAAACAGGTGCGCGGCGTCGTCATAGGCCAGCACAATATGCTGGAAGAAGGTATTTTGGAGCATCCCGCTTTCAGGAGCTCGCTCGGGGCGATTGGTTTTGCAGAGGTATGGATAACGCCCGGGATCGGCCCGGTGTTTAACTTCAATAAAGGAGACGGTGCGCGTTTTGAAGAAATGTTGAAGCGAATGGGACAGGTATCCGGTTATACCGAACTGGAATTTGCACCCATTGTGCCCATCGGCCATTCTGCCTATGCGAGCTATCCCTGGAATTTTGCCGCCTGGAATCCCGGCCGCACATTGGCTATCCTGTCCGTACATGGAGATGCGCCACAAACGAATGCTACCGGTAGCGGGCAACCTAACCCCGACTGGGGTGAACGCACTATTGACGGTGTACCCGGTTTAATGGTGATGGGTGAATATGAATGGCTCGAAAGAAGGCTTGATCCCGCCATGAAATACAGGCGGGAGCATCCTTCGGCGCCGGTATCCCTGCTTGCCGATGCCGGTCACGGGCATTTTGATTTTTCCGATGCACTGGTCAATTACCTGGCGTTATTTATTACCAAGGCTGCAAAGGCGAGACTTCCGCGAAACATGCCCCTGGACGCAGTTCCCATCCTAAAGCCCGTAGACCCCCGAAGCGGCTGGCTGGCAGATCGCTGGCGGCGGGATAGCCTTCCCGAATATCCTGCCGCACCTTATAAAAAGTACAGGGGCGATACTACCCAGGCATTTTGGTATTTTGACAAACAGATGGCCGATGCAACAGAAGCGTATTATGCCAGGGCAAGGGGCAGGAAAGCCACTCACATTGGTTACCTGCAAAATGGTATTCCTTTAGTACGTTCTCCTAAAGCACTGGGTGGCAACGTCGGGAGGTTTGCACCAATGGCCGACGGGGTTACCTTCCATATCAATGCGGGATATACCGATTCATTACACGCGGGCAGCAAGATTTCCATCACCCGGATTTGCGGGCCGGTTGTTAAACTGGATGATACTACCTTTTCGGTGCGGTTTTACCGCATGGGCTTTAACAACCCCAAGCGTACCGGGGATATATGGCTGATTGCTTCGTGCGATGGGGACGGGACCTATAAAAGCATGGCGCAGCCCATTGATTACCACATACCGTTAAAAAACCTGGAAGGAGCCGATCAAACGATTGATTTTCCTGCCTTGCAGAACATCAGCCGCTCCGTAAAAACGGTTCACTTAACTGCTACTGCCAATAAAGGAATGCCTGTCTATTATTACGTAAAGGAAGGACCGGCAGAAATAAAAGGCGATGAATTGGTGATCACAGCGCTTCCGCCCCGGAGCAAATACCCGGTGAAAGTGACAGTTGTCGCCTGGCAGTACGGAAGAAGCATGGAGCCAACAATCAAATCGGCTGAACCGGTGTCCAGGACTTTTTATATTAACTGATGCTGATGTCCCGGAAGGGCATTCCAGATCACTTCCGCCACCATTGCCAGCGTGCGCTCTTCCAGCTTTTCGAAAGTGTCGGAAGGCTGGTGATAATGGGCGAAGACAGGAGCACGGTGTAATATCCCGTGCAGCGTCATCGTGTCGGCGCCCTGCTGCAATGCCTTGTAATAAAGATGGGCGGCTTTTATGTCATCGTCGGATATGCAGGTAATGGTGAATGCATCCGCAAGCCCGGCATTACGGAAGGACAGGTGATCGGCCGTGTTGGTGATGATCTTATCAAAGCGGATGGCTTGGGTATGTTGCCGGGTAGCCGATTGTTCGACTGCCTGTAGCAGGGTTCCTTTATCTTTTTGATTGACCGGCCAGAGGGCCAGTTTATTGCCCATCCCCACTAACTCCATATTGATAAGACCTGTGAGATCGGCAATCCCGTATTGCCGGGTGTAAGCGGCGGAGCCTCGCAGCCCGTTCTCCTCCTCGTCGAAAAAGAAGATCCGCAGCCCCATCGTTTCATCCTTCTTTTCCATAAACCGTTCGATGATGCCGAGGCAGACAGCAATGGCGGACCCGTTGTCATTGGCGCCCCCGCTTTCTTCTATTTTATCGAAGTGCGAGCTTATCCCTGTTCGCCGGGGCCAAGCGCCCAGGTCGATTACCAGGTTGGAGCCGGTTCTGTAGTCCTGCCTGCGGAAAGGGATACCATGTTGCTGCAGCCAGGCGATAATAATTTCCAGTCGTTCATGGTCGGGACGGTGGTCGAGTTGTTTAATAAAGTCAATGTATTTCATAGCATGGATAAGTTTTACCGGGACATTAAAATCAATGCCCCGGTAAAATTACAGGAAAAGCACTATTGCCGGATCTCCACATCGACGCCATCGTTCCAGTTTTTGTACTCGGGGGTGTAGTACAGGTAAACATTGCTGGCTTTACCCCTGTACGTACCGGCAATTTCTGCTTTCAGATCAAGGGCTATCTTTTTGGTTTCACCCGCTTTGAATCCCATCCAATAGAAAACAAGGTAATTGTCAAAAATTTCGTAGTAGGCCGCCTGGTTTTTTTCCATTATTTCTTTCAACTGCCAGGGCTGCACCGACAGTCCCGCCGGAATGCCGATCTTGGCAATCGCCATCGGTTGCAGCGTTGATTTTTTATTGGTCACTTCAATTTCCATGCGCACCGTTTCGCCCACATGGGCCACGCTGTTGGCCAGCCGGGTCGTTAATGCGAGTTCGGCCTTCTCGCTGTTGGGCGGCGTTAAGGTGTTATAAGACACTTCGAGGTTATAGGGAACCGTTTTAGCATCATCCGCATATTGCACCGCAAAACTGTTTCTCCCTTCTTTCAGACCGGGCAGCAGGTTCTCCGTATTGTCAAGTGGCTGGTCGTTGAGCGTAAAATTGATCTTTGCTTCTTTCGAAATCTTGCCCGTCGTGGTTGAATATTCAACGATGGCCTGCAGGGCAAGCACCGTGGCCTGGGTAGCGCCATAACCGTAATAGGTCTTTTCTCCCAGTATTTTTGAAATAAGCTCTGCGACAAGCCCCATATTATTGGATGGTTTTCTCATCAATGCCAGTGCATACAACGACATGGTTTCTACGCGCAGCGAAGCATCCCTCGAATTGACGACGCTGGTTTCAGCGGCTAATTTGAGTTTTTGATACTGGTTGCTCAATGCGTCCATTAACTGGTTGTAATCCGCCTCGTTTTTCATATTGCTGGCTGCCAGTGCCATCATGGCCAGTTGGTAGCCGTCGTTGCCCGCCAGCGCTTTCTTTACCGTGGCATCGTATTCGGGTTTTATTTCCCTGCCGATGCCTGCCTGGGTAAGCGCATATACGATATAGATGTCGGCGATCTTATCGGGCACGGAGGCAAACTGGTCGTAGCCACCGGAAGCATGCAGGAAGGAACCCTTGCCATCCCGGCGACTCATTAAAAAGTTTTTGGTGCGGGTCAGCATTTGTTTGTCTACGTCGATAAATTCCTGCATGTCGGTAAATTCCAGCAGACCGTAAGCCGTCAGGGCTTCGTGCGGCGGCGTATGGCCAAACCATTCGAAGCCATTTTGTGCCGTTTCATAACCAACCAGGCGTTTGTACCCGTCCTCTATGTATTGCAATGCCTTCTTTTCAATTTCGGGGTTTGATTTGCCCGATGCCCGCAGGTATTTCAGGACGAAGATATTGGGATAGGTGCTGGAAGAAGTTTGCTCAAAACAACCGCTCGGCTCCCGCAGCATGGATTCGATACCGTCCAGCAACTGCCCTTCCAGGTTGGTGAACAACTTCAGGCGGGCCTGCAGGGTGCCGGGGATCATTTTATCGATGCTGAAATCATGCCCGGCCGATTTATTACCGGAGAAAGTTTGTATGATCGGGAATCCCTTGTCGTTGGCAACGATGGGGAGCACCAGGGTCTCCTTACCAAAAGAGTTTTCTACAGTGAACTGTATAAGGCCGCTAAGCGCCTTCGTGGCTTCTACGGGTATTAGTACCTGTTGAGAGCTGTCGGGAGCCAATACGATATTGCCCGGGTAATCACCGGCGTTGAGATTTTCAGGAAGTTTCACGCGGATAGACAGTTCGATGCTTTGAGCACGGTTGTTTTTGATGACCAGGGGTATCAATGCTTTATCGCCCACGGTTAAATAAGGAGGGATTTTTGCATCCACGCTCGTAGCATTCTGTGCCGAGTACGTGTATTCGGCCCTGCCGGGTTTACCATTGTAGCCGATGCCTTCAGCAATGGCCCTGAAGGTGGTGCTGGCATCGGAATTGTAGAACTCCAGTTCTGCATTTCCATTTCTATCGGTTTGTACAACCGGGTTCCAGTAGATGGTTTCCCTGAAATCGGTTCTTTCGGAGGTAAAGGTCGAAAAATACTTAGGGGCATAAAAATTCCGGGCAACGGCATATTCGGCTCCCCCCGCCCGAATGTATTGGGCGGCATACCATGATTGACGGGCGCCGGTATGAATTTTTATCTTTTCGTTCCTGTATTTCCGGGATTCAATCATAATAACACCATAAGCTGCCCTGCCCCCATATATGGCGGTGGCGGCTGCGTCTTTCAGCACGATGATGGATTCTATATCATCGGGGTTCAGGGTATTCAGGTTGAATTGTTCCAGCGGAACGCCGTCCAAAACGAATAAAGGCTGACCACCACCGATAGTTCTCGTCCCCCTTATGGCGATCTTACGTTCGTTGAGCGGGTTGACAGTTCCATCTATCATAAGACCCGCTGCCCTGCCTTCCAATGCATTTTCCACTTTTACACCGGGCATAATATCCTTTGCGTTGACGACGGCTACTGCCCCGAGAAACTCCTTCCTTTTTTGTGTTCCGTAGCCTACCACTACTACATCGTTCAGATGCTGCTCCCCGGCAGCTTTCACCATCCCCATGTCGTCGAGGGCTATTCCGGGTAATTTCTTGAGCAGGTCTTCGGCTGCTTTTTTATCATTGCCGGCAACACGTCTTTGCAAACCCATAGCAGCGGCGTTTGGCGCGACGGGGTTGGCAGCCCTTAAACGCGCCTGCCTTAATGCCGTGACGACAAGGGGATTATAACCGACGCCGTTTTGCAGTACCCGGATGGTTATCTTTTCTTTTTTATCCAGGGCCCGGGCCACCAGGTAATAAGTAGTGTTGGGCTCCAGCTCTGAAAAGAAAAACAAGCCATCATCCGCGGTGGTGAACCTGCCGGCCCTGCCTCCTGCGGTCATGTCGACCAAAAAAACAGTGGCTTTAAGGGGCTTTTCCTTACCATCGAGAATCATCCCACTGAGCATATTGGGTTGGTCGGGTGCAAATTTCAGGTCACCTTCTTTCCGGGCATAAGGTATATAGTCGAAGTACCGGTAGCCATGGGTGAGCATTACAAGGTCCAGTGCAGGTATAGCTTGCGGTTCCTCTTTTTTAAAATAGAAAGCCGGTTCCTCGATTTTCCCTTTCAATTCGGAACTCATGAGCAGCCAGGAGAGGATATGATCCTGTTTGTCGTCGGCAAAGGACCATAGTTTATCGTCTATCACGGAGAGGGACAGGTTGGAAGGCACAGGCCGTCCGTTTTCATCCGTGGTTTTTATGGACAGCTTCACTTTCTCCCGGGGCAGGTATTTTTGCTTATCAGTACTAATGCTTACCTGCAGATGCCTGTCTTCGTTCAAAAATAGAAGCCGTTCGGAGATCGGCAGCCTGCCGTCTGCGTAGACGGTAAACCGGGCGATACCCATAGGGAATGATCGTTCATTGAGCGTAACAAGGGTTTCCCCTTTTTTTAGCAAGAGGTCTTTTGAGTAATACGGGGTGTTTTTGGTTTCCCCGACCAGTGTTATTTGCGCCCGCTCCGTGGATATAAGTTTTATGGTGACTGTTTCGCCTGTCCTGGATGCATTCATGACAAGACCCGATTTTCCGGCAGCCGGCAATTCATATTGTTGGGTAATATTGGCCGGGGTGATGATTTTTACTTTATAGGAACGGCCTTCCTGCGGGGTAAATGGAAAACTGCCCATACCAAAGCGATAGCTTTCAAACGCCGTGATTTTATTGCCGCGACTGTCCCATATTTCCCCTTTTATGTCAACCGGTTTCCCGTTTTCATTCAATGCCCTGAAAGCGACATGCGTGGAGATGCCTTCGACAAAGGTTCCTCCTTCGGGCATAAACTGGAGATCGATCTTATTCAGCACGATGGGGATGCTTCTTGAGATGGCCTCTGTATAGGAGTCGTAGCGGATGGTGATATTCAATAAACCATCATTGGTTTTTAATGCTGCGGGCAGGTTGAACTTCAGTTGTGATTTTCCTTCGTTGTCGGTTTTGAAGGTATTGTTTTGGACCACGGTACCGCCAATGGATATGGTATAACTGGCGGGATAATTTCTTACCGGTTTGTCGCTTAGGTTGCGCATGGAGAAATCGGCGGTCACCTCGTCGCCTGCGCCATATCCTTTTTGGGGGAAATCCAGTTTCATGAGCAGGCGCGGGGCGATTACTTTTTGCAGGGTAATTTCCTTTACAAA
>DASYCT010000353.1:0-5061 GCA_036500065.1 Chitinophagaceae bacterium | reverse complement strand
TTTGAAGTTCACCCGCGGCATCATGCGGTATTCGCTTTCCGTATGGCCTTATCCTGATTTCATGCAGGAATACAAGGAGGAACAACGCGGCGTTACCGAACAGGTACTGCAACTGGATTGCAATGAAAAGAAACGGCTTGTCAACGCCCTGCTGGACAATGCACAGGAAGCCAATCGCTATTACAATTACCGTTTTCATACCGACAACTGCACCACCCGCTCCCGGGATATGGTGAGCAAATACACCGATAGCCCCGTGTATTTTAAAAGCATATTGCCCGAACAGCATCCGAGCTTCCGGCAACTCATTCACAGTAGCCTCGACAAAGGCGGACAATACTGGAACAAGCTGGCTATCGACCTGTTGCTGGGCGCACATCTCGACGCCACCGTGACCAACGAACAGGCCATGTTCCTGCCGGACTGGCTCGAAAAGGGGTTTGACAGCGCGGTAACAGCCGGCCACCCGCTGGTAAGCCAGAACATCGTCCTGCTGCCCGCCGCTCCCCTGCAAAAAGCCGATACCTGGTTTGCGCCCATGACGCTTTTCGTCGCACTGCTGATCATCGGCCTTGTCCTTTCCTTTAAACGGGGCCGCATAGCTACCCGCGTGCTTACTATTTTTGATACCACACTGTTTCTTGTCACCGGCCTGATGGGTATCGTCATCTGCGCTTTATGGATAACCCGGGTAGATACTGTTTGCCGCAACAACTGGAACCTCGTGTGGGCGCTCCCCACCCATGCCGTCATGGCCTTTATGCCGAGGAAACAAAAGCAATGGATACGTGTTTACTGGACGCTGGTATCCGTGCTGCTGGCCGGGCTGCTTATCTGCTGGAAATTGCTGCCACAGGAAATGAACAATGCGTTGATCCCACTGGTCGTATTACTGTTGCTGAGAAGCATGCCCCCCAACCCCCTAAAGGGGGAGCAAGACCCCCAGCCCCTAAAAGGGGGTGGGGCTGGCCGCTGATAAAATGTATTAGCATTCAATTAAAATATTTCTTTAACAACCGGTAAACTATCCAAATCAATAACATTGCCTTTTAAACCGGGAGACTGTAACTAAGTTCCCCCTTTAGGGGGACAGGGGGCGGGGTATGAAACAAATAATTTTCCAAAACAAACAAATTCATTACACCGTCGCCGGTAAGGGCGAACCCGTGGTGCTTATTCATGGTTTTGCAGAAGACAGCAGGATATGGGAGCACCAGGTGGAAGCGCTGCAAAAATACTACCGGCTTATTATACCCGATTTGCCCGGCAGCGGCCGGTCACAACTGACCGACACGTTCAGTATGGAGCTGGCGGCCGACTGTATCCGGCAGTTATTGATCGAAGAAAAGATAGAACGCGCTGTTTTTGCAGGCCATAGCATGGGGGGCTATATCATACTCGCCTTCGCGGAAAAATATCCCGAAGCGTTGTCGGCATTCGCGTTGATGCACTCCACTGCCTACGCCGATAGTCCCGAAAAAAAAGCCGGCAGGCAACGAGGCATTGAGTTCATTCGTACTCATGGCAGTTACGAGTTTTTGAAGCAATCAATACCCAACCTTTTTAGTCCCGAATCCCGTATATCCATGGGCGAAGCCGTGCAGGGTCTGGTGGATAGATACAAAGACTTCAATCCCGACACATTGATTGCCGGTCACCAGGCGATGATGCAACGGCCAGACAGAACTGCTATACTGCGATCCATTAAAAAACCAGTACTTTTTATGATTGGCAAATACGATACTGCGGTGCCTTTTGACCAAAGTCTGCAACAGGTTCACCTGCCCCAAATTACGTATATTCACTTACTGGAGCATTCCGGTCACATGGGACTATGGGAAGAAAAGGAGAAAACTAATTCCGCCCTGCTATCATTTTTGGAGGATGCCTTCGTTATTGATACTGAATGATACAAATGAAAAAACTGGTTCTCATAACCATTGCCCTCTGCTCTTTTGCACCGCTGTTTGCATCGCATATCAGGGGCGGAGAAATGTATTATAAGTACCTCGGGCCCGGCTCCGCTGCGGGCAGTTCGCAGTACCAGGTCACCCTCAAATTGTACATTCGCTGCGATGCCACCGAAGCCCAGAAAGACCCCAACGAACCGTTTACCGTTTTCGACAATACCAATAACGCGCAATACGGAACCAGTTCCGCTACGGCGCCCCTGACTTCGCAACAGCAAATCAGCTACGACCCCGCTTCCAATCCCTGCATCACCAACCCGCCGACGGATATATGTTATCTCGAACGGTTTTACAGTACAACCATCGAAGTGCCTGATAATGCCGCCGGTTATACCATCGCTTTTCAACGCTGCTGCCGCATTGCCGGTATCGAAAACCTGGTGCCGCCCAGCGACAGCTATGGCGTTACCTATACCTGCGTGATCCCCGGCACCAGCGTACTGCCGCTGCCGGAACATAATTCCAGTCCCGTCATCTCGGGCAATGATGCGGTGGCTATTTGCGTGGGTTCCTATTTCACCTTCGATTTTTCGGCGCAGGACCCCGACAACGATTCACTGGTGTACACCCTTTGCTACGCCTATGGTGGCGGTGGAACAGGCGACCCCAATCCCGATCCTTCCGCGCCGCCGCCCTTTAATTCGCTTCCCTACGAATCGCCGTTCAGCGGCTCCAACCCGCTGGGTTTCCAGGTAACCATCAACCCGGCCACCGGCATCATTACAGGTATAGCGCCCGGCATCTCTTCGCAGTATGTGGTCACCACCTGTATTTACGAATACCGCCACGGCGTGCTCATCGATATACACCGGAAAGATATTCACCTGCGCATTGCCGATTGTACGCCGCTGAAGGCCGTACTCAACCCGGATTATGACTATTGCGATGATTTCCTTGCCCATTTCCAGAACGAACAGACCAACCCAACGGGTACCGTTTATATCTGGCAGTTTGGCGACGGCACCGCACCCGATACGTCCAACGATCCCGTCGGCAGGCTTCAGCACCAGTATCTTGACACGGGAACGTACACCGTAAAACTGAAAGTGATTTTGGCAGGCCAGTGTACCGACTCCACCACTACGCTGGCGAAGGTGTACCCGGGCTTCTACCCCGGTTTTACCTTCAACGGCTCCTGCATACTCAATGCCATCCAGTTCACCGATACCACCAAAGCAAAATACGGCACTGTAAGCGCCTGGCACTGGAACTTTGGCGATATCACCAACCCCGGCGATAGCTCCCTGCTCCAGGACCCTTCCTGGAAATACAACGATACGGGGTCGAAAAAAGTAACGCTGATTGTGGAGAGCAGCAAGGGATGTATCGACACGGTATCGGGGACGGTAGCCGTGCTGGACAAACCGGTCATTGCCCTGCCGTTCAGGGACACGCTTATCTGTAGCAACGCCACCACGCAGGACACCCTGCAACTGCATGCCACGGGGTTTGGCGTTTTCTCGTGGACGCCTGTCAATGCAAGAACATTGAACAACAATACGCCTGACCCGCTGGTCTTTCCCACTACGACGACCGAATATTACGTACAGCTCGATGAAAACGGCTGTATCAACAACGACTCGGTAAAGGTGCGGGTAGTCGCTACGGTGACCGTCGACGCAGGACCCGACAGTACTATCTGTCTTACCGACGGAATTGTGCTCTCCCCCGGTGGCAATGGCCTGTCGTTCAACTGGTCGCCGGCCGCAACGCTCGACAATCCCAACGCCAAAAACCCGGTGGCTACTCCCACCGGCAACACTACTTACCAGGTAATAGCTCATATCGGTAAGTGCAGCACGCCCGGTACGGTCGATATCCGCACCATACCCTATCCCGGCTCCAACGCGGGCCCCGATCAAATCATTTGTTACAAGGATACGGCACAGCTAAACGGCCGAATCAAGGGCTCCTCTTATTCGTGGACGCCGTCCTATGGGCTTAGCAGCACCAGCATACTCGATCCGCTGGCAAACCCGCTGCAAACCGTGGCGTATGTGCTCCGGGTATATGACACGCTGGGCTGTCCCAAACCGGGGCTCGATACGATAGTCGTCACCGTGCGGCCACCCGTGATCGCCTTTGCAGGCAATGACACTTCGGCCGTCGTCAACCAGCCGCTGCAATTGCATGCCAGCGGCGCCCAGTTCTTCCTGTGGACCCCGGCCACCAATCTTAACCGCAACGATATACAATCGCCTACCGCCACCTTCAGCGTGGGCGGCTATTATACCTACGCTGTAAAAGTGTACACGGCCGATGGCTGTTTTGCAATCGACACCGTCAACGTCAGGGTGTTCCAGACCGGGCCGGATATTTTCGTTCCCAATGCCTTTACGCCCGGCGGCGCCACCAATACCCTTTTCCGCCCCATACCGGTAGGTATTTCGGAGATCGAATACTTCCGCGTGTACAATCGCTGGGGTGAATTGATGTGGAACGGGGTGGGTGAAAGCCTCGGCTGGGACGGCAACTACAAGGGCAAACCCCAGGACCCCGACACCTATGTCTGGGTGGTACAGGGCAAAGATTTTACCGGCAAAACTATTAAGCGGAAAGGCACCATGATACTCATCAGGTAATCTAATCAGCTCATTTTTAATTAATTGCCCCATTCCCCTCCTTCCCGGGCCGGGATTTTACGCCTGTTCTAAGGGTAATTATCTAGCTCATAACTAAGTAGTTAAAGTGCGTCAGATCAATTGCGAATCCGCCGGTTTTATCTTAGATTTGTAAGAGATACAATATTTCCGATATCCTTACGAAGACTCAAAAAACCCAATTTATGAAAAGCTCCATGGCACGGCTCCTGGCTATATCCACTATCGTTATGCTCTTCTCAGTTTCTGCCAGGGCCCAGGATGATGTTATCCGCCTCGAAAGTTGTATGAACGATTCATACAAACCCCAGATTGACAGTCTCAAACAATTGTTTACCGCACAGGGTTATGAAGTAGTTCGTGAAGCGTCTATTAAAATGGAGAGCGAATACGAGATGCCGATTGTTGTGCCCATGACACAGGGTGCATGGTACCAGTTTATTTTTATTGGCGACCCCACTTCCAAATTGTATGAAGTAAGGATGTACGAC
>DASYCT010000352.1:0-12145 GCA_036500065.1 Chitinophagaceae bacterium | reverse complement strand
TTCTGCTGGCGTAAGGGTTCAAAGGAATAGCTTGCCGCCGTGGCGGAGCCGTCGATCAGCTTGTCGAAATTCGCTTTCATGAGACGCACCTTGCCACCTTCGGGCAGGTTGCCTGCAAAGGTCATCGACTTTTCATTTTCATTGATACTTAAAATGGTCCGTACAAGGTTTTCGCCCGAACCGTTGAGGCGCAGGGAAAGCGGGAATAATAAAGCCGAACCCGGTAATTCATCCACGTAAGGCCCCAGGTATTCTTTATAAAGATCAAGCGCATTGCGCCCGTCCAGCTCGTACAAAAGATTTTTGCTGCTGCGGGTAATCAGGCGTTCGGGACCAAATTCATCCCAGCCGCCGAAAGAGCCATGCCCTATTTTCAGGCGGCTTCCATAAAAACCGATGGCGACAACATTGCCTTCTTCAGGTGGGTTGTTGAGCCCTACCAGTGTTTTGACAAAACGGGCGGCATCGCCTGCGAGGCCACCGGTTACGGGTATGTTGTTTTGATTGTTATCGCTGAAACCGGCTACCAGTTCACTGCCATTGATATGCGTGCCATCCGACAGGATAAAGACATTGCTTAATTGTTCCGATTGCAATTGCTGCATGAGGTATTTGCCCGTTTCATAACTGTTACCATGCTCCCGGATATTGGTCATAAAAGGACGAATGCTGGTATGATCAAACTCGATGGCGGTTACCACGGCGCTGTCGTCAAATACGTTGTCGCCGATGATTTCGCCCGAAGTGGACGACAATGCTACCTGTGCTGCGGGAAAATCTGCCCTGACCTTGTTAAAGAAAGCCGGGTCGGAAATACAATCGGAAGCGCCGAAAATAATCACCAACTGGCATTTGCCGGCATCGAAAGCCGGGCTGCCTGCTTTTTTATTCCATTCACCTTGTTGATAATGTAGCTGATAAACTCTCATAGAGCGGGGGTTGTTTAGAGGGACTCAGGATAAAACGATGAATGATACCTTTATTGGATGTATTGGGGATTTGTTTTCAGTTTATAATGAATGTCACTAATATATAATAGGTGTAAATGCTTATGTACTACACCAGGATAGTACTTTAAGAGCTACCGGGAAAATGGTATTGACATTGCCCCATTAACCGATTATCTTTCTGCCGCCCCTTATCTCTATGTGGAAACAGTTTGTAAAAGATTATCTCCGGTTCAATAAAGGAGAACGGCGTGCGGTGCTGGTATTACTGGTGCTCACCCTGTTGATATTGGTGCTGCCCTGGTGTTGGCCGGCGCCAAAGCCCGTTGTGCCGGATAAGAAGATGCTGCAACAGCTCGAACGGCAGATGGCGGAACAACCGGGCGCAGAACCCGGAGATCATGCTGTCCATTCGCCTGTATCCACTTCTGCGACAAGTGTCAACACAGGTCGCTTCAGCGGCCGGTTGTTTTATTTTGATCCCAATACATTACCGGAAGCAGGATTCAAAGAATTGGGGCTGCGGGACAGGACCATTCAAACCATTCAGCATTACCGGGAGAAAGGCGGGCGTTTCCGTCGGCCGGAGGATCTTGGTAAAATATATGGATTGTATCCCGACGAGTATGCGCGGCTCCTGCCGTATGTAAAGATTGAACAACCGCTACCGGCGACAAGATCGGCAGGAAAGGAATACAGCGCTCCGTCCACCGGTTCATACACTAAAAGCGCGAGCTATCCTTCTTATCCTCACAAAACAACTACACCCCACGGCATCGAGATCAATGCCGCCGACACCCTGTCATTGATAACGCTGCCCGGTATAGGCGAACGACTGGCCGGCCGCATCGTACATTTCAGGGATAAACTCGGAGGATTTTACTCGGTGGACCAGGTGGGTGAAACGTATGCGCTGCCGGACTCGGTTTTTCAGCAGATAAAAATCCTGCTGCGTTGTGACAGCAATGCCCTGCGCCACCTGGACATCAATACGGCCGATGCCAATACGCTGCGGCAGCATCCCTATATTAGCTGGAATATCGCCAATGCCATCGTAGAGTACCGGCGACAGCACGGTGATTATAAAAACGTGGGGGAACTGCAAAAGATTGACATTATCACCTCGGAGTTTTTTCAGAAATTACGGCCTTATCTTACTGTTGGCTCGGAGAAATAAGCAAATTGCTGGGACAGAGAACCCGGGAAAGCTGACATAAATGCGAAGAGATGGCTCCCTACTTCCCCTTTAGCCATAAGAAAATTTACATGCTTTTTGCTTTGTAACTTATAGTTGCATGACCTGCATTATAGGCATAAACAGAACATGGGATAAAGTTAATATTAACACCCTCCATCGTTTTTAAACCCCATTCAGTTCGTGTGGTAACGACTGCGTCCTTTAACTTGTTATTTTTAGAAAAAAGTAGTATGTTTTTTAGTACTTTCATATCAGTAAATGCCTTGTCACTCCATTTAATTTCAAGCGCCCAATCTGGTATTAGTCTGTCTTTTCTGAGACAAACCATATCAACTTCCCCATCTTTCCATCTTGCATAAAAAAATGGCAAAGATTCAGTTCTATGCAAGGACTGTGAGAAAATAGCCGTCTCAACCATATGACCTATTGCATTTGATTCCATTTCCAGTGGAGAAAACAGCGCGCTTCGTAATGAGGGGTTTGTTAAATATATTTTACTATAATTCTGCCGCTCAAATTTTTTTCCATAATCATCAATTCTATTAACAAGTTTTATAAGAAAAGCAGCTTCTAAATAAATTAAGTATTTACTAATCGTTTCTTTGTTGAGGCCACTCGATTGAGACAATGCTGAAAGCGAAAGTTCATTACCTGTATTAAAAACGAGCATTGTGAAAAACCTGTTTAACTCTTGTACATTTTTAATACCATACAGACTAGGTAAATCTCTTAAAAGAACCTTATCGATTATATCGCTTTTAATGTACCTTGAAAGGTTTTGCTTGATATGATCTTTAAATATTACTTCCGGATATCCACCGAAATTAATATAATCAACAAAAAGCTCGTTTAATTTATGGATGTTATTAGTACTATAGTAGGGAATGCTTTTCCCTTTCCAGGTAATCGAAGATTCCATTATCAATCTTTCGGTTCCTGTCATGCTTATATATTCCTTAAACGTCAAAGGAGGTAGCATAAATTCAGTGAATCTTCCTGCGCCACTCTCATTGCTTTTTAGTTTCAATGCCGCTGCCGCCGATCCCGAAACGATAAATTTTGTATGAGGATAACTGTCAACCAGTACTTTTAGATGGCGTTCCCATTCTGGCAAATATTGTATTTCATCGAAGAAAATAAAGTATCCTTTTGGATCCTCGTTTCCAACTGTTTTCATGGATCGAATAAATAACTCATCCAGCCCGATGTTTTGAAATAGCGGATTTTCAATACTTATAAAACAAATCTTATTTTCTCTCACTTTAAGTTCGGTCAAAAGCTCATCTATAACATGGTACATAAGAACGGTTTTCCCAACTCTCCTGGGCCCCATAAGCACAACTGCCCGGTTAATGTCAGTCTCATTGACGAGCTTAAAAAATAAATTAAAATAAAGGCGACGGGACATTTTTTTATATTCCTCTTCTATCCTGCCGGTGTTCCACCAGGGATTTTCAAATTTCAACCGATTGATTATCATATCTTCCGGGATACCTAAAAGCCTAATTTTTGCCATAAAAAAGGAATAGTCAAATTTATTTTTGATTATTTGATGCAAAATATGCAAAATAATCAAAAATAAATTTGACTATTTTTATGGTTATCCACATTTGCCGTCTGATAACCAGAGCTACTATACGGTTGTCGATTACAGTGCTAACAATTGTTAGTATCGTAATTATTTTCTCTATCTTGCAGCGCCTTTAATAATTGTATGCTCTAACAATTGCCCGCTGTTATTTATCGTTAAGCAGGCAAAGAACGCTTACCTTATGGAATTTCAACAATCGGAACTTACACAGCAGGTGGCCCAGACAGCGCGGGATTTTGCAGCACAGCATATCAGGCCGCATGTCATGGAATGGGATGAAACACAGCAGTTTCCCCTGTCCGTTTTTAAGGAAATGGGCAAGCTGGGACTGATGGGCGTATTGGTGCCGGAGGAATATGGCGGTGCCGGGTTGAGCTATTTTGAGTACGTGACCGTGATACAGGAAATAGCCAAAGTCTGCGGCTCCATTGGTTTAAGCCTGGCGGCGCATAATTCGCTCTGCACGGGGCATATTATGAACTTCGCCAACGATGCCCAGAAAAAGCGCTGGCTGCCCAAACTGGCTACCTGCGAATGGCTGGGCGCCTGGGGATTGACCGAACCCAATACCGGCAGCGATGCCGGCAATATGAAGTGTGTGGCCGTAAAAGACGGCAACGATTGGGTGCTGAATGGCACCAAGAGCTGGATTACCCACGGGCGGAGCGGCGATGTGGCTGTAGTCATTTGCAGGACCGGCGAGCCGAGATCGAAAGACAACGCCACCGCTTTTGTAGTGGAAAGAGGAATGAAAGGCTTCAGCGGGGGTAAAAAGGAAAATAAACTGGGTATGCGCGCCAGTGAAACGGCGGAAATGATCTTTGATAATTGTCGTATACCGGATAGTCAGCGGCTCGGTGAAGTCGGGGCCGGTTTTAAGCAGGCCATGAAGGTGTTGGACGGCGGTCGTATTTCCATCGCGGCCCTTAGTCTCGGTATTGCCAAAGGGGCTTACGAAGCAGCCCTGCAGTATTCGAAGGAGCGCCACCAGTTCGACCAGCCGATAGCCAATTTCCAGGGCATTTCGTTTAAACTGGCGGATATGGCTACGGAAATCATGGCGGCGGAATTGCTGACCATGCAGGCGGCGGACCTGAAGAATAAAAAACTGCCGGTAACGCGCGAGGCGGCGATGGCTAAATATTATGCCAGTGAGATAGCCGTAAAAACGGCCAATGAAGCCGTACAGGTATTTGGCGGATATGGATATACAAAGGATTTCCCGGTGGAGAAATTTTATCGCGATGCCAAGCTTTGCACCATTGGAGAAGGCACTTCTGAAATCCAGAAGCTCGTGATAGCCCGGGAAATATTAAAATAACCGTTTTTAATACGTCTCTTCCGATTGCTTGTTTATAGTGTACACCCGGGGCGCCATGCCCGGGTTTTTTTTATGAAACGGTGGGTCGCCTTCCCGGCCTACGGTGAGCCGCCCCTGGAGGGCGACCCGTTATTGTTTATCCTAAATAATCATCTTCGTCCTTCGGCGCATACTTATCGAATACCTTTTCGATGGCGCCGGCAAACAAAGGGAATTTGCTCTTGGCAAAATTCTTGACGATTTCCACTGCTTTTATGGCCTGTTTTTCTGTCAGGCCCTCGGCCATTAGTTTGTCGATTAATTCCTGCATATAACACCCCCTGTCCCCCTAAAGGGGGGACTTAGTTATAGTCTCCCTGATAGAAGGCGATTTTGTTGATTTGAAAAATTGTTGTCGAAAGAGCTTTGTATAATAATCTCTGCTACTTTTTTATCAGCGGCTTGCCAGCTCCCCTTTAGGGGCTGGGGCCCAACTCCCCCTTTAGGGGGGCGGGGGGTGTGGTTGATGGGGCGGTTATTACGCCACTTTTAACAAACTCATCTTGCTCTTGTCGAATTTCTTCCGGGCGTATTCAGCCGTTACATGGAACAGCTTTTCTTTTCCCGAAGGCAATTCAAACATGGCATCGGTCAGTATGTTTTCGCAAATGCTGCGCAGGCCTCTTGCTCCTAATTTATATTCCATGGCTTTTTCCACCATGAAGTCCAGTACCTCTTCATCCATATTCAACTGGATGCCTTCTATTTCAAACAATTTCTGGTATTGTTTGATCAGCGAGTTCCTCGGTTCGGTAAGAATCGAACGGAGCGTATTGGCATCAAGCGGGTTGAGATAGGTAACGACGGGAAGACGCCCGAGCAGTTCGGGTATCAGCCCGAAATGTTTTAAATCCTGGGCGTTTACGTATTGAAGCAGGTTCTTCTTCATGTTCTCCTGCTGCTCTTTGTTTACGTTAAAACCAATGGCATTGGTATTTACCCGGCGGGCAATCAGCTTATCGATGCCGTCAAAGGCGCCGCCGCAGATAAAGAGAATATTTTGTGTATTGATCTTAATGAGCTTTTGTTCGGGGTGTTTGCGTCCGCCCTGCGGTGGCACCAGCACGTCGGTGCCTTCCAGCAGTTTGAGCATCCCCTGCTGAACGCCCTCGCCGCTTACATCACGGGTGATGGAAGGGTTATCACCTTTGCGGGCTATCTTGTCGATTTCATCGATGTAAACGATACCGCGCTCGGCTGCTGTGACATCGTAGTTGCATACCTGCAATAAGCGCGTGAGAATGCTTTCCACGTCTTCGCCTACATAACCCGCTTCGGTAAATACCGTAGCGTCAACAATGGCAAAGGGAACGTTGAGCAGTTTGGCAATGGTCTTTGCGAGCAATGTTTTGCCCGTGCCCGTTTCACCCACCATGATGATATTGCTCTTTTCGATCTCTACATCATTTTCGGTTACCTTTTGTTGCAGGCGTTTGTAGTGATTGTAGACGGCCACTGCCAGTACTTTCTTTGCATCGTCCTGGCCGATCACGTATTCATCGAGAAAGCGTTTTACTTCAATCGGTTTTTTGACATTGAGTTTAAACTGTGATGTACTGGCGGTTGTTTCGCTGCGTATCATCAGTTCCTGTTCAATGATTTCCTGCGCATGCTCTACACAGTTTTCGCAAATATGTCCTTCCTGTCCGGCGATGAGTATCTTCACTTCATCACGGCTGCGCCCGCAAAACGAACAGTGTAAAGAGTTTTTAGCCATAGTTATAATTCTTGACCGGCGCCTTAGGACGCCGGAATCCGTTGGTCACAAAGGTCACAAACTTTTTTAGTTAATCCAATACTATTTATAGGGGTAGAAAAACCGCTACAGGAGCGGCTTTTATTACAACTATCTGACAGGTAGCCGGTTATAGTTTGTCGATCACTTTGTCAACAATACCATATTCCAGCGATTCTTTGGCATCCATCCAGTAATCGCGGTCAAAATCCTTCATTATCTGCTCCATTTTCTTGCCGCAGTTCTCCGCCAGTATGCGTGCGGAAATCTCTTTTGTGCGTTTTGTTTGCTTAGCCTGTATTTCCAGGTCAGCGCTTACCGCCTGGTAGTAACCGCCAATGCTCGGCTGGTGTATCATCACCTCGGCATGGGGATAAATAAAACGCCTTCCTTTCACGCCACCGCTCAATAAGATGGAGCCCATAGAGGCTGCCAGTCCCATATTGATGGTGCTGATAGGGCTTTTCAGCATTTTCATGGTATCGTAGATCACCATCCCGCTGGTCACGATGCCACCGGGGCTGTTGATATAGAATTTTATTTCTTCGCCGGGTTTATCGGCATCCAGCAACAGCATTTTCGTGGTCACATCCCTGGCCGAACGGTCGTCTACGCCGCCCCAGAGATATACGCTGCGGGTCTCGAAAAAGAATTTTTCCATCTTTTTCATGAGCATCATGGCATCGGGCCCCACCGGCTTATCTTCTTTGGGTTCATCCGGTTCGTCGTCCATGCGGTAAGGCTGTACATAATATTGACGCATATTCATAATAGTCTGTTTATTATTTTTTGAAATGGTTAGCCGGGCTTATTCAGCCTTTTTTTCCTTGCGGGGGTTGATAAGCAATACTTCATCTACCAGCCCGTATTCCTTTGCTTCCACGGCGGTAAGCCAGTAATCGCGATCACTGTCTTTTTCGATCTGTTTGGGCGTTTTTCCCGTGTGGAATGCCGTGATTTCATACAGCTCTTTTTTGAGCTTCCTGATTTCATTTACGGTGATTTCAATATCGCTGGCCTGTCCGCCGATGGCGCCCGTTGGTTGGTGCATCATAATACGTGCGTGCTTGAGCGCAGTGCGTTTTCCCTTGGTGCCGGCACACATCAGCAGTTGTCCCATGGACGCCGCCATACCTATACATATAGTGGCTACATCGGGCGATACATATTGCATGGTGTCGTACACGCCAAGGCCGGAGTACACGCTACCACCGGGGCTGTTGATGTACATCTGGATATCGCGGTTGCGGTCGGTGCTGTCGAGGAATAATAATTGTGCGGTCACAATATTGGCCACCTCGTCATTGATAGGGTAACCGAGGAAGATGATACGGTCCATCATCAAACGGCTGTAAACATCCATTACGGCAATGTTCATCGGGCGTTCTTCAATGATGTTGGGCGTAAGATTGTTGACCTCGTATTTCTGGTAATCATTGAGCGTGTTGCTTGAGATACCCCTGTGTTTTACGGCGTATTTTTCAAACTCTTTTCCAAGGTTCATCTGTTAGATTTTATTATTTTTTAAAAGGATCAGATAGATGATACTTCTTTTGATCCGGCAATTTAATTGAATTCTTTGTGACTATCCAAATACCATGCAAAGCAAAAAAAACGACAAATTGTCCCAAAAATAAAAAAGCAGGCCTTAAAAGCCTGCCTTTTCATGTAAAATTATGTTTACCGGGTGACTTCCCGGCGAGCTATTGTTAATGATGATGCTGGTGTTCCTGCTGCATTTTGGTGAATTCTTCCGCGCTGATGGCTTTTTCGACCGGCTTTACCTGCGTTTCAGCCCATCCGAATACCTTGTCGGTCTGGATGCGGTGATAGCTGTCCTCTACGAATTTCCGGTCTTTCATCATCTTTTCCACGTAATCATTCACCCAGGGTTGTTCTTCGATATTGGGCATCTGGCCGCCCATATAGCTGAATAATTGCTGCGTGGCGAAGGCGCGGATGTCTTCCGGTTTCACTTCAATGCCATGCTCTTTCACCAATTGGTCTATGATCAGCGTCCATTTCAGCGAATTAACAAAAGAGGGGAACTCGCTTTCTACCTGTTCGGGTGTTTTGGGCGCTTCGCCGCCGTTTTGCATCCAGCGTTTGAGAAAGGATTCGGGGAAGGCGATGGTAGTATGGTCCAGCAGTTCATGGTACACCTGGTCAATCAGCTGGTTGCGGCTCTGGCTGTCCCAGTATTGCTGTATGCCTTCTTTGACCGTGTCCCTGAATTCAGCTTCCGTGGCGATGGCTTTGCCCGGAAAAGCTGCGGTGAAAAAAGCTTCGCCCAGTTCGGCTTTCTCTACCAGCCCTACTTTGGTAATTACTACATTGAAATACTTATTGGCATCGGCTGCTTCCAGTCCGAGGTCTTTCAATATCCACTCTCTTTCTTTTTCATCAAAGGCGGATGAAAGCTGCACCACGAAATGATCGTTTACTTTCAGGCCAATCAGCGAGGGGCGGAAGCTTTCGCTGAAATATTTTACCAGTAAGGAATTATCTTTTTTGATACCGTCGGCCGTTTCATTGCCCTGGGCATCGCTTTCTGTAAACGTTACGTTGAGCACGTTCTCGTCGCCGGTCACCGATTCAGGATCGGTCATATTGCCATTGCGAACGCGCAGGCGATCGACTTCCTCGTTGATCATTTCTTCCGTTACGGTTACTTTATAACGGGTCAGTTTGGCATTGGGCAGATCGGCTACTTTAAAATCGGGTTTCAGACCTACTTCAAAAGCGAATGCATATTCGGCCGGGCTGTTCATGTTGAGCTGGCTGGCGTCGTTTTCCGGCAGGGGCAGGGGCTGTGCAAAGATTTCCAGCTTTTCGTTGACCATGTAATCGGACAATCCTTTTTCCACGCTTTTCAGCACTTCATCGGCGAATACGGAAGAACCGTACATCTTTTTCACCATGCCTACAGGCACCATTCCTTTGCGGAAGCCCGGAATATTGGCCTGTTTGCTATAATCTTTGATTGCTTTTTCAAAAGAAGGCAGGTAATCGGTCTTCTCTACTTTTACAACGATTTTCTCGTTCAGCAAACCGATGTTTTCCCTGGTAATTGTAGCCATAATATAACACCCCCTGTCCCCCTAAAGGAGAGATTGCCCCCTGTCCCCCTAAAGGGGGAACTTAGGTCAATCACCCGATAGAAGGCGATTTTATTGATTAAAAAATATTACTAAGAACTGTTTTAAAAATAAAATGCTGATACATTTTATCAGCGACCTGCCCACCCCCCCTTTAGGGGGCCGGGGGGTGTGCGGATGATAGGGGTCGAACCTACATGCCTTGCGGCGCCAGATCCTAAGTCTGGTGCGTCTGCCAATTTCGCCACATCCGCTGTTATTAGTCCGCAAGTCGGGAAGCCGGCCTTCCGGGCCTACTTCAGGATTTGGGAGTGCAAAAGTAGTGCTTTTGCCATAAATTTAGAAAAACGGCCTGCTTTTCGTAAATTCGTAGCCTATGGATTCTGTAGCTGCCACGCCGAAATACAATCTTACCGAAGAACAGGAAAAGAAGCTCATTCTCAGGGAGTACCGTGCCCTCCTGCGGGGACTCAAACCCAAGTTAAAACCCGGCGATAAAGAATTGGTGAGACAGGCGTTTGAAATGGCTGCCGAAGCCCATAAAACCATGCGCCGCAAAAGCGGTGAGCCTTATATTCTGCACCCCCTGGCCGTGGCCCAGATATGTATCGATGAAATAGGACTGGGCGTACGTTCTACCATCTGCTCCCTGTTACATGATACAGTAGAAGACACCGATATTACCCTCGACGATGTACAACGTGAATTCGGGCTGGAAATAGCGCGCATCGTGGACGGGCTTACCAAGATCAGCAACGTAATTGATGTCAATGCTTCACAGCAGGCGGAGAATTTTAAAAAGATATTGCTGACGCTGACCGATGATCCCCGTGTTATCCTGATCAAGCTGGCCGATCGCCTGCACAATATGCGCACGCTGGAAAGCATGAAGCGCGAAAAGCAATTGAAAATAGCTTCCGAGACCGTGTATGTATATGCACCGCTGGCGCATCGTATGGGTTTGTACAGCATCAAGACCGAGCTGGAAGACCTCGCCATGAAATACCTGGAGCCGGATACCTACAAGGAAATCGCGCGTAAGCTGGCTGAAACAAAAAGAGAACGAACCCGCTATATCAACGAGTTTATCCGGCCTATCAAGGAAAAGCTGGAAAGCGGCGATTATAAATTTGAAATACACGGTCGTCCGAAAAGTATTCACTCCATCTGGAACAAGATGAAGAAAAAAGGAGTGACGTTTGAAGAAGTGTATGACCTGTTTGCCATTCGCGTGATACTCGATTCCCCGCAGGAACGGGAAAAACAGGATTGCTGGAGCGTCTATTCCATGATTACGGATGAATATACGCCCTCACCCGAACGCCTGCGCGACTGGTTGAGCAATCCCAAGAGTAACGGCTATGAAGCCCTGCACACCACCGTGATGGGTCCCCAGGGCAAGTGGGTGGAGGTACAGATACGTACCCGCCGCATGAATGAAATAGCGGAAAAAGGGTTGGCGGCCCACTGGAAGTATAAGGAAGATACGGCCGACGAAAGCCGGTTTGATAAATGGTTCCAGCAGATACGCGAAGTGTTGAACAGTGAAGACAATGATTCGGTCGATTTCCTGCAGGATTTCAAAACCTCGTTTCTTGCCGAAGAAATATATGTATATACCCCCAAGGGTGATTTGAAAATGCTGCCGATTGGTTCTACCGCACTGGATTTTGCTTTTTCTATCCATAGCGCCGTTGGCTCACAGTGTATCGGCGCCAAGGTAAACCACAAGCTGGTGCCCATCAGCCATAAACTACGAAGCGGCGACCAGGTGGAGATCATTACGTCATCCAAGCAAAAGCCCAATGAAGACTGGCTGGGCTTTGTGGTCACGGCCAAGGCAAGGAGTAAGATAAAAGACTCGCTGAAAGAAGAAAAAAGAAAGATTGCCGACGATGGCAAATACACCCTGCAAAAAAAGCTGGAAGGCATGGGCGCGTCTTTCAGCCAGCATAATATTGATGAACTCACCAATTTTTACAAGCTGAGTTCCTCGCTCGACCTGTTTTATAACATCGCGGTCAAGAGCATCGACCTGAAGGAATTGAAAGATTTCAACCAGTTTGGCGACCGGCTGGAATCACCCCGTCCCATCCGCCTGCCGATAGAGATCAAAGGAGATGGCGCGCTTTCCGGTCTTGGCAAGAAAGATGCCGAGCTGATCATCTTTGGTGAGAGCAGCGATAAGATCATGTACACGCTGGCCAATTGCTGTA
>DASYCT010000351.1:0-12599 GCA_036500065.1 Chitinophagaceae bacterium | reverse complement strand
CAGGGCCAGTGCAGCGCCCTTGGTAACCCGGCCGTTTTCGGTGGTAGCCACCGTAGCGGGCAGGTTGGTGATAGCATCTTTTAAATCCTTTTCAATCTGGGCATATACGTCTTCGGGTTTTGCCTGTACCTGTGTATAGATATCGCCGGCAGCGATGGCAGTGGTAGTGAGCACCACGTTTTTAAAGAGGCGTACCAGGTCGAAATAGTTATAGGCTCTCAGGAACTTGCACTCCGCGACGTAGCGGTTGAGCAGCGCGGAGCTTAAACCGGGCACAGCGGGCAGCCTTTCCAGCGCTACATTGGCGCGGTAAATACCGGTATAGGCTTTATCCCAGTACCCTGCCTGCGGGCCAACGGCGGCGCTGAGGGTATAGGTGTTCCATACCTGCCAGGTGCCCATATCCGTTGGACCACCGCCACCGGCATAACACTCGTCGGAAGCAGCGTTGAGCGCGCCAATTTTGTTGATATAGGTGTTGTCGGTACCACCTGCTTCCTCGGAAAGCGGGTTGTACACCGAGATCACGGCAGCGAAGGCCTGGTCGGGGGTTTGGTAATAATTGGATTCCAGTTGTATGCCTTTAGGCGATACATCGAGGAAAGTTTTCGAACAGGAAGTGGCCAGCAGCCCTATTGAGGCGCAAAAGACCAACATATTCATTTTCATAACAATCGTTTTTTTTCTTTAAAAAGTAAGGTTCATACCGGCCATGAACGAACGGGCCTGTGGGTAAATACCGCGGTCGATACTGTAGCTGCTGCCGCCGATTTCGGGGTCATAGCCACTGTATTTGGTAAAGGTGACCAGGTTATTACCGCTTACATATATCCGCAATTTCTGCACGTGTATCCTGCCAATCACACTCTGGGGCAGGGAGAAACCGATTTGAACTGTCTTGATACGGAAATAAGAACCGTCTTCCAGGTAGAAAGCCGAGGGATTTAAAAAGTTGTTGTTGGGATCATTGTCGCTCAGCCGGGGGAAATCATTGGAAGTACCGGGACCTGTCCAGCGTTTCAGTGCGGCAGTGGTATAATTGGCCGTGAGGATGTCCAGGCGGCGCAGGCCCTGGAATATTTTATTTCCTGCCACGCCCTGCCCGAAGGCAATGATGTCGAAATTATGCCAGGAAGCCGAAGCGGTGAAGCCAAAGGCCCAATGGGGTGTGGGGTCGCCGATAAACGTGCGGTCGGCACTGGTTATCGCTCCATCTCCATCAATGTCGGCCCAGCGGAAATCACCGGGTTTGGCATTGGGTTGGATCATCTGCCCGCTTTTATTCCGGTAGTTATTTACATCGGTCTGTGTCTGGAAAATGCCCAGTTCTTTAAACCCGTAGAATTCACCGATGGGTTGTCCCACGGCAGTGCGGCTTATTTCATACGCACTGGCCTGGAAGGTGCTGCCGGTGAGGTATTGCTGCACACCGATATTGGTAATCGTATTCTTGACGTAGGAAGCGTTGCCTCTTACATTCAGGTTGACGGGGCCTACTTTATTGGCATAGCCCAGTTCCAGTTCAAAACCTTTGTCTTCGAGGCTGGCCACATTGCCATAAGGCTGGCCGGTGGCGCCTACATAGCCGGGCAATTGAACGGGGCGGATCATACCGGTTGTCTTTTTATCATACCAGTCGGCCGTAACCGTAAAGTTCTTAAACAGGTTGGCGTCAAAGCCGACATCGGCCTGGCTGGTTTGTTCCCACCGGAGAGCGGGATTGGCCGGGGCGTTGGGACTGGCGCCTATCTCGATGGTATTATTACCGAATGTATAGTTTCTACCGGTACCGATGGTGGACACAAACTGGAAGTCACCGAGCGACTGATCGTTTCCGTTAACACCATAGGAGCCACGTACTTTCAGGAAAGTAACGACACGATTGGTCGGCCAGAAATTTTCGCGGGTAGGAATCCAGCCCACGGAAGCGGAAGGGAAATTACCGTAGCGGTTATTGGAACCGAACCTGGAAGACCCGTCACGGCGAATGATACCGGTGAATAAATATTTCCCGGCATAATCATATAATATACGGCCGAAATAGGATTCGAGGCGGTAGGGCTGGTTTTCGTAACCACCGGCGATGCGGTTGGCAGGAGCCAGGCTATAGTTCATCGAAGCATCATGGAAGTTATTCACCGGAAGGCCGAGATAGGTGCCGTTGACATCGGAAGCGGAATTTTCCTGTGCGCTGGTACCGGCCAGTATAGTGAAATTATGTTCCTTTATACTGCGGGAATAAGACACCGTATTATCCCAGTTCCATATCAATCCTTTGGCATCATCGCGGTAGAAGGAAGTATTGGTGAGGCTGGAATTGGTGGCGCTCAGGTAAAAAAGCGGTGTAAAGCTTTCGCTGCCGTAAAAAGCCAGTTTGGCCCCGATGCTGGAACGGAATTTCAATCCTTTGATCGGTTCCACTTCTACATAAGCATTGCCTACAAAGTTGTCCGACCAGCCGTAATTGCCGAGGCGGGTTTTTATATAGGCGAGGGGGTTCGTCATTTCCTGTCCCACGATGGAGGAGATACCATAGGGATTGCCTTTACTGTCGCGCTCGATGAAGGTCGGGTAGGTGGTATAAGGGGGTGCGTTCAGCGTGGCCGGGTCGGTAATCACCACGGGGGTGATAGGGTCCAGGTTGATAGCCGAACTCAGGGGACCGCCAAATTCGCTGTTGGTATTGCCGAGTCCCTGGCTCCTGATATGAGAATAGCCGAGGTTATTGCCGAAGTTGAGCCAGCTTTTTACTTTGTTGGTAGAATTGAGGCGAACGGTAAAGCGTTTATATTTTGAAATATCGGTAGCTACTATCCCATCCTGGCTGAAGAAGCCAAAGGAAGCGTAGTAGGTAGATTTATCGTTGCCACCGCTTATGCTCAGCTCATGGTCCTGGATGCGGGCATCGTTATTGAATATCTGGCTTTGCCAGTCGGTGCCTTTTCCAAGTGCGGAAGGGTTGGCATATAATATATTGCCGCCTCCGGCCAGTGACGATTCATTGCGAAGCGTGGCATATTGTGTGGCGTTGAGCAGTTCCAGCTTACGTGCAGGCGCCTGCGTACCATAGTAGCCGTTATAGCTTACGTGCATGGCGCCGGACTTTCCTTTCTTGGTGGTAATAAGTATTACCCCGCTGGCAGCCCGTGTACCGTAGATGGCTGCGGAAGCCGCGTCCTTGAGTACGTCGATGGATTCGATATCGGACTGGTTCAGGTAATCAATACCACCGACGTCGATGGGAACACCGTCTACTATGTACAGCGGATCGCTGCTGTTCATAGACGTGGTACCGCGAATCCTGACGGTAGCGGAAGCGCCGGGCGAGCCGGAACTGGAAGCGATGGTCAATCCTGAAGTACGGCCCTGCAGGGATTGCTCTACGCGTATGACGGGCATGCTTTCGAGGTCGGACGATTTAACACTTGAGATGGAGCCGGTGACGTTTACTTTCTTTTGTGTACCGTAACCCACTACTACTACTTCTTCCAGGCCTCTTGTCTGGGCTACGAGTGATACACTCAGGAAAGCATTCTTTCCTACCGTCATTTCCTGGGGCTGGTAGCCAACAAGGGAAAACACCAATACGGCATTTTCATTGTCGACGTCCAGGCGGAAAGTACCTTCTTTGCCAGTGACGGTTCCTCTGGTAGTTCCTTTAATTACGATACTTACACCTTCGAGGCCAATGCCTTGCTGGTCAACGATACGGCCGGTAACGGGGATCGTGGAGACTGAAGCAACCATACCACCCTGCATGTCCGCCGGCATGAAGCCGTCATTGGCAAGGCCGGCCATCAGATGCTTTAGCTCATCGTCGCTGGCGTAAATAACATAAGCGCGGGCCAGCACCTTTTTGTATTTGAGGTTAAGCGGTTTCAGCAGATCGTCGAGAAAGGACTCTACTGTTTTGTATTTCTCCACCTCGATAAGCATACGGGTATCGGGAATGATCTTCGACTCATAGACAAAATCGACATCGAAAATCTTTCGGGCTTCGGACAGCAGGCGGGTGACCTGTCGTGCCGATCCCTTTTGTTCGGGAAGATCTGTGCGGACCTGGTTATAAGCCACCATCCGCGGATTTGTTTGTGAACGGGCCACCATTAAATTGGCGAATCCCATGAAGGCGAGGGCAAAAAGAAGCTGTTTACCCAAAAAGGTAGTTTCTCTCATATGGCATTTTTTTGGCGTACAACGCGTTAGTTAAACAGAGTTTATTTGTGTATTTTGGCTACAACGATTGTTTTATCTATAATGGTTAATTTAAGTCTTAGTGCAACTTCGAGTATACTTACCAGTTCCTGGATATTGCCGGCGCTCAAATCGCCACCGGAAATACTTCTATACTGCAATGAACTATCGGCATACTGCATTTTATACCCGTACACATCGTTGATCATAACAGCCACTTCGCTAAGGGGGGTATGATCAAAATGGAACTCATTTCTTGTCCAGCCGGAATGATACACCACGTCTTTATTCTCGTCTATCACAGTGCCTTTCACCGGGTTGACGATGGCTGTTTCCCCGGGTGTAAGCCGGATGCCGTTGTTGCCCGTTTTCTTTTCTATTACTTCTTTTACCTTGCCGTTGAAAAGTAACTGCACTTTTCCTTCTTCGAGCGATACCACGGACTGAAGGTGGCGTGTATTCACATTGAAGCGGGTACCCAATACCTGTACATCCACCTGGGTGGTATGCACCACGAACTTCTGGTGGGTAGCCGGTTTCTTTGCTACTTCAAAATAGGCTTCACCTTCCAGCCATACCTGCCGATCGCCTTCGTTGGTCCAGTTTTGCGGAAGCCGCATCGTTGAATTGGCATTGAGTACGACCAATGATCCGTCGGGAAGGGTTACCCGTTTGATCTCACCGTAATGCGTTTTAAGTTCTGCCATCAGGGGCTGCAGGGCTGGCCTGTTCTGCAACCACCAGGTCAATACTACGAGTGCCAGTACCAGCATCGTTGTAACGAGGGCGGGGCGTATCCATGTCCTGCGCCGGGGGGCTTCCTCTACAAGGATGGCGGCTTCGACAGCCTGCCAGTTTTTGGACTGGAGGCCGGGGGTCAGTTCCTTCTTACGGAAAGAAAAGGGTAATGATTGATTCTCTTCTCCGGGTTGTTGGCTATCTGCCATGCTGGGCTATTTTGTAATAAGACACGGGAGGGGAAGGTTATATACTCTGTTTCTTTAACATTTTTTTGGGAAAAGAGGGTTGAGGTGCTTTCGGCGCGATTTTTTAACCACAGAGGGCACAGAGGTTGTTTCACGGAGAGCACAGCGCTTTTGCTCGTTTTTTCTTTCAAGGGACACAGAGGGGCGCCGGGGGCGGGGGAGGAAAATGGATTAGGAGCGATGGACAAATTGTGAACTGCTGATCAATACCAGCAGCCAGAGCAGGTTGGCGGAGCGGAGCTTTTGCATGGCTTTTTGGGTGAGGTTGAGCACGGACTGGTAGTTGACGCCCATGACTGTGGCTACCTGCTGGTAGTCCATATTTTCAAAATAATGGAGGTAGATGGCTTCCCGTTGACGGGGCGGCAGGTTGTTGAGCAATTCCAGCAGGCGGGCATGGAGATTGTCGGCTTCTTCCTGTTTTACCACGATTTCTTCGGGGGAAAATTCTATTTCGGGTTCCAGGCGGCTGATATTGAGCTGGCGCAAGCGGAGATTGCGCAACTGGTTAAGCACCTGCCGTCGCAGGGCGGTAAAAAAATAGGCTTTTACTTTTTGCAGTTCGCCGATAGTTGCCCGCTTTACCCATATTTTAATAAACAGGTCCTGGACAGCATCGTCGGCCAGTTCGTTATCTTCCAGGAGCTTGAGGGCATAATAATAAAGGCCGGGAAATAACTCCTGGTGCATTTTCTCAAAGGCCAGTGCGTCGCCCCCCAGGGCCAGTTGCCACCAGGCGCTTAACCGATCTGTATTTGACGGGATATCACTCATGTAAGCAGTACACAAACTTAGGGGAAAACCCCCTAACCCCCTAAAGGGGGGAAGAAGAAGCTCCGGGCTATGAGCTATGAGATACCAGCTTTTTGCGGCAACAGGCTCATAGCTCGTAACTCAAGGCTTGCAGCTTTCTCCAAGCGACATTTTGTCCTTCCGGGGCCTGTTGGCAATATTCTTGAGTACCTTACCTTCGCTGACAATTTGTAAGAATATGGAAGAAAAAGATGTAAAAATAACAGGTGACCTGCAGGAAGCCGCCAGCAATGACAATGAGGCCGTGCAGGCCGCCGAGACAGAGAAATGGCAACGGGAAGCTGCTGAATGGAAGGATAAATACATCCGTCTTGTAGCGGAATTTGACAATTTCAGGAAACGGAGTGCCCGGGAACGGCTTGATCTCGTACAAACGGCTGGAAAAGATGTGATTGTATCATTGCTGGATGTGCTGGACGATTGCGATCGCGCACAGAAGCAACTGGAAACCAGTGATGATATCAACGCTGTGAAAGAGGGCGTACTACTGGTATTCAATAAACTGAGAAATACCTTGCAGGCCAAAGGCGTAAAACCAATGGAGACCCTGCACCAGCCTTTTAACCCCGATATTCACGAAGCCATCACGGATATACCAGCTCCCAATGAATCATTGAAAGACAAGGTGCTGGATGAATTGCAAAAAGGCTATTACCTGAATGATAAGATAATACGGTTTGCGAAAGTGGTGGTGGGGAAATAACCCCCCGGCCCCCTAAAGGGGGAGAAATAAATTGAAAACCGAATACCTGGCCAGTAGTGCCGGACAGTATGCATTTTTATGAAGAAAGACTATTACGAAGTTTTAGGGGTTGCCAAAGCCGCGTCTGCAGACGAGATTAAGAAGGCATACCGTAAAGTGGCCATGCAGTATCACCCGGATCGTAACCCCGGCGATAAAAGCGCCGAGGAAAAATTCAAGGAAGCCGCGGAAGCTTATGAAGTGTTGAGTGATGCCGATAAAAAAACACAATACGATCGTTTCGGACATGCAGCGGTAGGTGGCAACGGGCGCGGGGGTTATGGTGGCGGCATGAACACGGAAGATATTTTCAGCCAGTTCGGTGATATTTTCGGGGATGATCTTTTTGGTAGCTTTTTTGGCGGTGGCCGTGGAGCGGGTCGAAGCGGTGGAAGAAGCCGGGGAGTTCGCGGAAGCAATCTCCGGATCAAATTAAAGCTCTCTTACGAGGAGATCGCCCGGGGCGTGACGCGCAGCGTGAAAGTGAAGAAATACGTCGTATGCCAGACCTGCGGTGGCAATGGCGCCAAAGATAAAAGCAGCATACAAACCTGCTCTACCTGCGGCGGCAGCGGACAGGTAAAGCGGGTCAGCAATACATTTTTGGGACAGATGCAGACGGTAACGGCCTGCCCTACCTGCAACGGCGAGGGTACTACCATTACCGCCAAATGCGGCACCTGCAAAGGCGATGGAAGGGTATACGGCGAAGAAACGGTGACGCTTGAAATTCCCGCCGGTGTACAGGAAGGCATGCAGCTAAGCCTCGGAGGCAGGGGCAATGCGGGCGAGCGCGGCGGCCCTGCCGGTGATCTTATCGTGCTGATAGAAGAAGAACAACACAAGGAGCTGCACCGTGACGGGCTCAACGTAGCGTACGATCTGCATATTTCCATTCCCGATGCCGTGTTCGGTACGCAGGTAGAGATACCCACGATTGACGGGAAAGCCAAAATAAAAATTCCCGCCGGCACGCAAAGCGGCAAAATATTTCGCCTGAAAGGCAAGGGATTCCCCGAAGTAAATGGTTATGCAAAGGGTGACCAGCTTATTCACGTAAACGTATGGACGCCACAGCACCTGAGCGCAGAAGAAAAGGCGGCGCTGGAAAAGATGGGGCAGTCGGTGAACTTCCAACCCAAGCCGGAGAAGAGCGATAAAAACTTTTTTGATAAGATGCGGGAGATGTTTAGCTAATGGTTCGTGCCGACACGATCATTGCGTCTAAGAATCAGCGATCGATTTTCCTTTTCTTTATTTTCGAATATATCTTCTTTGCTTTCTCCGCCAGCTGGAGGAATTCTTTCTGGATCGCATCATTGGGATTGTAGGAATCATTGGCCAGCTGGATGCAATCAATCCAGGCTATGTTTTTAGCATAAGGGGAGTTCTTGACCAACTGTGCAAATTCCACTACCGCGGTAGCAAACCGTTCTTCGGAAGGCAATTCATTAAAATCGGTCATTTCATAAGGTATAGTGAAATACGAATGCTTCCTGCTGGAATCCACAGGGCATTTGTAGCTAAGGTTGATATTGGCCAGTTTATCGCCATTGCGCGGGGCTATATCACCCATGCCGGCGGGCGACAGTTCAAACAGGGCCATCAGCGTATGTCCCGAACCTACCTCCCCTCCTTCCAGTTCATTGAGCGAATCGGCAATGGCGCTCACCTTATTGTCAAACCCGATCAGCCGGTATTCCTTTACCAGTTTGGGGTTGAACCCAATGCTGACATAGGCATCATCGGCCACGCTGTAGAGGGTTTGGGTGAGCTCTTTTACCAGCACTTTCTCCGCTTCCGTTTCATTATCGAGATAGGCGAAATTGCCGTTGCCTTTTTTGGCGAGCACTTCCAGCTTGGAATCCTTGTAATTGCCCATACCTACGCCGAGGCAGGTAAGATAAATACCGGTGCGACGGTGCGACACGATGATATTTTCCAGTTCGTCTTCCGAGGTTTGTCCCACATTGAAATCGCCGTCCGTAGCCAGTATCACCCGGTTGTTCCCTCCTCTTATAAACTTGCTTTGGGCGACATCATAGGCGGTAACGATGCCCGCTGCGCCGGGGGTGGGTCCGCCGGGATAGAGGTCTTCGATGGCTTTGCTGATCTTTTCTTTTTCTTTTCCCGAGGTAGGCTGCATCCATATACCCACGGTGCTGCCATAGACGACGATGGAAACGGTGTCCTTATCACGGAGGTTATTCACCATCAGTTTAAAGGCGGATTTGAGCAGGGGCAGGCGGTTGGGCATATCCATAGAACCCGAGATGTCAATCAGGAACACGAGATTGCTCGGGGGAATGCTGTCGAGATTTACTTTTTTTGCGCAGAGCTTGAGGTAGAGCAACTGGTTGTCGGGATTCCATGGGCAGGAGGAAAGCCAGGAATCAAAATGAAAGGTACTATCCTTTGGGGGCGCCGTATAGCCAAAATTAAAATAATTGAGCAGCTCTTCTATCCGCACCGCGTCGGGGGGTATGGTGCTGCTCATCGTGAGAAAACGACGCACATTGCTGTAAGAGGCTTTGTTGGTATTAATGGAAAACCCTGTTTCGGGAAATTTCCGGGCTGGAATAAATTCATTTTCCAGGAGGTTGCTATAGGTTTCGCCGGCGAGCGACCAGTTGTGGCGTTCTTCCCAGCGCATGTCTTTTGTAACGGATACGAGGTGATTTTTGCGCAGGTTGGCCGCGCTGCTTTGCATTTTGAGGACAATGTATTCGTAGCGGTTGCTTGCCAGCTGTACGGTCTGCTCTTCGTAGCCGTCGTAGGAAACGGTAACGGAATCGAGTTGTTTGGCGCTTGGCAGGCCAAAGCCGCCGGAACTACCGGCATAGTAAAGGTATCCCGTAGAACGCAGTATCATTTTTGCGTTCGATAAGAGATTGCCCTTCTCATCCTTCACTTCTCCCCGCATATAGTACTGAGCAGACAACGATAAGCAGGCAAGGAGGCTAAGCAATATGGTACACAGACTTTTCAACCGGATAGTTAGCACTAAAATATACAGATATCCCCTGAAAGTCAAGGGATAGTAAGTTAATTAGAACGCTTTTAACCGACTAGTTGGTATATTTCCTTGATATTTCTGCCCAGGCCGTCGTAGTCCAGCCCGTAGCCGAGCACGAATTTGTTGGGGATGGAAAAACCGAGATAGTCGACCTTGATGGGGTAAACGGTAGCTTCGGGTTTATGTAGCAAAGCCGCGATTTTGAGCGAGGCAGGGTGATGGTGCTGCAATTGGGGAAGAAATTCGCTCAGGGTTTTCCCCGTATCGACAATATCTTCCAGGATAATAACATGGCGGTCAATCAGATCGGTATCGAGCCCGATGGCAGTGATGACCTGGCCGCTTGACTTGGTTCCTTTATAGGAAGCCAGTTTGATAAAACAGATTTCGGCGTCGATGGTCACAGCCTTGAATAAATCGGCTGCAAACATAAACGAGCCATTGAGTATAGCGATGAACAGGGGGCGTTTGCCGTCATAATCGCGATTGATTTGGGCAGCCATCTGCTGCACTTTGGCGGTGATTTCTTCTGCACTGAGGTAGGGTTCAAACTCCTTGTCGTGTACTACTATGTTTTCCATGATTAGTTTTTGCGGATCACCAGCTGCTGCCCCGTTTTAAGGTCCAGCGAATCCAGTTTATTCCATTCTTTTAGCTGCTCTAAACTTACGCCATATTTTTTTGATATGGAATAGAGGGTTTCCTTCGATTGGACGATATGGGTGGAGTCGGGGGACTGGTTACCGGTTACCGGTGGCTGGCTGCTGGTTGCTGGCGGCAGGGTTGCTTTTGCGGAACCGTTTTTTTGCTCAGCTACCAGGGCAGGACGTGATGGGGCGTTTTGCCGGAGGTAAAGGGCTTCACCGGGGGCGGGTTGCATGCTGCCGGAAAGCTGGTTGTAGTCCAACAGGCTTTCGAGGCGGATGCCTTCGGCCTGGCAGATATCATAGACGGTTTCACCGGGTTGAACAACATGAATGTCGTTGGCGCCTGTTTTTCGTTTGCGCTGGAGGAACAGCAATTGGTCTTTTTGAAGGATATCGCCGTTGGTCATATCGTTGAAATCCAGGAGGCGGGCATAGGAAATATTGAAATGCTCGGCTTCGGCCAGCAGGGCGGTGCCGGAGGGAGCGAAGATGACCCGGGTTTTGTTGATCAGAAATTCACCCGGAGGATAGACGATTGCCGGTTGAGGGTTGACAGGAGCGGCGTTGTCGGTTGACCGTTGGCCGTTGGCCGGTGCGATAGGTTTGTTGTCGGTAATGGCCGTACCGATGGCAACGGTTCCGTTGTTGGGTACGTTTACCGGGGGATTGCCGGCCAGCAGGACTTCATCTTCGCGTTTCAGCTTGCCAAGGGCAATCAGCGTATATTGTTCGAGGTTGTAATCTTCGATGATCTTAATAAGTATTTGGGGATAAGCAGTGTTAGTAGCATAACCGGCTTTTTTGAGACCCCAGGCCCATGATTTATAATCCGAGGGGTCCAATTGAAAAAGGCTGGCGTAGCGGGGACTGCTTTTGAGAAAATCCGACTGGTCGCGGTACGACTCTTCGGGATTACTATAGCTGCGGAAGCATTCGCCGCGGGCGTCGTCATCGTGGTACACGCGGTCGCCTGTCCAGGAGCTCTTGCATTTAAGGCCAAAATGATTGTTGGATTTTTTAACGAGATCACTGGTGCCGGCTTCGGTTTCATGGATACCCTGTGCCAGTTTGATGGCGGCGGGCATTCCGGTGCGCTGCATTTCCTGCATGGCCAGTTCCTTATAGGTGTTGACGTAGAGGATGACGGCATCGGATGGTTGCGCTTTCGCCCCTGTCGCAACGAGGATTAACAAAACACAACCCATGATTTTTCCCTGCATCGGATATCGTTTATTTTTTTATGATCATCATCAGACCATCCCTGATGGTAAGCAATAATTTGTCCACATTTCCATCCTGCCGCACGTACTCGTTGAAGGCATGGATGGCTAAGGCGTTTTTCCCTTTTACGACCGGTTGCAGCACTTCACCGTGAAACAATACATTATCGGCAAGGATAATGCCGCCGCTTCTGAGTCCCGGTAACACCAGCTTATAATAAGCGGTATAATTGACCTTATCAGCGTCGATAAATACCAGGTCCCAGGTTTCCTGCAACTGGGGTATAATATCCAACGCATTCCCGGCGTACAATTGTATGTTATCACGGTAGGGACTCTTGTTAAAATTTTCCTGTGCCTTTGCCGCTTCTTCGACCCGGCATTCGATGGTATGGAGCCTGCCGCCGGGGACCAGGCCTTTTGCGAGACAAAGGGCGCTGTAGCCGGTAAAAGTGCCTATTTCAAGAATGCGGGCCGGCCGGAGCAGGGTACTAATCATTTCCAGGAACTTACCCTGCAGATGTCCACTAAGCATGTGGGCATGAGCGTGTTGCTCCCGGGTTTGCCGGTTGACCTGTGCCAGCAAATCGTCCTCGGGCGACGTAAACTGCTCTGCATAGGCTTGTGCCAGGAGATGAACCAGGTCCATGAAAATTTTTGCAAAGAACGTGAAAAATGGGGGATTTAGAAATTCGGTTGCAGGGAGTTTTTGCTGTAGAACTGCAGTACATGTTCCACTACCTCGGCTGGGGTATCAACCAGTTTGAGCAGATCGAGGTCTTTGGGCGATATGGTGCCTTCCTTCAGCATCACTTTTTCGAGCCAGTCCATCAGTCCACCCCAGTAAGAAGTGCCGACCAGGATAAGGGGCACCTGGCTCATTTTACCGGTTTGAATAAGGGTGGCCACTTCGAAAAATTCGTCCATCGTGCCATAGCCGCCAGGCATCATGACAAATCCTTGCGAATACTTGGTAAACAA
>DASYCT010000350.1:0-10699 GCA_036500065.1 Chitinophagaceae bacterium | reverse complement strand
CCGGACATTCAATATGCTTATGCATTTTTTAATTCGACAAAAACAGGTTCCGTACCGGGAGTAGTCGCCGTTTTGACGGCAGTAACCGTATTGATTTCCTTGTCGGAAACCCTGAATACTGCCGAAAAGGTCTGGCCGATGGTTTTATTTATAAGGCGAAGATCGAGCATGAAATTGGCATTACGTACATAAAACACATCCCACTGGTAACGGTGAAACACATCAAAAAAGCCCTTTGTTTTGCCCCTGTAGCCTTTTACCTGCGCCATGCCGGTAATACCGGGTCTCAGGAACTGGCGTAAAGCATAGGAAGGCACCAGGCGTGAAAACTCCTCACAATCCTTTAGCATGTGGGGGCGCGGGCCCACCACACTCATATCGCCTATCAAAACGTTGAAGAATTGCGGAAGTTCGTCCATACAGGAAGTACGTAAAAATCTACCCAAAGGTGTTATGCGGGGGTCATTTTTATCTGCTTGTTCTGTGTCGGCTTGTGTATTTACGACCATTGTCCTGAGTTTCAGGCAGTTAAAGGTCTTTCCTAAGAGCCCGATACGTTTCTGGACGAAGAAAACAGGTCCCCGGGAGTCTAATTTTATGAGAATAGCCAGGATGGGGAGTAACCACCACAAAATAAGCGCCACGACCAACAGGGAAAGAACAATATCAAATGCTCTTTTGGCAAACAGGTAGGTACTGCTTTTACTCTTGTAGACGTCAGGGGATGCGGGAAGTTGCTGTCTTACAGATCTCGTTCTACGGAGATCCAGATTGTCTGGATGGTGCATGATAAGGCTCGTCTTTTAGTTTTATACTAGGATCTATGGCAAATTCAACCGGCAACCGTAGTGAGAAATATAGTGCAAAAGAAATTGTTTTCTAAATAACAACATCAAAAAACACCATAAATTTCTTCTAAAAAATCAAAAGTTCAATTTTAGACAATATTGTTTTTCATAACGTTGCATTCACCGAAAAATTATATGCCCTACTTATTAACCCCTAGATCATACGTCTCATAAACCATCTTTTTTCGAATCTTTCTCCATGTCTAACCGCGCAACGAACGAAAATCTCAATCCCAAAATTGCCCTTGGCGCCTGCCAATTTTAATAGGTCCTTTTTTTCTCCTGTATGCAATCCTGACACCCGGAGATATCCCTGTTCCAACAGGAGATTCCAGGTGTCTAAAGCCGGTTTTCAGCCTACCAGCCTATGGTAGTACGGCTTCTGAATTACAAATTCAATGACTGTCTTCTGGCACAAATGATGCCGTTTTTCAGCACCACAAAAAGAGGATACCAATCTACCGGATCAATTCCTTTTTCCAGGTGCCTTCCCCCGTTTCTTACGTAGCAAATTGTTAATTGGTTGGCAGGGCTCCGCAGTTATTTAACATCTGCTTTACATTCCGGGGAACCGGTACGGGAGCCCATCCTATATTTAACAATTCGTTGGACGAAAGATGCAGGGGTTCGTTTAATTGCATAAAAAAATTGTACCAGTTCCTGGTTTGTAGCAGTTTCGGATTTGAACAAAATCCAATAAAGTGTAGATAATACGCCTGTCTCATGGGTGATTCATGCGAACTGTTGCAAAAAGCATATCATTTTTTACCGGTCGCTGTCATTCCTGTCAAATCATATTGTAATTTACAGGAATGCGTTAGGGCGATACCGGTAAGCATGTAATTAAAAATAAAATGGACTATTCCAAGAAGGGAAATTTGTTTTTCATAACCTTGCACTTTAAAAAATTTGTCCCCGGCAAGTCTACTTTGAAATACCCAAAAACCTATTGTCCCCTCCGTCGCTAACATCATCTGTATGCTTAAAAAACTGACTATAATTGCTTTTTTTACCGGGGCCGGCCAGCTTTTTTCCATCCTGGCGTTAAAATGGGTGTCGCAGCATGGCTCCGCCGAGCAATTAAAAGCCATCTCACAGGTCGATTCGATCGTTTTGCTGATGCTTAACCTGGTGGGCCTGGGGCTCCAGTCGGCGGCGATGCGGGACCTGGCGCTGGCCGTCGACTGGAAAGAACAATACCAGCACATACAATCCGCCCGTATTGCCCTGGCGCTGCTGCTCTGCGGTCTTTCGGTCATCGGCTTCCTGAATCCTTATTACCTCCTTTTCCTCGGAGCGCCCCTGCTGGGCTGGAACGGCGACTATGCCTTATATGCAAGAGGCTTCCCGATTGCCGGTTCCATTACTTCTTTTTTACGGCTTATTATCCCTTTTTCGGCTATTATGCTGGTGGTGCGGTATCACCCTGAATGGCTTGTTTCGGTGTATGTCTGCTCGCTTATTTTCACTTACAGCATTACCAACCTGGGCATATCGCGCATACTGGGCACTCCCGTCGTCGCCATTCCCCGTTTTAAGCATCTCGGCCTCTATCTAAAAAGCGTGCCCCTCGGCATCGTGGTGCTTTCCCTCTATTTCATCGGGCAGGGGCTTATATTGTTTATCCCTTACTTCTATAATAATACGGTGGTAGCGGTGGCGTTTGTCGGTCTCAAATTCTATGTAGTGTATAAGGGCGCCCTGCGCATTATTCACCAGGCATTCATAAAAGAAATGCTGAACGAAGTCGTTTGCCTCAAAGTAGATCAGCTTTCCGTCATAGCAGGGATAACCTTTGCGGGGTCGATGCTGATTTTCCCGGAATCCTTTATACGGTTGTTTTTTGGTCCAAAATACCTGCCTGAAAAGGAGTTCTTTGTTTTCCTTGCAGTTGCCGCTTTTGTATATTCGCTTTTTTTAAGCATGTCGACCAAATCAATGCTAAGTAAAAAAGACAGGGAATATACCATTATAACGGCGATGGCAGCCGGCATTACAATTGTATCTTCCATTTTACTTTCCTTATTCTGGCAAAACGCGCTTAGCATCGCCATCAGCCTGTGCCTGGGAGAAATAGCCTGGGCAATAGGGTTGCTGAAGATCAGCTCCACGGCATCGCAGATCAGGAACAGGATATCTTTTGTTTTACAAACAGGCATTCTTTTGGTTATTCCCGTTGCCGTGAGACATTTTTGCCCGGACAGCCTGCCATTTTATGCATCGTCGTTTGGCGTATTTCTTTTGCTGTTATTACTGTTGCATTACCGTAAGTTCCAGACCCTGACACATCAATAACCATAAATATCCTTTTGCCCCGATGTCTACCTCATTGATCACATATCTTAAAAAGCAAAGCTTTCAGCCCAACTTTTTAAGCCTGTTCATCAACCCTTTTTATTTTATCCGCCGCGCTTTATACAAGGGCATCCGGGAAGAAGCTCCGCAACTGGAAGGCAAACTGATGGATTTTGGCTGCGGCCGCAAGCCATACGAAAACCTGTTCAACGTAAAAGAATATACCGGCGTCGATATGGAACAAACGGGACATGATCATTCCCTTTCAAAAGTCGATGTATATTATGACGGTAAAACGCTTCCTTTTGGCGACAATCATTTTGACGCCGTTTTTTGTGGCGAGGTAGTGGAGCATATTTTTAATCCCGATGAAATCCTGCCGGAAATCGTGAGGGTCATGAAGCCGGGAGGCAGGCTGTTGCTGACCGTCCCTTTCTGCTGGAACGAACATGAAGTGCCTTTTGATTATGCGCGTTACACTTCTTTTGGGATCACTCACCTGCTGGAAAAACACCAGCTGCGGGTGATACGCCTCAAAAAGAGCGGGAGTTTCGCCCGTGTGAATTTTCAGTTATGGGCACTTTACTTCTTTGAATTATTCAGTAAATTGGGCCGCGCAGGGTATATCCTGTCCCTTATATTGATAATCCCTGTCAACCTGGCCGGCTCCCTGTTATTACTGGTGTTACCAAAAAATGATTCGTTGTACTTCAACAATATTGTACTGGCAGAAAAAGTAAAACAGTCTTAGCCCAGCATGGTCAAGAAAATAAACATAGTGTACAGTATTTTTACAGTAGCGCTATTTTATATCGTTTCTCCCTGGTTTTTTGAAAGGGCTTTTCTCTTCAACGAAATTCTTTCGGCGGCCGGCTTGTTTATACTTGCCTACAAGCATTTCCGGATTGGAAAAGACCCTATCAGCATCTGCGTGGTGTTGTTGCTGCTACTGGGCGGAGTTCATGTGGTCACCTCTCTCTTTCGCATGGACAGCTTTTATTACTACCTGCGCAATACGGTGATTGTTTATTCGATGCTGGCCTTTTTCATCGGTTTTTACTGGCTGAAATACCTGGGCGGTTACCTAAATAGAATACGCCGTTTGCTGCGTTATTATATAGGCATCTTCCTGTTGATCCCACTGCCACGGTTTTTATTCGAACGTTTTGGGATGGCGATGCTCTTCCCGGTCCTTTTTAAAAAAGCAAGCCTGAAATGGGTTTTTCCTGCCATCATCGTTATTAATATCATTTATGGAATTACCTATGGCTCCGTTACGGCGGTGGTATTGGCATTGTTATACATGTTCCTGCTGGTAGCGCCCAGTTATAAATTTTTCATGCAGGTGACCGGCATCGGGTTGTTGTTATTCGCCTGTTTATTCATTTACCTGGTGCCCAATTTATCGCTTATCAGCCGCCATTACAGTCACAATAACTATAACGGCATCCTGGAAGTGATGCGTTCCAGCCGTATCTTATCCATTGACGGCAACAGCACCTGGCGGCTGGTACTGTGGAAACAGATCATCGTAGATAAATTCCCGGCGAATATTTTCGGGATAGGCTTTGGCACCCCTGCGCTCAGGTATTTTCCCGTGGAAGATTTCACCAAGATCCCCACCCTTCCCTATGTGCTCGGTGCGCACAATTCATTTGTTTACCTGTTTGGAAGACTCGGCATTTTGTATGTATTAATCATTGCCAACGTTTACCGCTGTATATTCAAGGAATATTTTTATTACAAACGCTACTATTATTCCAATAACCAGATCATGTTGTTCTGGAGTTTTCTTGCCATTACGGGCATTGCCTTGTTTAACCCCACACTTGAATCGCCTATTTATGCTTCCGCCTATTGGCTGATTCTCGGGTTTACGGCAAGGGCCATTCACCAGAGGAAGTTTAATTCGCCAAAACCACCTGCCGAAATTTGAAAATCCTCTTTATACATAACCGTTACCAGTACGCAGGAGGAGAAGACGCCATGCTGTTGATGGAAAAAACTGCCCTGGAAACGCATGGGCATGAAACAGAAGTGCTCGAATTCGACAATCAACAGATCGATTCTCTTGCATCGAAAATAAGGACCGGGCTGGCTTCTTTTTACAACAGGCAGTCCGCCAAAAGACTGAAAGAGACGGTCCGGCGGTTCCGGCCGGATCTGATCCACGTCCACAATCTTTTTTTTACCGCATCGCCTTCCGTGCTTTTCCAGGCGGCCCGCATGAAAGTGCCGGTCGTCATGACCATTCATAATTTCAGGCTTATCTGTGCCAATGCCCTGCTTTTAAGAGACAACCAGGTATGCGAGCTTTGCGTGCAGAAAAAATTCCCTCTCCATGGGATAAAATACAAATGTTACCGGTCGTCGGCAATAGAATCGGCATTGGTTACGGCTATAACCGGGGCGCATAAACTCCTGCATACCTGGCAAAATAAAACAAGCCGGATCATTGTTCTTTCTTCCTTTATGAAAGAAAAGCTGTTATCGTCCTCGCTCGGTGTGGCGGGGGATAAACTGGCGATAAAGGCTAATTTTGTAACGGATACGGGGATCGGCGATAATCAAAGAGAGGACTTTTATTTATTTGCGGGACGCCTCTCCAAAGAAAAGGGTATCGGGGTATTGCTGAAGGCCTTTCTCGATGAGCCGGGCCGCCGCCTGGTAATAGCCGGCGACGGTCCCGAAAAGGAAGCACTGGCAGAAGCCATCAAAGACGCGCCGTGGATACGTTATGTGGGATTGCAGTCAAAAGAGAATATCCTGGCCCTGATGAAAAAATGCAAAGCGCTTTTATTCACTTCCGTATGGTATGAAGGCATGCCGACTACCATCCTTGAATCGTTTTCGACCGGTACGCCGGTCATTAGTTCGCGGATAGGAGCCATGACGGAACTGGTGGAAGATGGTGTAAACGGGTTCCATTTCACGGCAGGCGACCCGGCCGATTTGAAACGGTGCCTGGAGAAATTCGATACCGATGCGGGCAAACGGCTTCTTTACGACAACGCAAGACAAACATACCTTGATAAGTACACGCCGGCAGCTCACTATGCCGCCATCATGAAACTATATAAAGAAGTCATCACAGACGCGCAGTTAACATTATGAGCGAACGGCTAAAAATAATAAGCCTTAGTATAGATCCTATCAGCTTTGAAGAAAGCGTGCAAAAAGTATTGCAGCTTGGTCTTGCACGCCAGCCATCGTATGTATGTTTTGCCAATGTGCACATGACCATCGAAGCCTACCGGGACCCGCAGTTTTTGCAACAGCTCAATAACGCCACGCTGGTGCTGGCAGACGGCAAACCGCTGGCCGTGGCCTGCAAATGGCTGCACCATCAAAAGCAGGAGCGAATCGCCGGGATGGATTTTATGCCGGCCATACTGGAAGCAGCCGGAAAGTCCGATACCCGGGTCTTCTTATTCGGCTCTACCGATAAGACCCTGGATGCGTTAAAAAAGAAGATAAAGGAAAAATATCCGTCGGTCGTCATTGCAGGAGCCGTGTCGCCCCCGTTCCGCCCGCTTACGGAAGCGGAACAACAAACTTATATACAGGCGATAAATGATTCCGGCGCTTCCATCGTGCTGGTATCGTTGGGATGCCCGAAGCAGGAAAAATGGATGGCGGCCCATTATAAAAGCATCAATGCCGTGCTGCTTGGCATCGGGGGCGCTTTTACGGTAACGGCCGGTCTGCAGAAACGATGTCCAAAATGGATGCAGGACAGCGGGCTGGAATGGCTGTTCCGGCTGATACAGGAACCCCGGAGGATGTTCAGGCGTTATCTTTACACAAATTCTCTTTTTTTAATCCTGTTGCTAAAGGCAAGATTCAACCGATCCCCGAAATGAAAAACACGTCATCATTATACGCCCGTATCCGCTCCCATGAAACCGGGGTTTACACTATATTATGTATTGGGATAAGCTATTCCGTGATATTCTGGACGCTGCTCAATTCACTTCTTTGCATCGCCCTGTTTGCCTGGTGGCTGCTGTTCTCTGAAAAACAGTTTGACATTTCCACTACCAAAACAAGACTGATGGTCCTGTTTGCATCCTTGTATTTTGTTTCGGTGGCCGGCATGTTTTATACTTCCAACAGCAGCGAAGGATGGTTCAGGCTGCAGGAGAAATCGGCCATCCTGCTATTCCCGCTGATATTCGGCACTACCAGCGTATTAACGACCCGGATACTTAACAAAATTCTCGCCCATTTTACGGCGGCGACGATTATTGCCAGTATCATCAGCCTGTGTTATGGGTTCATACAATTCCTGCGAACGGGCAGGATCGAAATGCTGACCTATCAACGCCTGGTCGTCTTTCCCGACCTGTACACATACATCATTGGAATATTCTGCCTGATCAGCCTCAGCTTCCTGCTGTACCGGTGGCGGGGTGCATCAAAAAAAACCAGGATATTATTGGGGTCCGCCATTATTTTCCTCTCGCTTTATATATTTCTTCTCAGTGTGCGGCTGACCGTAGTTTGCTGGCTTTTGATCATCTTATATTTTGTCTTTAAATACGAAACCACCGCACGCCAGCGTATTTTAACGGGCATTGTACTGGTATTGAGCCTGGTGGTATCTTTTAAAACCATACCCACGTTGCGAAAGCAGTGGGAGGAATTAACTAATTTTTCGAAAAGCGATACGATAATACTGGGCGAGGATGATTCGCTGGGCAGGACCTGGGGTGGCAAAGCCATACGGGTGGCAATATGGGAGAGCAGCAGCAAACTGGCTGCCCGCCACTGGCTTACGGGAGTGGGAACGGGCGATGTACAGGACAGCCTGCAACAATCGTATGAAGACGACAAGTTTTATTTTGCCTCGCGCTACAACCGCTACAATGCCCATAACCAGTATTTACAGCTTCTTATAGGAAACGGCGTCACCGGCGTACTGGTTTTTCTTCTTTGCCTGTTTGTACCGGTGTTCCTGGCAAAAAAATACCCTTTTCACCCGGTGTACTTTGTGGTGCTTTTACTATTTTGCGTCATTTCATTCTCTGAAGTACTGCTGGACGTAAACAAAGGAGTTATCCTGTATTCTTTTTTTAATTCGATATTTGCATTCACTAATTATAAAAACCCCGGCACATGACCAATCTGGAAGAAAAAAACCGACCCGAGAACCAGGAAATCGATTTACTCTATTTCTTTCAACCTCTTATCAATGGGTTAAAAAAAGCCGGCTCCGCTTTATCGGTTTATTTTCACATACTGGTAGCCAACACGTGGCTGTTTATCGGGATCATCCTTTTTACGGGGGGCATGGGTTTTCTCGTCCGGTATTTTTTACCCAAAGCATACGAAACAGAGGGCATCTTTTTGTCCCATACTCTTCCGGCCAGCTTTTGCGTCACCCTCGTAAATGGCATGGACAGGTATTCAGGGGAAAAAACAAGGGGCCGGGCGCTGGAACACCAACTTAAAATCAGGCCGGACGCCGCTGCGGCCGTTAAATCACTCGAAGCCAGCCTGGTGACGGACTCACTGTACATCAATAGCTATAAAAGAGACACGGCGCTTTCTGTTTTTAAAATTACGCTGGTCACCCATGACACTTCGTCGATTACCGAAGTGCAGAACGGCGTCGTTAGTTTCCTTGAAAACAACGAATACTCGGTAAAACGGAAAAAAGCGCGTATCCAGACATGGAAGTCGCTCGACGCGGATTTAACCGCCAAAATAAGTGGACTTGATTCCGTAAAAAAGATTGTTAACAGCTCTATCATTCCCCGGGCCAGCGGCCAGGGCATCATCCTGGGGGAGCCCATCAACCCGGTATCCATTTACCAGCAGGAAATGATTTACTATAAGGAAAAGCTGAGCATTGCCGAAACACTGGCCACCTACTCCAATATCGAAGTAGTACAACCCTTTTTCCCGGTAGAAGACTACAACTATCCCCACGCGAATGCACTGTTAAAGAATTTTCTCCTGGTAGGCCTGGCCCTTGCGCTGATAGCCACCCCAATCGTAGGGAGAAGGCGGCCAGTTTAGGGGCGAAACAACGATTTGAGCCCTTATTGCCGAAAACCCCCTTAAAAGGGGTTAAAATCCGCCGTTTAAGGCAACCCTTTGTGCCTGTATAGCGAATAGACTATACAGAATAGTAATGCATGAAGATAGCTTTGATTGCGAGGAATACGCTCTACTCCGCCAGGGGGGGAGACACGGTTCAGATTGTAAACACAGCCGGCTGTTTAAGCAAGCTCGGCATCAGTGCCGATATAAAGCTAACGAACGAGTCAATCGATTACGCATCCTACGACCTCCTGCATTTCTTCAATATCTGCCGCCCGGCGGATATATTGTATCATGTCTCCCAAAGCAGCACTCCTTTCGTGGTTTCACCCAACCTGGTCGACTACAGCGAATACGATAAATACCATCGCAGGGGCCTCACGGGTTTCCTCCTGTCGTTTTTATCGATGAACAGCGCGGAATATATCAAGACCGTGGCCCGCTGGGTATTGGGCAAGGATAAGCTGGTCAGCAAAAGTTATTTATGGAAAGGACATCGCAGGAGCATCCGCGAAATATTAAACCGCGTGGCCCTTGTTTTGCCAGGCTCCATGCTGGAATATGAACGGCTTATCGCCCTTTACAAGGTAAACCCGCCGTTCCAGCTTGTTCCTAACGGGGTGAATACCTCCCTGTTCGCCCATTCCCACACCGTGCAAAAAGAAGAAGATATTGTACTGTGCGCCGCCCGTATCGAGGGAATTAAAAACCAGGTCAACCTTATAAAAGCGCTCAATAATACCCGCTATAAAGTGATCATAGCCGGTTCCCCGGCTCCTAACCAGCCGGGTTATTATCGCCAGTGCCGGAAAATCGCGGCGGGTAATATTTTCTTCGTGGACCATCTTCCACAGGAAGAACTGCTGTCCTATTATCAGAAAGCCAAAGTACATATCCTGCCCAGTTGGTTTGAAACCTGCGGACTGTCTACCCTGGAAGCGGGGATGGCCGGCTGCAACGTGGTTATTACCAACAAAGGATACACCTACGAATATTTTGCAGACCATGCTTTTTACTGCGACCCCTCTTCTCCCGATTCCATACGGAAAGCCGTCGATAAGGCTTTTATGAAATCCGAATCCGGCCAGTTACGCGAACGGATTTCGAGCCTTTATACCTGGCCACTGGCGGCCGGCAGCACTTTCAATGCCTATAAAAAAGCGATTGGTATGAACAAAAAGCTCCGTATCGGCATATTGGGAACAAGGGGTATCCCCAATCATTACGGCGGGTTTGAGCAATTTGCCGAACATATTTCCGCCGGGCTGGTAAAAGAAGGACATGAGGTAACGGTGTATAATTCGCACCGGCACCCCTACCGGCTGACCAACTGGAAGGGCGTGCAGATTGTTCACCGCTATGACCCTGAATATATGATCGGCACCGCCGGGCAATTTGTATATGATCTCAATTGCATACTGGATGCCCGGAAAAGGGGTTTTGACATTACCCTTATGCTCGGGTATACCAGCAGTTCCTTATGGGGCTGGCTGTTTCCCAAAAAAACC
>DASYCT010000349.1:0-16102 GCA_036500065.1 Chitinophagaceae bacterium | reverse complement strand
AGTCAGTTGAGCTACTCCCGCCGCTAATGCCGATGGATGCCGAACCGAGGTTGATGGTTCTTAAATCACGGAAGTACACAAACTGTATTGAGTTGGTGCTTTCAAACAGTTTTACCTCGAACGACATAACCGGCCCCAGCGTCTGGTAGTTCCACAGCATGTTGGACCATTCTATGGTAAGTACTCTGTTGGGCGCTGATCCGCTCAATAAATAATTGACACTGCCCAGCGAATCACTGTTGGGAGCTGTTTCCAGGTCGTCCCAGAGCGGCGCGAGTATCGGCCCCTGACCGGTGGTGCCCAGGGCGTTGACTGGTAGCGCTGAACTGGCAGAAGTACCGAGGCTCATCCAACCGTTGGAACTGGCCATAAACTGTGTATAGGTCGTACAATTGTACGTAAATGAAAAGCCTATCGGTGCAGCAGCCGAAAGACCGTCGTTAACACCGGAAGAAATAATCTGGGTTCCACCGGAATTGGGCGTATAGGCCGGGGCAATGGAACTGGTAAAAGAATAATTGATTTGCGAATGTGCAATAGAGAAGCAAAGCAGGAAGGCAAGCACGCTGACGAGCAGTTTGCTGCCTTGCGTTTTGATTGTAAGGATCATAGCAATTCGTTTAGGAAATTGGATTTAAAACGGAAATGTTGGATTTACGTTTCTAACAACGCAAAAATCTGCAAGGTATTTCTAAGTGTTTTCACTTTAGTATGTAAGTGCATGCTGTAATTACTCCTAGATGGAAGCGTATACCATATATATAAAGTTTCATCAATCACATTCGATTGAATTAAAGGGACTTATAAAAGCATTCCTATCACATTGATCCCGGACAAGTAATGAAACATTTTTATTTTTGCCGACCTTTTCTTCCTCTTTCGTGTCTTTGCAACACATATAATATTCACCATGTATGGGATATAAGACCCGGGGGGCCTTACTAATAACTTTCGTAAACTTGCAAAAAAATAGCCTTTAATGCCTACGGAGATAAAATGCCCGAAATGTGGTCACAAGTTCCCTATGGAAGAAGCGGTGTCGGAAGAATATAAAAAGGAGCTGCGGGAACAGATGACGGCCTACAAGAAGCAGAAAGACGAAGAGCTGTCGCGCAAGGAAAGAGAATGGCAGGATCAATCCTCCAAAAGGGAAACCGAATACAGCCAGAAACTGCAACAGGAAAAACAGCAATTGCGGCAAACACTGGAAGAAAACCTGCGCAAGACCATCGGGGCCGATTTTGAAAACCAGCTCCGCCTGCTGGAGCAGTCCAATAAAGACAGCGACGAAAAACTAAAAGCCGCCCGGCAAAAGGAAATGGAATTCCTGCAAAAGGAACGCGAACTGAAAAACCGCGAAGCCGAACTGGAACTCTCCATCCAGCGCCGCCTGCAGGAAGAACGCGCAAAACTGTCGGAAGAACTGCGCAAGCTGGAAGAACAAAAAATACAGGCCAGGGAAACCGAATACCAGCTCCGGCTCAAGGAGCTCGAAAAACAACTGGAAGACCAGAAAAAGCTGGCCGACGAAATGCGGCGCAAAGCAGAGCAGGGCTCCATGCAGTTGCAGGGCGAGGTACAGGAACTGGCGCTGGAAGAAATGCTGCAGCATACCTTTCCTTTTGACCTGGTCAGCGAAGTAGGCAAAGGGGTACGCGGGGCCGATTGTATTCAAACCGTGCGCAACAACTTCGGGCTGGAATGCGGAAAAATCATTTACGAAAGCAAACGCACTACCAGCTTTACGCCCGAGTGGATAGAAAAACTGAAAATGGACATGCGCGGCCTCAAGGCCGATATTGCCGTGATTGTGACCAAGACCATGCCCAAAGACATGGATTGCTTTGGCATCCGGGACGGCGTCTGGATCTGTTCCTTTTCGGAAGTAAAAGCGCTTGCCACCGTGTTAAGAGATGGCGTGATACGCGTATTTACCGCCGCCAAAAGCCACGAGAACAAAGGCGATAAGATGCACCTGCTGTACGATTACCTGACCAGCAATGAATTTGCGGAGCAATGGAAGGCTATCCGTGAAGGGTTCATGAGCATGAAACTCTCCATCCAGAAAGAACGTGACGCGATGGAAAAGCTCTGGAAGCAGCGGGAGAAACAACTGGAAAAGGTATTGCTGAACGCGGCCCATATCCGCGGCTCCATCGAAGGCATTGCCGGGCAGGATACCATCGACCTCAATTTGGGAGATGATACGGTTACCCTGCTGGAAGAATAACCGGGGCGCTGACGACCCACGACAATACGAAGTTTTCAATAAACCTTGCCCGCAGCGTTAAAGGTGCTTTTTCTTCTTCCTTACAAAAAGTAAAGGGCATCGTAATAAACCCGGCTTCATTGATCGCAAGCTGCCCGGTAAGCTGCATGTGGGTTCTGAAATCGAGCTGGCCGCTTCCATACCATTTAAAGACCGCTTCCTTGGCGCTCCATAAAAGCGTGAGCAGCTCTGCATTCACAATCCCGAGCCCGGGATTGCCCGCCCTCAGCCGGGGACTTACCTTTTTCAGGAAAGGACCGGCAAATATATCCCGGTTTTCCAGCGTAAGGTCCCATTCGCGCGGGGTCACGAACTTATGTTGCACCCGCTCGATGCGCGAAGTGATTTCTTCAATATCTACCCCTACCCTTTTAGAGGGGCTGACAATGGCAGCGGCATAATCGCCGCAATGCGAAATGGAAAAATGGTATTGCTCGTTTTTGAGAAAGGGTTTGCGCGTATCGGCCACCTGGATGGCTTGCAGCGGAAAATCAGGATACAGGACCGGCAACAGGTAACGCCCCGCGAGGTGTTGCAGGCGCTTGTGGGGGTGCGACACTTCTTTTTTCAACGGCACCCGTTCCAGGAAGAATGACTCCGGCTCCGTAATCTCCCAAACGGCCAGTTTTACGTCGTCGTTAATACTATGTTGATAAACTATCGGCATAAGAAAAAGGGATATCCGAAATTCGCCTGCTGTTTTACCCGGTCGCCCCGTATATCTTTGCCGGGACAGCTTAAGCAGGACAAATAAACGAATAAACTAATAAATAAAGCCAATGATCTTATCAGATACGCGGATACTGGCAGAAATAGAGAAAGGCACGATTAAGATAGAACCCTACCAACGGGAGTGCCTGGGCAGCAACAGCTATGATGTTCACCTCGGGCAATGGCTGGCTACCTACCGGGAACATATACTGGATGCAAAAAAACACAATGAGATCGAAACCTTTGAAATCCCCGACGAAGGCTTTGTGCTGTATCCCCATATTTTCTACCTCGGCGTGACGCAGGAATACACGGAAACCCATGCGCATGTGCCTTTTCTCGAAGGGAAATCCTCTACCGGCCGTCTCGGCATCGACATTCATGCCACCGCCGGAAAAGGCGATGTGGGTTTCTGTGGCAACTGGACCCTCGAAATCTCCGTCAAACAACCCGTTCGCATCTATAAATTCATGCCCATCGGCCAGTTGATCTATTTCCCCGTGGATGGTGAGATCGCCGTAAAATACAACGAGAAGAAGAATGCCAAATACAGCGGGCAGTCCAGCAAACCGGTGGAAAGCATGATGTGGAAGAATGTGTTTTGAGCTGCAAGCCTCAAGCTATATTTCCCCGTATTTCCTGTAATACGCCACCAAAAACGCCATCACCTCGCTATAGCTCTGCAAGCCATGGGGCTGCTGGTTGGCGCGTAAGTACTCTCCATACAAACGCCTGATATAAGGCTCCAGCGGGTTCTGATACCGGGCGTCAAAGGCCCGGAGCTCGGCAAAATCCTTTTTCACCTGCGGGGGCGCCTGCAATATCAATGCTTTCGCAGCCATACTGTCGCGTCCGTACAATTCGCGTATGCTGTAACCATACAAATCCAGGTACACCGAATAACGGAATGCCATATCCGTGGAGGATTTGGCGGAAAGATAGCCGGCAAAATTGGCTTCGTTCTCCTTGGCATATCCCAGCTGGTGGCCTATTTCATGGCAGGTAGTAAACGGCAGCACAAACACCGGTACAGTGGTATTTACCTGCGCCTCCCCGGTAAAGGGATTGTAATAACCCGTATAGCCGAGATAGTCGCCCAGGTAGCTGAACAGCGAAGACTTGACGCTGGCTTCCCGGTAGCGTAAAAACGGGTATAGGGGTTGCGCGAGTTGATACGATTCACGGGCTTTCCTAAAAAGGGCACGATTGGAATTGTATTGTTCTCTTACCTGCACCGCCCCGGCATTGGTTTCATCCAGTCGCCGGATAATGGCCTGCACCACGGTTTTCAATTCATCGTTGGTATAGGATTTCATAGCCAGGTGCAGTTGCCGCGCAGGACCGAGCCGGTTGTAATTAAGCCCCCAAAGCAGGTTGAACGTTACATATACGCATAATACCCAAAACACTACCTGCTGCAATCCCCTTAACCAAAAGCCCTTATCCGCCTGCCGGCGAAATATCGTGCGCACGGCCTTCACCAGTTTTACGAGCAGGAAAATAACCGCGGCGGCATACAACAGATCGCCGACACTAAAAGGTATCCAGCCCAGCAGGAAGCGTTGCACCCAGCTGATGCCAATATAAATGCCGTTTGAATAAACGGCCTCTACCCATGCAGGCTGCAGTGAGAACAATTTTATCAGCAGGGCCAGCCCCAGCACTATTAATATTTTTTTAATATGCTTCAAAAATCGCTTCATTGAAACTAATATAATGTTGCAAATGGTTTTTAATTATTTTTACCGCAAATGGCGGTCCATGAAAAAGAAACCAAACTCCTGGTCTTTACCGTTATTATTTCAGTGGTGGCGATTGTACTGATCGTAGCCCGGTATGAACGACTCTTAAAACTGGCGAAGGACGGCAAACAGCTTGCCCCGGTTGCGGGCGCAGCAGCTTCGGTAAATAATTATACTGCATCTGGAATAATCGGTTTAATAAAGAAAGATAAAGAATATATCGGCGATTCAATTACCATTTTTGACGACGGGAAGATGCGCTTGACATCCTGTTGTCCTCCCGGGTGACACTACCGAATTAAAACAAAATCGCTTAGATTGCGGCAATCAAGCACGTTTATATGAATATCGAACAGAACAGGAATGAAGACGCCATGAAATTATTGCTGAGCCAGTTGCGCCAGCGGTTTGAAACAGTGGCGCTGGGGGGCGGAAAAAAAGCCATCGAAAAACAACACGAAAAGAAAAAGCTCACCGCCCGTGAGCGGCTCGACTACCTGTTGGACAAAGACAAGCCCTTTATCGAAATAGGCGCTTTTGCCGGTTACGAAATGTACGAGGACCAGGGCGGATGTCCTTCCGGCGGCACGGTAGCAGGCATCGGGTATGTCAGCGGCCGCCAGTGCGTGGTCCTCGCCAACGACCAGACCGTCAAGGCCGGGGCCTGGTTTCCTATCACGGGCAAGAAAAACCTGCGCCTGCAGGAAATCGCCATGGAAAACCTCCTGCCGGTGATCTACCTTGTCGACAGTGCTGGCGTCTATCTTCCCATGCAGGATGAAATATTCCCCGATAAAGAACATTTTGGTCGCATCTTCCGCAACAATGCCCGCATGAGCGCCATGGGTATCACTCAAATCGCCGCTGTCATGGGCCCTTGTGTGGCGGGTGGCGCCTACCTGCCCATCATGAGCGATGAAACGCTGATGGTGGAAGGCAATGGCTCCATCTATCTTGCCGGCCCCTATCTCGTAAAAGCCGCCATCGGCGAAGAAATAGACAACGAAACACTCGGCGGTGCGGTGACCCATACCGAAATCTCCGGCATTGCAGATTATAAATTCGCCAGTGAGCAGGAATGCCTCGACCAGGTAAAAAAGATCCTATCCAAACTGGGACATTCCTCCCGGCCACCCGTTTTTGACCGCATTGCGGGCGCGGCGCCGCTAAAAGACCCGGCGGAGTTATACAATATCGTGGCCGAAGGCAATGGCAAACCCTACGATATGCTGGATATTATCGAACGCATCGTCGATAATTCCGCCTTTGAGCAATTCAAACAGGACTATGGCAAGACCATCCTTTGCGGCTATGCACGCATCGACGGCTGGGCCGTGGGCATCGTAGCCAACCAGCGTAAAATGGTAAAAAGTAAGAAAGGAGAAATACAGATAGGCGGTGTCATTTACAACGACAGCGCCGATAAGGCCGCCCGCTTTATCATGAATTGCAATCAAAAGAAAATACCGCTCGTGTTCCTGCAGGATGTGACCGGTTTCATGGTCGGCTCGCGCAGCGAGCAGGCAGGCATTATCAAGGACGGCGCCAAGCTGGTCAACGCCGTTGCCAATTCGGTGGTGCCGAAGATCACCGTTATCGTCGGCAATTCATTCGGCGCCGGCAATTACGCGATGTGTGGCAAGGCCTACGACCCCCGCTTTATTTATGCGTGGCCCAATGCAAAGATTGCCGTGATGGGCGGCGAACAGGCCGCCAAAACATTATTGCAGATACAGGTGGCCGGTATGAAAGCCAAAGGAAAAGAACTGCCCGCCGCCGAAGAAGAAAGACTGTTCCAGGAAATAAAAGGACGTTATGAAAAACAATCGAGCCCCTGGTACGCCGCCGCCCGGCTCTGGGTAGACGGCATCATCGACCCCCTCGAAACCCGGCGGCATATCGCAGAAGGCCTGTCCGCCGCCAGCCACAATACCGAAATTCCCGTTTTCAAAACAGGGGTATTCCAGGTATAAGCTATTTTTGATGTTCATTTCAAACGCCTATTTATAATGAAAATACCTATTTACCAGGTCGACGCTTTCACCGACCAATTGTTTGGCGGCAATCCCGCTGCTATCTGCCCGCTGGAAGACTGGCTGACCGATAGCCTGATGCAAAAGATCGCCATGGAGAACAATCTTGCCGAAACCGCTTTCCTGGTGAAAGACGGCGCCGATTATCATATCCGCTGGTTTACCCCCGCCGTGGAAGTAAAGCTGTGCGGCCATGCCACCCTTGCCGCGGCGCATATCTTATTCAACCTGCCAGGCGAAACAACCAGCCAACTGCTGTTTCATTCCAAAAGCGGCCCCCTGAAAGTGACGCGCGAAGGAGATATGCTCACGCTCGATTTCCCTGCCTTGCCACTGGAAAAGATATCACAGCCGCCTGCCGCTATTTTCGAAGGGCTGCGCATCAGCCCTGCACCCGTTTTCAAGTCCTCGTTCGACTATATGGTGATTTTGCCTTCACAGAAAGTGATTGAAGGCCTTCAACCTGATTTCAAAACACTGGCGCAGGTAAGCGCCCGCGGTGTTATCACCACTGCTCCCGGCGACGAAGCCGATTTCGTTTCCCGTTGTTTCTTTCCCCAAAGCGGTATCGACGAAGACCCCGTCACCGGCTCGGCGCATACCGCCACCGTTCCCTACTGGTCACAGCAACTGGGCAAAAAGAAACTAAAAGCCATCCAGCTTTCCAAACGCCGCGGTCATCTCGATTGCGAACTGGCCGGCGACCGGGTGCTGATGAGCGGGAAAGCGGTGAAATACTTAACCGGCGAGATATATGTCTGAGCCGGTCCCATCCCTGCACCTGCTAAACGGGTATCATTTCTGGGAATGGTTTTCCAGCCATCATTCCAACTACCTCCTGCTCGACGACCGGGAAGAAGATGAAATCGATCACCTGCTGAATGAATTGTTGCAGCGGCTGCACCAGTACTGCGATCAACTCTATTTTAAGATCGGCGCGAGGGATACAGCGATCAAAGAATTTATCATTACCGCCGAGGGCAATGCCGAATATTTTGATAAAGCAGAGGACCTCGTAAAGATGGCGCCCAAACTGAAAGGCTGGAAGATAATCGCACTTAGCCCACCCGACGAGGATATGGATGAAATCATCAGCTACGACGGGTTGGAACTAAATCCCGAAACCATCTGGTTCATCCCCCTTGACAATAAATCGGAACCGCATAAGTTTGGGATAAGGGTCTGTCTCGATGAATATGACCCTGCCGAAGACGAGAAGTTTTTTTATGCCGTCAATTACTTACTGGAAAAACTACTCGGTGAAAAAGGCAATGCGCTCGATATTCAATACATGGAAGTAAGTAATTTGCCCACGGAACCCGACGAAGGCGTGCTTTTTAACCTGGAAGACCTTCCTTCGTATATTGATTTCCGTAAAACACAGGTGGAGTTAAACTAATAAAGCAGGCTATGACCAACAGGGGACTGATCATTTATACCGACGGCGCATCGCGGGGCAATCCCGGCCCGGGTGGATACGGGGCCATCTTAAAATGGGGCGACACGGAAAAAGAACTTTCACAGGGCTATCGTCGCACTACCAACAACCGCATGGAACTGCTGGCCGTCATCGCGGCGCTCGAAGGCCTTAAAAAAGAAGGGCTCGACATCACCATTTACAGCGATAGCCAATACGTGGTAAAAGCAGTGGAGGAAGGCTGGCTGAAAAACTGGATAGCCACAGATTTTAAGGGAGGCAAAAAGAATAAAGACCTGTGGACCAGGTTTTTCGTGCTTAGTAAAAAACACCGAATAAAGTTCGTTTGGGTAAAAGGACATGCGTCCAACGCCTACAACAACCGCTGCGATATACTGGCCACCGCCGCCGCCGACAGTGGTCATTTACTGGAAGATACCGGCTATGACGGATAAAAAAAAGTCGCTCACAATCATGAGCGGCTTTTCTTTGTACATAGGGAAAATATATTAGGCCCGTACGGGGCTTGCTTTATGTGATTTGGCAGTAAGCAGGTAATACCCGCCGAACAGGATGGTGCTGAATACGAACGTGGCAATCAATGCGCCCCGGAGAAAAGGCAGCCCCTGTGCATACGATTGCAGCAGGCCGGCCAATGAACGGTCCAGCAAAAGGTTGCTGCGAATGTCCGTGCCGCCGGCCAGCCAGTAATAGCCATTCGACAGCAGGAAAAACAAAACGGGGCCCAACAGCGAATAGCCGGCCACGCGCAACACCGTCACCTTCTTCAGCGTAAAGCCCAGTAAAGTGATGCCGGCAAACAGGCAATAGTTCAGCCACTGTCCCTCATAAAAACCCGGGGTGCTGGAGAATGCCTGGTACAATAAATCCGACAGGAACATCGAAAATATGGGCAGGGCAAAAGCCCATTTCTTATCCTTTATCATAGCCCCGCCAAACAGCGCCATGGCGATCTGCGGTGCAAAGCCAAGCGGACGGTTCGGGATAAACCGGTACAAAGCCGCCAGTACGATCAAAACTATCAATGTAACAATAAGAGATTTGCTTGATTTCATGGGTCAAAAATAAATCAATTTTGCGGAACACCCGCATGGTATATTTCGGCGCCCGCGTCACTCCTGAATATAAGCGCCGTGGAATTAAAAGCCACCAGCGCCTCTCCCTGTTTCAGCACCTGCACCACTCCCCCGCTGTTTATCTCCGCGGTGCCGTTCAGCACCAGGAATATATCCGTTGACCGTACCGTGGTGGAATAAGGAAGACCGGGCTGCAACAACAGGCGGCTCAATTCAAAATCGGGCGCGGGCGTCTTATAAACAGATTCCGTAGTATTGATGGGTTTGCCCTGGATGATCTGCGGGTCTACCGGCTGGAATGACACGTACTTCAGCAGTTCCGGCACATCCACATGTTTGGGCGTCAGGCCGCCCCGGAGTACATTATCGCTGTTGGCCATTATCTCTACATTCTGTCCTTCGAGATAAGCATGCAGGATGCCTGCATCCTGGAAAACAGCATCCCCTTTTTGCAGGTGCACGAGGTTGAGCAGGTAGATGGAGAAAATGCCCCGGTCCACTTTGCCCGGCTCGTTATAAGTGAGTGCCGCCCTTGCCGCCCAGAAGCCCGGATCGCTTTTAGAAAGTTTCCCGTTTTGGTACGCCGGCATCAGCCGGTCCAGCAACGGCTGCAGCGTGCTGTTTACTTTTTCCTGTTCCATTGTCATCAGCGATTCGTACAGCGCCTTGTACCCTTCCTGTTTGAATACATGCAACAGGAAAGAAAACTCCGGCACCATGCGCAAGGTTTCCTTAAGGCTTTCCGGGTTACGGAAACCATGCAGCAGCCAGAACCCGCTCAATGCGACCATCAGTTCCGGCTTATGGTTGTCATCTTTGTAATTCCGGTGCGGCGCCGTAAGTGGTATCCCTGCGGCATTTTCCGCCGCAAAGGAACGGGTGGCGGAACGCTTATCAGGATGTACCTGTATCGATAGCATGTCTTTTACGTCGAGTATCTTCAGCAGGTACGGCAGCCGGCCAAACTGCTGTTGCACTTTGTCGCCCAGTACGGAAGGATGCTGTCGTATGAATTCATTCAGGCCCTGCCCGTTTTCCAGCACGGAAGGCGCATTGTCGTGCGCCCCCAGCCAGTATTCCGCAAAAGGCTTTTGCCCCTCGTTACCGATGCCCAGCAGGTGGGGGATATAGCTATAACCGCCCCATTGATAGTGTTGTATTTTACCGGATAAGCGGGATGCATTATTTTTATCTGTCATCGTGTATTCCTTTCTATCGCCAAAGTAACTATAAAAAATGGCAAGTCATAACCAGCTCGGACAGGAAGGAGAATTGCTCGCAGCGGATTGGTTGCGGCAAAATAATTTTGTATTGCTGCACCGCAACTGGCGGCATGGCCGCTATGAAGTGGATATTATCGCCTCCCGCGGGGATGTCTTGCATTTTATTGAAGTAAAGACCCGTCGCAGCACCCGTTTCGGCGAACCCGAGGAAAGCGTGGGCCGCAGCAAAATAGGCCATCTGTTAAAAGCCGGTGCTGCCTACCAGTATGAATATCCCCGATGGAAACGCGTGCAGTACGATGTATTGGCGATTACCCTCGTGCCCGGCGAAGAAGGCGAAGACCGGGAATGTGTTTTTATTGAAGATATTTACCTGTAACCTTTTCCTCTTTCATCAATCCCATTATCTTCTCCACCCATTTGTACGTAGCGGGGCAGTACTCCACGTTTTGTTTGTAGACGTGCATATAATCCGTCATCTTCTTTTTATCGTGGTGCGGGAAACCGGCACAGTCGGCCGGGCGCACAGCATAGATGGAGCATTTATTGTCTTGCAGGTTGAGGAACTGGCAGGGCTGGCTCACGTTCATCCAGTCGCCTTCGGTCTTGTCCTTATACAACCATTTTTTCCGGAAAGCGGCCGGCTTCATGTCCAGGTGGGCGGAGATACGGCGTATGTCTTCGGGCGTATAGGTAGGCGACATGGTCTTGCAGCAATTGGCGCAGCTCAGGCAATCGGTTTCTGCCCAGGCTTGTTTGTCGGCAACCGTTATAATTTGCTGAAGGTTTTTGGGTGGCGTCTTTTCAATACGGGAAAGGAACAAGCGGAACCTCCGCCGGTTATGTCGAACCTTTTGGCGGAATGAACGAAGATTTACGGTATTAACCAGCATGATGGAAATTTACAAGGCTTTACGAACTGCAAATATGATGAAAAAAATAGTCTGAAATACATCAATTTTGCCTTAACCCGATTCAATTATGTGGGAACCGTATAAAAAAGGATTCAAAGCCTGGCTTCAGTTGGAAAAATCGCTGTCCGATAATTCGGTGGAAGCCTATTTAAGGGATGTAGATAAATTTACACAGTTCCTGCAGGTTGCCGGCTCGCCGAAAGCACCCGAACAGGTAGAGCTGAAAACCCTGCAGGAGTTCCTGCAATGGGTCACCGAACTGGGGATGAACGCTTCTTCGCAGGCAAGGATCATATCAGGCCTGCGCTCCTTTTACAAATACTGCCTGCTGGAACAGATCGTGAAAATCGATCCTACGGTGCTGATGGAAGCGCCCCGGCTCAAGCGGGCCCTCCCCGACGTGCTCACGTTTGAAGAAATTGAAAACATCATCGCGCAGATCGACCTGAGCAAACCCGAAGGCGGGCGCAATAAAGCCATTCTTGAAACCATGTACAGTTGCGGGCTGCGGGTAAGCGAACTGGTGAACCTGAAGCTATCGAACCTTTACCTGGATGTGGGGTTTATCCGCGTGATAGGCAAAGGTGACAAAGAACGGCTGGTGCCCGTGGGCAGCAGCGCCATTAAATACATCGGCATCTACAGGACGATGATTCGTACGCATGTGCCCGTTAAACCCGGCCATGAAGACATCCTTTTCCTGAACCGCCGGGGCACCAAACTCTCGCGCGTGATGATCTTCCTGCTGTTGAAAGACCTCGTCAGGCTGGCGGGCATCACCAAGAACATCTCTCCTCACACGTTCCGCCATTCATTTGCCACACATCTCGTCGAAGGAGGCGCCGACCTGCGCGCCGTACAGGAAATGCTCGGCCATGAAAGCATTACCACGACCGAAATCTATACACATCTGGACCGGGAGTATTTACGAAGTACGTTGCAGCAGCATCACCCGGCATTTAAGAGCCAGTAGGGTTATAATACTTCCAGCTTTGCACTATATACCTTGCCATTCTTATTGATCACCCGGATAAAATACGCACCATGTCCTTCAAAAGCGGCTGCGAAAAATGATTCCACCTGTCCCGTTTCGGCAATCATCAACCGTTTTCCCCCGACAATCCTGCCCGAAGTATCCATGAACTGCACATTGTATTCCCCCGTTTCCTTCATATTGAACTGTACATTGAAACTGCCACCGGCCGTTACAGGGTTGGGATATACTTTTACATAGCTGCTGCCAACCAGGTCATTTATCTTTCTTTGAACTTTCGACACCAGCGTATCCCGGAGGATCGTAGTCACCATGCCGGTTATATGGAGCCTTCCGACCGTACCATACTCAATCACCACCACTTGCTCCAATTCTTTATACTGTCTTTTTAATATCAAATCGCCGAGTTGAACCGTTACCTGGTTTCTATCAGTGATATTCAATGATTTTACCTGCTTCGTGTCAAGCTTGCCGGGCGACAGGGGCTTGTATCCTATAGAGCTGACCGACCATTCGAGGTTTGCTATATCCGTCGTGCGAAACACAAATTGTCCCTCTCCATTGGTCCTCGCTTCCCCTCCCGTGTTATTAAGGGTAATGGAAGCGCCCACCACCGGCTGACCCGTTTCATCCACCACGCGGCCGTGCACTTCATAAACAGGTTGATTGGAGGGCGGGGCAAAACGAACCTTCCCCATGGTTATTCCTACCGGAGCCGCGTTCACCTTCGGGTTGACCCCCCTATTCACTGTTTTGCTTTTGGAGGGCTTTACCTGCTGCGCCACGGAACGGTACGACAACAACAGCGAACCAAGCGCCACGCTCCAGAAATATTTCCAGGAGACGGTTCGCTCCCGCGGTCTTTCTACCATGCGGTTGAGCTGGCTATCGCTCAGCCGGCCGCAGGTATCGCCGTGAGCATGCTGCGAAATATAATCCATGATCTCCCGGTCCGACAGGATACTGAAATCCACCACCGTTTTTTGACATAAACTGCAATGGCGGCCCTGTTCGCCGGGCGTCATATTATTCCAGTTTTCGTGGCAGGGTTGCTGGATCTGCATGCGTATACGTTCTTTCATAAACAGGTTATTTAAGCGGTTTCCCATTGGATGCCGTTATTTCCGAAATTGCATATATACAATCAGGATTTTTTGAACTATTTTGGCAGTGAAACCATTAGCCGGCGTTTGTTTGTCTTTTTTAAAAACCATATCATCCTCTTCCGCCTCCGATAAGGAGCTTGCCACGGCCTTCCGCGAAAGCGGCGATCTAAAGGTGCTGGCCACCCTTTACGGGCGGTATATGGACCTCGTGTACGGCGTTTGTCTCAAATACCTGCCCGATACCGAAACGGCCAAAGACGCTGTAATGCAACTGTTTGAGGAACTCGTGGAAAAGGTCCGGAGACACCCGGTAGATAACTTTAAAAGCTGGCTCTATACCGTTGCTAAAAATCACTGCCTCATGCAGTTACGCAGCGGGAAGAACAAAAAGACCGTTTCCATTTCCCCCGATCTTATGCAAAGCGGAGAAGAATTGCATCTGAATGGCGAATTGCAAAAGGAGTCGGAGTTTAAAAAACTGGAAAGATGTTTGCAAACTTTATCAGCGGAGCAAAAACAAGTCGTGGAATTATTTTATTTGCAGGAGAAATGTTATAAAGAGATCGTGGAACTGACAGGAACCGACTGGAACAAAGTTCGCAGCCTGATACAAAACGGGCGGCGTAATTTAAAAATATGTATGGAACAACCGATGCCCGGTATAACGGTGCAGCAGTATGAGTGAAATGACCAACCATAGTAATTTTTCCGCCGCCGATATTGAAAAATACTGGCAGGGGCAGTTGACGCCTTCACAAATGCATGTGCTGGAAAAAGCCGCCCTGGAAGATCCTTTTCTCGCCGATGCAATGGAAGGCTACCGGGAGAGAAGCCACGGGCAGGCTATGGAAAAAGATATGCAGGAACTGGAACAACGCCTGCGCGCACGGGTAGAAGAAAAAGGATCGCGCACAATAGCTTTTGGCTACTGGTGGAAAATAGCGGCGGCTGTTCTTGTATTGATGGGCGGCGTATGGATCTTCCGGTTCATGAACACCAAAAACCAATCGGCTGAGCTGGCAAAAAACGAGCCGTTCAAACAGGTGCCCGCCCCGGCAGCAGCCAATGCCGGCACGGACTCCGTACAGGTCACTCCCCCTGCTACAACGACTACAACCGCTAACGCCAACGCTGATTTTAAAACAGCATCCAGCCAGGTAGAGGAAAAAACATCCCTGTATGCTGATAAGGAGAAACACCAATTATATTACAGGCGTGATTCGCCATCCATCACCGTTGCTCCCCCTGCCGGTACTGCCAGGTCTGCTTCTGTTGATAAAAACCTCCGGGGAAGTAAAGCTTCCGCTACCCCCGGAGATAGTGCTGCCGATATGGCAAAAATTACTTCCGTAGATGATCTTCTTAAAAAACTACCCGGCGTAGAAGTAAAGAACAATGGCGAAATAATAAGCAAAAGGGAAAAAATAAAAAAAGATACCGTTGAGCAGCAGGTCCATGCCTATGGGAGCCCACAAATGAAATATTCCCCGGGTAAAGACGTAAAGATAACGATACGCGGCACCAGCCCCCAATTCAATAGCATTAACGGGCAGGTAGTAGACAATCGCAATCAACCTGTGGCGGGCGCTTCCGTTACGGTACCCGGGAACAAGGTCGGCGTTGCGACCGACAACAACGGGTACTTTACCCTTAAAACACGCGATACCGCGGTGAACGCTTCCATTGCTTCGGTGGGATACCTGCAGCAAAATGTCATGCTGCGGAACAATGTGAGCAGCTTCGGCCCCAACAATGCCAACCAAATCGTATTGCAGCCGGCCAGTGCGGAACTCGATGAAGTAGTCGTCATAGGTTATGGAACACAACGCAAAACAGACAGGACCGGCAGTGTATCAGTCCGTGTACTCAATGCCGAACCGGTGGTGGGTTGGGATAAATACAACAACTATCTCACGGCAAATAAAAAGATTCCCGATAGTTCGGCTGCCGTTCACGGGTTCGTGGTAGTGCGCTTTACCGTGAGCCGCGGCGGAAAGATCAGGAATGTGAAGATTGAAAAATCACTCAATAAAACACTCGACGCAGAAGCCATCCGCCTGGTAAAGAACGGTCCCGCCTGGAAAGTACTCAAAGGCAAGAGAGCAAAAGCTTCCGTGATGGTAGGGTTCTGACAGGAGCAGCAACCATAAAATTATTCTGCCGTAGTCGGATCGATGATAGTAGCTACTTCGCTTATCGAATTGGCCGGAAACCCTCCCTGTTTTGCATGTTCCCTGACCATTTCCGGGTTGGGAGCGATATAAATACAGTAGATCTTATCGCCCGTCACATAACTGTTGACCCATTGTATCTGCGGCCCCAATTTGTTTAATACACTGCAGGAAGTTTGGGAGATACCTTTCAGTTGCTCGGCAGTCAGTTTACCGGCGCCGGGAAGTTCCCTTTCAATTACATACTTTGGCATAGTTGTAGGTTTTTACGTAAATGAAAATTATACATTGGAGAATAAATATAAGCCTTTTGCCCTGATAATGAAGCAGGGCTACCTTATTTCCCTTCGCAGGCCAACACTTAAACTACCATCCGGGTTCGTGATTTTATTTTAACAGAACCAGCATTACCGGTATAGCTGCCG
>DASYCT010000348.1:0-7645 GCA_036500065.1 Chitinophagaceae bacterium | reverse complement strand
ATGGTCATCAAAGAACTTCTGGATGGCCATTTCATCGTTCTTATTGCGGGCATGGCCGTTTTTGATGTACCAGCTGTACAGCAGCAGCGAAAGGTTGGACAACTTGCTGATTTGCAGCAGCCGCCCGTTTACCTCGTCTGCCTCGGCGGCCAGCCGCTCCGCCCGGTCCTGCATACTGCGCGTAATGTGCAGTGCCTCAATCTTTTTCTCCAGGAAAACCACCTGTTGCAGGTAGGTGTATTGCTGGTTGGCCTGCGCCATGTCCTTCATCTTATCGAGTACCTTCAGACTTTGCAGGTAAAGGCCCTTGTTGTACAAAATACGGGCGTGGTCCATCTGCTCATGGAGCTGTATATCGATATTGCCCTCGTTTTTTATCAGGCGAAGGCTGGTGAGGATTTGCTTGTACAAATGGGCCTTGGCGTTCGACAATTGCTGCTTTTTCAGGCTCTTATTCTTGCGGAGTAGTAATTCTTCGTCGTAACTGTCCATTTTGTCGAGGGCGTCGAATAATTGTACCACTTTCAGGTCTTCTTCCCCCGAATTTCGCTTCACGTAAAGCTTAAAATTGCGTTTTTCACTCTTTTCCAGCGACTTAATGAGCTGGAAAAGACTGTCTGTTGAGCGGTTGGGCATCGTAGCAAAAAAATAATGTAAGCCTTACCAGGCCTGCGTTTCATTAAAAATACCCCCCTTTACACAGTGTAAAAAGGGCCTCTTTTTGATTTCCATTCTACAATATTCAGTAATACTTTCGATAAGCAGGTTGTTTATATAATATTTATAGCAAGCAACACAAAAATAAGCAGCCTGCTTTTTTATTTCCTCATCCAATGCAATTTATATGTCGGATAAAAAAGTCTTCATTTTTGACACCACGTTGCGGGACGGCGAACAGGTCCCCGGTTGCAAGTTAAACACCCGGGAAAAGATAGAGCTTGCTTTGCAACTGGAAGAGCTTGGCGTGGACATCATTGAAGCCGGTTTTCCCATTTCCAGCCCCGGGGACTTTGAATCCGTCACCCAGATCTCAAAGATCATCAAATCAGCCACCGTCTGCGGCCTTAGCCGCGCCGTGGAAAAAGATATAGAGACCGCCGCACAGGCCCTCAAACATGCCAAACACCCCCGTATCCATACGGGTATCGGCACTTCTGATTTTCATATCAAGTCGAAATTCAACGCTACGCAGGAAGAAATACTGGAAAGAGCCGTCAAAGCGGTAAAATGGGCTAAGAAATTTGTCGACGACGTCGAATTCTTTGCAGAAGACGCCGGCCGTACCGACAATATATACCTGGCCCGTGTAGTGGAAGCCGTGATTGCCGCCGGGGCCACCACCGTAAATATTCCTGATACTACCGGCTATTGCTTGCCAAACCAATACGGTGAGAAGATTGCATACCTTGTCAATAATGTACCCAATATTGACAAGGCGATCATCTCCTGCCATTGCCACAACGATTTAGGCCTTGCTACGGCCAATTCCATCGCAGGTGTTATGAGCGGCGCCCGCCAGGTGGAATGTACCATCAACGGCCTTGGCGAACGCGCCGGCAATACTTCGCTCGAAGAAGTAGTGATGGTATTGAAACAGCACGCGTACATGGGCTATTACACTTCGGTCAAAACACAAAACCTGAACCCCATGAGCCGCCTGGTATCAGATACCATGCGCATGCCGGTGCAACCCAACAAAGCGATCGTAGGCTCCAACGCCTTCTCGCATTCTTCGGGCATTCACCAGGACGGGTTCCTGAAAGACTCCCTCACCTACGAAATCATCAATCCCGAAGACGTCGGAGCAGGTGGCAGCAAGATCGTGCTCACCGCCCGCAGCGGCCGCAGCGCCCTGGCCCACCGTTTCCATAAACTGGGATATGAATTCACCAGAAACGATATTGACGTTTTATATCAACGATTCCTGCAGGTTGCCGATACGAAGAAAGAGATTGAAGAGGAAGACTTGCACGAACTGGCAAAGGCCTATAAGCCCCAGCCGGTCACAGTCTAGGATTTTCTCATGACTTATAGTTTTGGTAGGCGTGGCGCTTCTGCGTCACGCATTTTTTAGACCGAACAACCACCCCCCAACCCCCTAAAGGGGGAGTAGGCTACCGAAGTGAGGTATCAGGGTTTGCGAAAGGGGAGTCCTGAAAAGCAAATAAGCAAAAAGCGATTGAGCCAATAACGAGAAGAGCAACATCGAACAATGATCGGACATGAATAACATCGAAAATAATTACGCAGCCGCCAACTCCCCCTTTAGGGGGCAGGGGGGTGGTGCTATCAAGAAGAACATCGCCATCATTTTTGGTGACGGCATCGGGCCGGAAGTGACGCAGCAATCGATCAATGTATTGAATGCGATCGCCGGCCAGTTCGGTCACGAGTTTAATTATAACCATTGCCTGATGGGCGCGGTAGCCATTGACGCTACCGGCAATCCTTTACCTGATGAAACCATTGAAATCTGCCTGAACAGCGATGCTATTTTATTCGGCGCCATCGGGCACCCGAAATACGATAACGACCCAGGCGCTAAGGTCCGCCCCGAACAGGGGCTTTTGAAACTGCGGAAGTCTCTACAATTGTTTGCCAACATCCGCCCGGTAATCACGTACCCTTCTCTGCATCATCTGTCTCCTTTAAAGAATAAACAACTCGAAGAAGTTGATTTTATCATTTTCCGTGAATTGACCGGTGGTATTTATTTTGGCAAGAAAGAACTCAATGCCGAAGGCACCGAAGCACTGGACGAATGCCGGTACAGCCGTGCCGAAATTGAGCGCGTGGCTCACCAGGCATTCAAGTATGCCGGGCAGCGTCGCAAAAAGCTAACCCTGGTCGACAAAGCCAACGTACTGGAAACTTCCCGCCTCTGGCGCAAAGTGGTACAGGAAATCGCCGGCCAGTACCCCGACGTGAAAGTCGACTATATGTTTGTCGACAACGCCGCCATGCAAATCATCCAGAACCCCAAACAGTTTGACGTAGTGCTGACCGAAAACATGTTCGGCGACATCATCAGCGACGAAGCCAGCGTCATCACCGGTTCCCTGGGCCTGTTGCCCTCGGCCTCGGTAGGCAACAGCACGGCCCTGTTTGAACCCATTCATGGGTCCTATCCCCAGGCTGCCGGCAAAGACATTGCCAACCCCCTTGGTTCCATCCTTTCCGCCGCCATGATGCTCGACTATTTCGGCCTGTCGAAAGAAGCCGAACTGGTGCGCGAAGCCGTGGAATGGACCCTGCTCAACGGGTTTGTGACAAAAGACATTGACCCGATTAATTTTTATTTCATGACCACCATCGGGGAACTGATCTGCGATTACGTCGCCGACCGCATACCCGACCGCGTGAATAAGAATAATATAGAATTGAGGAAATCGACGATAATATAAACGATCGGTGAATAAGGTGAGCCGCTTTGGCCATGCGCAAAGCCCGGGCACAAAGCGACCCACCTTAACCGAAAGACACAAAGGGTGGGTCGCTTTGAGAGCGGCCCCGGGCAGAGCAGAAGCGGCTCACCCTGACAAAAAAAGTTCTTTGTTTATTAATGTGGCGGCTGTATATTTGTGGTAATACTCATCCTTCATGTTGAAACGCAATCTTAATAATGTCCTCCTTCTAGCTACAGTGATAGTCATTGTGGTGGTCATTATTATTCCGTCTTTAACAGGAGGAGGAGCTAACGTATAAACAACAAAGTCAAAATACCAAGCGACCCGCCTCCCACGAGGCGGGTTTCTTTTTTTAATTATTTGTTATGGCGAACTATTATAATGAACATACGATATTATACCTGGACGGGCACCTGGTAAAAGCGGCCGATGCCAGGATCGATCTATACAGCCAGTCCATGCACTACGGCTACGCAGTATTCGAAGGCATCCGCTCATACCGGACCACCTCCGGCGAAACCCGCATCTTTAAAGCGGTGGAACACTACGATCGCCTGCGCAATTCGGCCCGGGCCATGAACCTGCCCTACGAATACACAACGGAAGAGCTGGTAGCGGCGACCTATGAAGTGCTCCGGCAGAATAACCTGCAGGATGCTTATATCCGCCCGATGTTGTACGCCCCGGCCAATATGACGTTTAATCAAAACATCGTATCCCATCTCTCGATTGCCGCCTGGGAAATGCAGCCCTTTCTCGGCGAGAAGCTCCTGCGCATCATGAGCTCATCGTTTCAACGCCCCAATCCGAAAGGCTTTTATATAGAAGCAAAAGCATCCGGCCACTATGTCAATTCGATTCTTGCCAGCCAGGAAGCCAAAGCAAAGGGATATGACGAAGCCCTGCTCATGGATATGGACGGCCACGTAGCGGAAGGCCCCGGCGCCAATGTGTTTTTTGAAAAAAACGGTTGCCTCTACACCCCGCCGCCCGGTCATATATTACCCGGCATTACAAGGGCAACGGTGATCGATATTTGCCATGAACTGCAATTACCGGTCGAAGAAAAGTTCTTTACGGTCGATGAGATGAAAGAAGCCGATGCCGCTTTCTTCTGTGGCACCGCCGCCGAAGTCATCGGCTGGGAATCGCTCGACGGCATCCGGTTTAAAAAGGAATGGAACCGATCACTCGGCTGCGTCATCCAGCAGGTGTACAAGGACAGGGTAGTGGAGCGAATGAATAAGCACGAGAATGCATTGACCACTGATAAAACCCTCCACGTCCCATAGGGACGTCTTGTCGGTAGAAAAATGATTGATTAATTTTTTATCGTTCCGTAGGAACGTTTGGTGATTTGATAAATACGAACTGGCATTATAATTAATAAGCAATGGAAGCACTCAACAAATACTCAAAGACGATTACACAGGACCAGACGCAACCGGCCGCACAGGCCATGTTATACGGCATTGGTCTGACCGATGAAGATTTAAAGAAAGCACAGGTAGGCGTAGTGAGTATGGGCTATGACGGCAATACCTGCAACATGCACCTGAATGACCTCGCCAAACTGGTCAAACAAGGCGTCTGGGACAACGATCTCGTGGGACTTATCTTCAACACCATCGGCGTCAGCGACGGCATTTCCAATGGCACTGACGGCATGCGCTATTCCCTCGTGAGTCGCGACATCATTGCCGATTCCATCGAAGCCGTTTGCGGAGCGCAATATTATGATGCCGTGATTGCCTTACCCGGTTGTGATAAAAACATGCCCGGCTCCGTTATGGCAATGGGGCGCCTCAACCGCCCGGCCATTATGGTCTATGGCGGCACCATCGCCACTGGTCATTACAAAGGCCAGGACCTGAACATCGTTTCCGCCTTCGAAGCCCTTGGCCAAAAGATAGCCGGCAATCTGAGTGAAGCCGATTTCAAAGGCATCGTGATGAATTCCTGTCCCGGCGCAGGCGCCTGCGGCGGCATGTACACCGCCAATACCATGGCCTCAGCCATCGAAGCCCTCGGCATGAGCCTTCCGTATTCTTCTTCCAACCCCGCTTTAAGCGAAGACAAAAAGAACGAATGCCTCGCAGCAGGCAAAGCCATCCGCCTGCTCATGGAAAAAGACATCAAGCCAAAAGATATTATGACGCGCAAGGCATTTGAAAATGCCATCATCGTTATCATGGTCCTTGGAGGAAGCACGAATGCCGTTCTCCACCTGATCGCCATGGCGAAAAGCGTGGACATACCATTGACGCAGGACGATTTCCAGGCCATCAGCAATCGCATTCCCGTGCTCGCCGATTTCAAACCAAGCGGTAAGTACCTGATGCAGGACCTCCACCAGTACGGCGGCGTACCCGCCGTGATGAAATACCTGCTGAAGAAAGGATTGCTGCACGGCGAATGCCTTACCGTCACCGGCAAAACAATCGCCGAAAACCTGGCCACCGCTCCTGATCTTGATTTCGACCAGCAGAAGATTATATATCCTCTCGAAACACCACTGAAAGCTACCGGTCACCTGCAAATCCTGTACGGCAACCTGGCTGAAAAAGGCGGTGTGGCAAAAATATCCGGGAAGGAAGGCGAGAAATTCGAAGGCCCTGCCCGCGTGTTCGACGGCGAGTTTGAATTGATCGACGGCATCAACTCCGGCAAGATAAAGGCGGGTGATGTAGTCGTCATACGGTATGTCGGGCCAAGGGGCGGACCCGGCATGCCTGAAATGCTCAAACCTACTTCCGCCATTATCGGCGCGGGATTGGGCAAGAGCGTCGCCCTGATCACCGATGGTCGCTTCAGCGGCGGCACCCACGGTTTCGTGGTGGGCCATATTACCCCGGAAGCCTACGACGGCGGATTGATAGCCCTCGTACAGGACAACGATCGCATCGAACTGGACGCTACCGATAATACTATCAATCTCAAAGTGCCCGATGATGAGATAGCCCGTCGCAGGAAGAACTGGAAACAGCCTGCGCTCAAAGCAACCAAAGGTATTTTATACAAATACGCCAAGCAGGTAAAAGATGCTTCCGAAGGTTGTGTAACCGACGAAGACCTGTGAAGAGCAGGAGTTAATAAGAATTAAAAATGTTGTTGACGATAATAAAATAATGTTATGGAAACAATCACAATAGAAAAGGAGAAGGCGGCCACCCCGCTCACGGAAACCAGGCAGGTTTCCGGTTCGGTGGCAGTCCTCGAAGCCTTTCTTGCCGAAGGAGTAGACACCATCTTCGGTTACCCCGGTGGCGCTATTATGCCTATTTACGATGCATTGTACGATTACCAGGAAAAACTAAAACATATATTGGTGCGCCACGAACAGGGCGGCATACATGCCGCACAGGGCTATGCGCGCAGTTCCGGCAGGGTGGGTGTGGTCTTTGCCACCAGCGGCCCCGGCGCAACCAACCTCGTCACCGGTTTGGCCGATGCCATGATCGACAGCACCCCGGTGGTCGCCATCACCGGCCAGGTATTTGCCCACCTGCTCGGCACCGATGCTTTCCAGGAAACGGATGTGATCAACATCACCACGCCCGTTACCAAATGGAACTACCAGGTCACCGATGCCAACGAAATACCCGAAGTGCTGGCCAAGGCATTTTACATTGCCAAAAGCGGTCGCCCCGGACCGGTATTAATCGATATTACCAAGAACGCCCAGTTGCAGCAGTTCGCGTACCAGGGATATAAACCCTGCGACTATATCCGCAGCTACCGGCCCAATCCCATTGTGCGCAAGGAATACGTAGAGCAGGCCGCGAAGCTGATCAACGAAGCCAAAAAGCCCTTTATCATTTTCGGCCAGGGCGTTATCCTCGGCCGGGCGGAGAACGAGTTCAAAGCCTTTATTGAAAAAGCAGGCATTCCCGCCGCATGGACCATCATGGGCATGAGCGCCATCTCTACCGATCACCCGCTGGGCGTGGGTATGCTCGGCATGCACGGCAATTACGGCCCCAACGTGCTCACCAATGAATGCGACGTATTGATTGCCATCGGCATGCGTTTCGATGATCGCGTTACCGGCCGGCTCGACAAATACGCCAAACAAGCCAAAGTCATTCACCTCGATATCGACCCCGCCGAGATAGATAAGAATGTAAAGACAACTGTTTCCGTCTGGGGCGATTGCAAGGAAACCCTGCCGATGCTGACGCAGCTCATCGAACAGAAAGTATACCCCCAATGGCTGCAGAAGTTCCGCGAGTACCGCC
>DASYCT010000347.1:0-2835 GCA_036500065.1 Chitinophagaceae bacterium | reverse complement strand
GATTTTCTTCGTTATCGTAAATGGCTTTCTTATTGCGGGGCACAACATCCTTCAACACTTTGGCATCGACCAGCAAGTAGCCATTATCGGCAACCTGGTATTGTTTGCCGCCACCATGCTTTCGCTGTTCCTCTACCAGCGGGCGCTCACGCATGCTTCCACACATGGCTTCCTGCGCAATGCCTACAGCGGTCTGCTGGTAAAGCTGCTGATATGCCTCGCGGCCGTAATAGCGTATGCTTTAATAGCAAGAGCCAGCCTCAACAAACAGGGCATTTTCGCCTGCGTGTTTTTCTATTTTGTTTATAGTGTTATTGAAATGCGCAGTCTCCTGCGCTGGAACAAAGAACGTACGAATGCCTAAACAGGAATACCCGCTCGGTCACCTTCAACATTATTTACCCCCCGGCGCAGCCCCCGCCGTGCTGCAACTGCTGCAACAATACAAAGTCCACCTGACCATTACCAAAGAAAGAAAATCGGTGCTCGGCGATTACCGGCATGCCGTCGATTCCAAAACGCACCGCATCAGTGTTAACGGCAACCTCAATCCCTTTTCTTTTCTTATCACGCTTATCCACGAACTGGCGCACCTGGTCACCTTTCTTCAATACGGCCATCGTGTGTCGGCCCACGGTAAAGAATGGAAACACCTCTACAAACTGCTGCTCATCCAGTTTATGGAGCAACCCATTTTTCCGCCGGATATTATCGCTGCCCTCAAAGCGTCCCTCCACAACCTGCCCGCCAGCAGTTGCGCCGACGAACCGCTCATGCGTATCCTGCGCCGCTATGATCCCCGGGAGGAAGGCCGCTCGCTGGTGGAAGAACTGCCCGAAGGCGCCCTGTTTGCCATCGACGGGGGAAAGATATTCCGCAAAGGCAAGCGCCTGCGCAAACGCTTCCAATGCGTGGAAGTCAGTACCGGTAAACTTTATCTTTTTAGTCCCATATACGAGGTAAAAGCTGTTTCCTGACTATCTTTGCCCCCGTCCCCGTGCAGGCTCCCCTGTTCATCTTAAAAACACTTGTATGAAAAAAATCGTAGTAAGCCTTGTCGCCCTTGTATTGCTGTCTGTTGTTGCCCATGCCCAAACGGAAAAAAATAACTGGCTGGTGGGCGGTAATCTCCAGCTCAACACCGCTAAAAGCAATACCGTTATCGGGCTTACGCCGATGGCCGGGAAGTTTATCGTCAATAATTTCGTGGTGGGGGGCAATTTCAATCTTACCTATTCCAAGACCGGCACCGACAAACAAACCCAGTTTGGCGTCGGCCCCTTTGCCCGGTATTATTTCTTTACGGCCCGCCTGCGGCCGTTCATACAGGCGGATGTCAATTTCGAGAGCGCCAACAGTTCCGGCATCGGCTATTCTTCCACCTACAACGGCACCAATTATTTTCTTGGCGGCGGTGCGGCTTATTTCATTAATGATAATGTATCGCTCGAAGCCCTGGCAGGATATGATCATTACAAGTACAACGGTCTCGATGGTACCGGCGGTTTTAAATTAAGCTTTGGCTTCCAGGTCTACCTGCATGAAAGGGAGGTGGCCCATTTAAAGGGTCAGTAACATCCAGACATCGCAGCCAAAATGGCCCGTATTGCCCATGGGACCGTCCAGGTAGCTGAAACCAAACTTTTCATACACGCTGACCGCTTTGCGTAGTTCGGGCATCGTCTCCAGGTATACCTTTTTATAGCCCATCGTCCTTGCCTCCGCCAGGCATTTATCTATCAGCAGCCTGCCGAGGCCACGGCCCCGTGTGTCGCCGTGCAGGTACATTTTTACCAGTTCGCACACGCCTTCCGGCAGTCCTTCCGTGGGGAAGATGCCCGCACCACCCAACAGGCGGCCCTTGCTTTCTGCTACATAATAAAAGCTCCCCGGTTCCCGGAAAAGCCGGAACAGGGCGTCGGTAGTGGGATCGTAAAATACAGTGCCCGGTTTATTGGCGCCGAATTCCGCCAGCGCATCACGGATAATCACGGCAAGAGCGGCATCGTCGGTGGGTTCAATAGCCCGTATGCGGACTTCGTCGGTTGTCATGCTGCAAAAGTACAGCTCAGCTTAGCTCAGCAAAGCAAAAATACCATACAGGGCGGCATACGAAAGGGCGACGGCAATGAAGAAGACTTTTGTGGGATTTTTCATAAAGGTGATTGAATTAGGTGGTAGACGCGATATTTTGCATAACGCAGGAATAAATGGGTATAGTATATGAAAGATGTGATTGCATAAAAAAGGACGTGGTAACCATTGTTTGCTAAGTGGTAAATGACATCGCGGCTATGGGTATTTACCCGTTTGGACACAGGTCTTTTACTATCCTTTTGCTATATGTCTTTTTTTATAAATGCATTCCCCGATTCTAAGAAACTGTAAAACAGGCAGATGACGAAAAGCGGTTTTTTCTCCCGTACCGGGTGCCGGTCCTGTTGATAAACGGGGGTTTGATTTCTTGCAGCCGGCCTGTATATTTGTTTTCATTAATCCTATGTCTATGAAAAATGTCCTTTTACCAGGCTTCCTGGTTTTAACAAGCACTATTATTATTACGGGTTGCAGCAGTGACGGGGGATGGTCGTTCACCTCGAAGACCCCTGTCCCGGTAGCCATTCCCGCAAAGTTGGTAGGCTATGTGGGCCTGCACGATGAACACGGCGGCGGTATATTAGATACCGGCGTAATGGTGACCCTGAGTTCCGCCAACCCCGTCAAAACCGCGTACACCGATATTCACGGGCGTTTTGAAATCGATAGCATCAGCCCCGGCACCTACGATCTCACCTACGAAAAAGACGGCTATGGTACTTACAAGACATTTGGTTT
>DASYCT010000346.1:0-7633 GCA_036500065.1 Chitinophagaceae bacterium | reverse complement strand
GTTTGCCGGATAGCTTCTTCCACATCCGCCGGCTTCGACACATCGCATAAAATACCGGTGGATCGTTCACCCAATGCCAGGATGGATTCGGCGATAGATGGCGCATCGTTTGCCACCACCAGTACCCGCGCTCCTTCTTCTACATACTTTTTGGCGCATTCAAGGCCAATGCCCTTGGAACCACCTGTAAGAAAGATCACTTTTTCTTCTAATAGTCGCATGATTCTGATTTATTCCGTTTACTATTTATTTATTAGTTGAATATCCAATACAACGTTGCCATGACCGCCAGTAAGACAACGGATAATAATTTATAATTCCCCAATCCCTTCCAACCCTTGTACCGCAGGGGTTCGAGGGGAGATTTCCAGTACAGCACGGCGCTTTCCGCCGTATGCCTTACCGGGTATATATAAGACAAGACCACCTGCATCAACAGGCAGATCACAAAAAGATAAAACGCTATCATCAAAAAAGGAATGGCCGCCATGGGCATTTGTGGATATACCTTATTAATCGCATATACCAGCGCGCCAAGTGTCGAACCCAGCAGCAGGGTATATTGTGCAGCTTTGGCGGATGCTTTTTTCCAGAATACGCCGAGCACAAACACGCAGGTGATAGGAGGCGCTATATGGGTAATGATCTCGTTTATGCCGGTGAAAATACTTCCGTAGCTGTTCAACAGCGGCAGGAGGGGAATAGAACAGGCCAGTGCCACGCCGGCGGCTATACGCCCCACCCGGACCAGCTGTTTTTCATTGGCGCCCGGCCGGAAACGCCGGTAGAGATCAAAACTCACGAGCGTAGAGATGGAATTGAGCGCTCCCGATACCTGGCTCATCAGCCCCGAAAGCAGTGCAGCCACGATAATACCCACCAGGCCGGTAGGCACCAGTTGCGTAATCATCAGGGTATAGATGCTCTTGCTGTTGGTGATCGTATGGCCTGCCGCATCGGTGGTTTGCAGGGAGTGTATATTGAGCAGGCCTTTCTGCGCGAGGGTGAAGGCAAACAGGCCCGGTACGATAAAAATGAATACCGGTAATATCTTTATAAAGCCACAAAACAACGGTCCTACCCGGGCATTGTTTTCATCTTTTGCTCCCAGTATGCGCTGCACGATGGTCTGGTCGGCACACCAGTACCAGATGCCGAGGACCGGGTAACCCAGGAATACGGAATACCAGGGAAGCCCGCTGCCATCAGCATGAGGACGCAACATGACGAGCTTTTCCGGGTGTCCTGTTTCCTGCAGGGTAGCCACCATATTATGCCAGCCGCCCATTTTACCAAAACAGGCAATGGTGATCACAACGGCGCCGGCTACCAGCACAATGGTCTGGATACTCTCGGTGATGACCACGGCCCTCAGTCCGCCGATGATGGTATATACAGCTGTGATGGCGGCTATCACGATCACGCTGCTGTACATATTTATACCAAAAAGCGTTTTCAGCACGATACCTCCTGCAAGCAGCGAAAAAGCGATATGGATAAGAATAGCCGACAGGATGGACACAAACGTAAGCCAGTCACGGCAGGCGCGATTGTACCTTCGTTCCAAAAAATCGGGCAGGGTGCTCACGCCGCTGCGAATATAGAAGGGAGCGAAGAACAGCGCCAGCAGCACCAGCGTAAAAGCCGCCATCCACTCGAAATTACCGCTTAGTAGTCCTGTATCGAAACCACTCTGGGCAAGACTTACCAGGTGAAGGCAGGAGATATTGGTAGCGAAAAGCGCCAGTCCTATCATCGGCCATTTCAACGTTTTGCCCGCCAGGAAATAATCGCTGGAAGAAGCCTCCGTCTTTTTCTTTTTCAGCCCGGTCCATAAGCCTACGGCAACAATGCCGAGGATATACAGAACGCAGATGATACTATCGGGTGTCTTTATCATGTAAGGGCTTGTTATTATTTAAGATCGCAACTGCTGCCCGGCTCCCGGGGCGTGCGATATACCCCGTTTTCAATATGCACCGGGTGAACAAAATGCGGTTGCAGGTGTGGGATATGTTCCAGGAACAACGCCTCATGACCCAGGCTGATATGATTAAACAATACCAGGTGCTGGTGCAACTGTCCCATATCTCCCACATGCGGAACCACCGGTATGCCGTATTTACGACATAAAAGACTTACCGTAATAAACTCGCTCACACCTCCTACCCTCACCGCATCTACCTGTATGAACCCGGCGCAACCGGTTTGCAGGTAATTCTTGAATACGATGCGGTTGGGTACATGTTCTCCCAACGCCAGTTTGGTAGGAGCGATGGCCCGTGCCAACGTCTTATGGGCCAGCACATCATCGGGATGTGTGGGCTCTTCGATCCAATAGGGGTTCATGCCCTGCAATTGCCTGCATACCTGGAAAGCCTGGGGGAGTGTCCATTGCTGGTTGGCATCCAGCATTACCCGTATCCCATCCCCCGCGGCCTCGCGCACGATGTTGGCACGGCGGATGTCCCTTTCGGGATCTGCCGACCCTACTTTCAGCTTCATGGCGGTAAAGCCTTCGCTGACTGCCTTAATGGTATTTTCACGAACCTGTTTGTCGGGATAATTAAACCAGCCGATAGAGGTGTCGTAACCCGGGTAACCTGTTGCCAGTATTTTCTCCCGCTCTGTCTTACCCACCGAAACCTGTTTCAATAAGGCCAATGCCTCCTCTTTTGTCAGTTCATCTTCCAGGTAAGAAAGATCCAGGGTCCGTACGATTTCTTCCGGTGAAAGATCGATCAACAATTTCCAGAGCGGCACCCCTCTTTTCTTTGCCCAGAGATCAAAACAGGCATTTGTCACGGAAGCCAGGCCGAGATGGACCACTCCTTTGTGCGGCCCGAGCCAGCGAAACTGCTGCTCGTTGGACAACAGGTTAAAGGTATTGCCAAAACCGGCCATTAATTCCTCTATGTCTTTTCCTTTGAGTTTTTCTGCATAAAACCGGGCGGCATTGCACACCATGTCATTTCCTTCTCCCAGTGTAAAAGCAAAGCCGGTCCCGGTAAGCCCGCTGTCATCCTGAAGCCGGGTCACGGCATACGAATACACAGGATCGCGGTGTATGGCGTCACTTCCCGCCCCTTTGTGCAGGGGATAGCGGGCGTCGGTAATGGATATTTTTTGTATCATAGAGGTTTTGCGAGATGATTTCTTTTAGCTCACCATTTACTTTTATTTTAACCCTGCGCGGCTGATCGGAAGCGATACGGTAATGCGTTACTTTGCCGTTTTTCCATGTTATGTCCACGGTAAAGTTCCCGCGGGCCTTAAGTCCTTTAACCCATCCCGACGCCTTCCAATGATCCGGTATGGCCGGCAGCAATTCAATAAATCCCGCATGGCTTTGCAGCAGCATCTCAGCGATGCCCGCCGCTCCGCCAAAATTGCCATCGATTTGGAAAGGTGGCCCCGCAGCCAGCAGGCTTGGATACACGCCGCCACCCGCACCATAATTTATATCCGTGCGCAGGGTCGGTGTCAGTAATTGCGTCAATAATCGCCATGCCCTGTTACCATCGTGCAGCCTTGCCCAAAACAATAATTTATAGGCAATGCTCCAACCCGGGCCATCATCTCCCCTCGCTTCCAGTGTCTTCTTACAGGCTTCCGCCAACTCCGGCGTGGACTCCGGCGTAATAAGGTTGGCAGGATACAATCCATATAAATGTGATATATGCCGGTGATGCACATCTGTTTCCTTATAGTCCTCCATCCATTCCATCAGCCTTCCGTCTTTTGCAATCTGTCCCGGGGGAGGCAGTTGGGCAAGACTGGCCCCGAGTGTCCCGCGCAGGGCAGCATCTTTGTGAAGAAGCCGCGAGGCCTCAATCACATTGCTGAATAATTCCCGGATGATCTGGTTCTCGATGGTGGGACCCATGCAGATACTGGCGGAATGGCCATTGGGCAGGTAAAACCAATTCTCCGGCGAAGAAGAAGGCGCGGTTACCATCCAACCCGTTTTAGGGTCCTTTATCAACATGCTGTTATAAAACCGGGCAGCGCCCATCAGCACCGGGTAAATATCTTTTAAATAAGCGGTGTCGTTGGTAAATGCATAATGCTGCCAAAGGTTGTTGCAAAGCCAGCCCGCTCCTGATTTGGTAACACCCCATGATGCCGATTCGCCCGGCTCCGTCCATCCCCAGATATTGGTGATCACATGGGCTATCCATCCATCGGCGTTATAATAGGCTTTGGCTGTCTTCTCACCATTGGGCACGAGGCTTTTTACCAGTTCGGCCAGCGGCAGGTCCAGTTCCGAAAGATTACCCACTTCCACCGGCCAATGGTTCATTTGCACGTTGATGTCCAGGTGATAATCACCGTTCCAGGGTGTATGAAGCTGGTTGGCCCAAAGCCCTTGCAGGTTGGGCGGCAACAGCCCCACCCGGGTACTGCTGATGCTTAAGTAACGGCCAAACTGGAAAAACAGCGCCGGCAGTGTATTATCACTCAAAGGGGCTTTGTGGAAACGCAGCAGGCGTTCTATCGTGGTCAGGGTATCCGCTTCCGGTGTTCCTATCTGCAATTGCAGCCGCCCGAATAATTTCCGGAAACGGGCTATATGCTCCTTTCTTTCCTGTGCATACGGTTTTTGCATAGCGACTTCCAGCGTGCGAAGTGTTTTTTGACGGAAGGAAGGATTTTTCCAGTCAGTGGCGGCCGAAACATACAGCACTATTTCCGTGGCATCGTGTATGTCGAGTGATTGCCCGCTGGCAGCAAGCCTGCCACCGGTCAGCTGCGCCCTTACCCTCGCGAGGAATTGCATGCCCTTGCCATCGGTGCCATTGTCCAGCTGTCCCTGTAGTTGCAGTTCACGACCATCAGTGGATACGGCAGCTCTTTCCGGGCGGTTCATCGAGATGCTGCAATTTAGTTGCCCCGGTTTATCTGCTGTGATCCGGATAATGGATACATCATCATCGAAACTCGTGAAATAGGTTCGCTTATAATGAACGCCGCCCACTTCATACGAACAACCAGCAATGGCGCTGTCAAGCGACAGCGATCGCTCGTAATGCGTGAACCTTGCCACTGAATCGTTGCCGGGATAATGAAACTGCATATCCAGGTTGCCCAGTATTTGAAAACAACCCCAGCGGGTTCCCCCCGATCCCGGGCCCTTACAGATAAATGATTTATCCACCAGGACCTGGGCTTCGTCGTTTTTTCCCTGTAGCAACAGGGAACGGATTTCCGGCAGGCTTTTCCAGGCTTCATAGTTATTGGCGTCCTGTGGTGAACCCGACCAGAGTGTAATATCATTTAATACGATCCTATCCTTCATCACTCCCCCGTCGGGCATCATGCCCAGCCGACCGTTGCCCAGTGGCAGGCTTTCTTCCCATACGACTGCCGGCTGATCATAGCGGAGGCAAAGAGGCGCCTGCTGTGCAACAGCTGCCGCCCAGCATCCGCAAAGAATAAACGAAAATCCTTTCTTTATCATAACCTGTAAATAAGATTACTGTTTGTTCCAGAAGGTAACCTGGCTCATGTTTACATAATTCTGTCCTGTGGCCGTTTGTAATACCCGTATGATGATAAACCGTGCAGGAGGCGGGTTGCTCCCCAGGTCTATATCCAGCGGGGCCACACCGTCATCGGTCCTGATCGTTTCTTTTAGCAGCGTCCAGCCTTTGGCCTGTACGTCGGCCTTCCATCCACTGTTATTCGGTGCAAGCTGGCTGATAGCCCCGGTGGTATCGGCGATCGTCCATATTTCAAAATCGACCGGGTTATGGCAACAGGTCCTGCCCGTTTCTTCTGCCCTGCTCAGGCTGGTATATACTTTTCCCATATCGAATGTAACACTTTGCGGCAGCGCATTCGCTCCATCGCTGTGGAATACGTTGGGATAATCTCTTGGCTGCATATTGCCATCCCAAAGCCGTGAGAGGTAGGTGCTGCCGGGATCGTAAGGCTGCATATCATGGGGGAGGTTTACGGCACGGAACAATGACTTATCACATATAACCAGGCTATAAGCTGCTGGTATGGTATCGGGTTTAAGCGTATAAAAAGTATCAAGGGTCAATCGCCTGGGGACAAAAGAAGACTGGTACAGCAACTGGGTACCGGTTTTATAGGCCGGCAGGGTAATAGCGCTGCTGTCCGGTGAAAGATTGGCCTGCACCGGGACGCCGCTTGTATTGGTATAACTGATACGGGTAGTGATATTGATCGAATCGATGGAGGCGAGGAAACTGACGGTCAGCGATCCGTCCGGGTTTACCACGGCGGGAATACCTGTATTGACCGGCCGGTTATGAAGCCCTGCCTGGTATACCGGTCCGTACACATGCGCATTATCGATTTCCGTTGGCACCGATACGTTGCCTTTGGCATCATACGAATAAATAAAAAAAGTATAGTCGTATTCCGCGAGGTTGCTGATAATACACTTGATCGTGTCCGCGGGATTGTGCGAACCCGCATTCAACACGACGGAATCGGCTTTGTTGTTCCAGTACACGGTGTATTTGCTGATGCTCGGGTCGGAACTGGGATGCCAGGCCAGCATCAGGCGCCCGTTGCCGGCATATACGGCGAAGATGGATACCACACCCGGGTAAACAATCTCCTGCCCGTTGAGAAAAGATTTGTAATCGGTAGGCTTCTTGCTGCAACCCGGTACCTGCACGAGGATGGCCAGCAAAGCCAGGATACTTATATAATAATTTTTCATTTTCATTTTTTAATAAGTTTATCTTGAATCACCCCAGAAAGACAGTTCTTCTATATTGAAAAAAGTGTCCGTAAACGATATATTATGGATGCATTCAAACCGGATATAGCGCACCTTGGGCAATGCCAGTGAAAAATTAAAACTAAACCCCGCATTCCAGAATGCCAGGTCGGCATTGCTGTATTGTGGGTTGGGCAGACCGGAAGGCTTGGCCGGCAATAGAAAAACACCCAGGTTTACCCAGCCGCCCGGCGTCGTGCTCCCCACGGGTGGCAGGTGATCACCGTCCGGCATGGTCTCATCCACCGGCGTGCTCGTCCTGCCCCATAATACCCATGTCTGCGGGGCGCCCGCCTGCCAGAGAAAGTTACCGCTGCCATCGATGCCCCTGTCCCATATCGTATAACGGCTTAGCTTGGCCGCCTGCCCCATATCGAACGTAATAACGGCCGGCCATACCAGCGGCTGTATGGGCTGCGTGGTATGATAACCGGGCGAGCCGGTATTATTATCCCATAGATCGTTGATGACCCATCCAAAACCGGTCGGCGCATCGGTCGGCAAGGTGTAGGGTTGAAACAACGCTTTATTCATGGCCGTTTCGTAAATGGGAGTAATGGTAGCATAGACAGTATCCGATATATTGTTCCACTGGTCGGTAATATACACGCCGAACTTCCTGGGTATGGTGTCGTATCCTCTTAAACTCATCGAAATGGAATCGCTGTTGGTATAGTTCTGTGCAATGACCTGGAAGGTATTGGTCTTGTCGGGTGTAATAACGATAACGCCGATATTGTCCTTCGCCTTATTTAACGCAGTGATATTGACACCGCCGAAATCCTTTTGTATCACCACGGTGGGCAACACGCGCAGGTAGGCCGGCGTGTCGGGATGAACGGTCACCGTCACAGGGTCCGATTTTACTTCCGC
>DASYCT010000345.1:0-6096 GCA_036500065.1 Chitinophagaceae bacterium | reverse complement strand
TTTTAATTTTATCACGGAAAAGCAACTGGAAATCCACTACGACAATGTTTATTCCTGGCTTTATTCCATCGCATTCATCCTGCTCACCGGCATTCTCGCCGGCAGCTACCCCGCCTTTGTTTTATCCGCATTTAAACCGGTCGCCGTATTAAAAGGGGCCCTTAACAAAACAAAGGCGATGATAACTCCGCGAAAATTGCTGGTCGTAGCGCAGTTCAGCATTGCCATCGCACTTATCATCTGCACGATTATCATAACGCAACAAGTAAAATACGCACAGGATAGAAAAACAGGGTATGACCGGGATCACCTGGTGCATATTTTTATCTACGACGATGGTTTAAGAAAAAATTTCGGGGTCATCAAAAATGATTTGCTGAATTCAGGCACAGCGACATCGGTGACCCTCGCGCAGGCGCCCCTGACGGAAAACTGGAGTTCGGGCAACAGCCTGAACTGGCAAGGACAGGACCCCAACACCAAAATACAGGTGAACCGATACTCGGAAGAAGGCAATTTGGTAAAAACTGCCGGCATGCAATTGCTAACGGGAAGGGATATTGACATACAAAAATATTCTTCCGATTCTACCGCCTGTCTTATCAACGAATCCGCCCTTCGGATGATGAAATTCCGGAACCCGGTTGGCCAGTCCATTTATGACCCTCCCACAAGTTGGCATGTAATAGGCGTGGTGAAGGATTATATCCAGGAATCACCTTACCAGCCGATCCGCCCCATGATCATCAAAGGACCCAAAGAGTGGATGGGGGTTATCCTGGTGCGGCTCAACGGCCATCGTTCGACCGCGGAGACTATCGCCGGAATGGAAAAAACCTTCAAACAATACAATCCTGCTTACCCATTCGAGTATACGTTCACCGACGTGGAGTATGCCAAAAAATTCGCGTTTGAGCAGTTGGTAGGAAAATTAGCCGCATTGTTTGCCGGGCTGACCATTTTTATTTCCTGTCTCGGGCTTTTTGGCCTTGCCGCCTATACGGCGCAGAACAGGATAAAAGAAATCGGCGTGAGAAAAGTATTGGGCGCATCGGTTACCAATATCACCCTGTTGCTTTCGCTGGATTTCGTGAAACTCGTGGCATTGGCAATCCTCATTGCATCGCCTGTCGCACTATGGGCCATGACCAACTGGCTGAGGGATTATAGTTACCGCATACAGATACAGTGGTGGGTATTCGCATTGTCGGGAATTCTTTCCATTGCCATTGCCCTGCTTACCGTCGGCTATGAATCCGTTAAAGCCGCCCTGTCCAATCCTGTAAAAAGTTTGAGAACCGAATAATCCGCTTATCCATCCATCACCTCGTAATACAGTTTCTTTCTGTACGGCTTGCTATGCCTGTTTTTGACGACAGGCCGCAGCTCCGGTATGCTTTTCAACGGGTACGCCGGCATGCTTTTCAGCGGATGCTTTTGTATTTTATATCCCTGCTGAATACCAGTGCTTTGAGGTATTACCAGGCCGGCATGTACAAACTCTTGTTCTTCCCTGTACCCCGGTTCAAATTCCGCCAGGTATCGTTCCCGCAATATACTATAGGCCTCCTCGTCGGTCTTCCCCGCTTTTACCATCCTGACCGCCTCGCCTACCATTACCCGGTACATACAGAAATCCTTCCAGCCCTCCGGCAAAGCGCCATAGATCCTGGACGCAATCTTCGACCCTCGTCTCATACGCCCCGCTGATTCCATCGTCCGCCGGAAGCGTTTGCTGTTCATCATCTGTTTGCGGGTCAGCCCTGGTTTCATGCGCAACAAGGCTACCCCTTCCCTTATGTAGAAAATGAGATTGCCAATAGTGCGCCTCAAAATAATCGGACCGGCTTGCTTTGCCACAGGAGAAATTTTATAGTAAGTTACCAAAAAAAAATCCTGGAAAAAAGTGCAACTTTTTTCTAAATCGCTTACCCATTATAGTTTTTTGTTGAAGCTCCTGGCCAGCCGCCACTCACAGCATCCTCCCAATCCCAAGAGAATAGGGCCCCCGGATTGGCAAACGGTGAACCCTTATTCCGTAGATAGAAGGTAGTAACTCCCGGGTAATTCCCGGGTAACTCCCTATTACCTGCGCATTTTTCTAAAACGAATTATTTTTATTTTTGATGAGTTGGCCTCATAGCCGTCGAAATCCACCTTAACCGGGGTAAATGCGAACTACCAGCCCCCGGCTACGCCAGCGACACCTTTTTCCCGGTCTTCACCGCCAGGTAAATGGCATCTATGATTTTCAAATCCCTTACCGCTTCTTCCCCGTCTATTGGTATGGGTGGCTGCTTGCCTTGCAGCAGGATGGCCGACATTTCTTCCATCTGCACCGTCTGGTGCGTCACGTGGGGTTGTGTCAGTTCTCCCTTATTCGTGCGTCCCTGTATGGGCCCATAGCCGGTAGAAGGCTGCAACTCGGCAAACCCCTTTTCACCGTTCAGGAAAAAGCGGTCCAGGTTGTTCATCTTATACGTCGACAGGCAGGAGGCCACGGCTCCGCTGGGAAAGCCCAGTTGGAACTGGATGGTCTCGTCTACACCTTCCTTGAATTTTACGGTATCGGTTTTGGTTTCTTCGGCCGTCACCCATACCGGCTCTTCACCCACCATATAACGCGCACCATTAACAGAATAAATACCAATGTCCATCATCGAGCCGCCACCCGCCAGTTGTTTATTCAGCCTCCACTGGCTGGGATCGCCGATGCTGAACCCCGTCAACCCCTGGAAGAACAGGATCTTTCCAAGTTCCCCATCCTTACGCATGCGGATAATCTCCAGCGTCTTTGGTTCGAAATGCATCCGGTAGCCAACCAGCAGTTTTACGTTCGCCTTTTTACAGGCGTCGACCATCTCCTGCCCTTCGCGGGCGTTCACGGCCATCGGCTTTTCGCAGATCGCATGTTTGCCGGTCCTGGCCACCCGTATCACCTGGTCATGATGCAACGCGTTGGGGGTGATCACATACACGGCATCAATATCCGGGTTGTTTTTAATCGCGTCGAAATTCTCATAGTTATAACAATTCTTTGCCGGGATACCGTATTTATCCTGCCATGCCTGGATCTTCGACGGTGTACCGCTGATAACCCCCACGAGCTTCGCTTTCTTACAGTCTTTCATCGCTTCCGCTACCCGCGTGCCATAGCTGCCAAGTCCCATAATGGCTACCCGGAGCACGGGGCCGTCATAAGGCCGCTCTTCAAAAGCAGCATCACCGGCAATACCGGTACGGGATAAACTTAGAGCAAGGGCCGAAAGGCCGATTTTTTGCAGGAAATCGCGGCGTGTATTCATGGCAAGGTATTTTTATGATGAAGAAATGTTTCCGTTAAAAGAACTAAACCGATCCCAAGCGTGTACATCAGCATGTCGGTCCAGGCAAAGGAAGTCCCCATGATGACCCGGGCCACGGCCGATTTTTCCAGCCCAAGTATATTGATGAAATGGATGTATTGCAATCCTTCAACAAGATAAGCAAACAGCAACACCGTCACCGCCGTGATCCCTACCGGCAGGTTCCAAAAACTTTTTACCAGGCAATAAAGCAGTATTACTACCAAAAAATCGCCGCCATAGGGCCGGATAACAGCATCGTGCATATAAACACCTATCAAAACCTCGGTGGTAAAGAGTAAAACAGTAAGGATAAAGTAGCCGCGGTGAAAAACTGGCATGGTAGTTATTTGTACAAGTGCACCCAACCAAATTTAAGTGTTTTTGTTGTGGTAGGAAACCTCACGTTAAAACAAACAATATCATGCAAAAAAATGTAGGATTGCTCGCACAGGTAACGGCCAAAGCCGGAAAGGAAACCGCTGTAGCCGATTTCCTCAAAAGCGCGCTGGCGCTGGCCCAGGCCGAACCGGAAACCGCCACCTGGTACGCTTTTCAGATCAACAGCAATACGTTTGGCATCTTCGATACCTTTCCCGGCGAACCGGGTCGCCAGGCGCATTTAAACGGCCCCATCGCCGCCGCGCTGATGGCCAATGCCGCCGAACTGCTGGCCGCGCCGCCCGATATTAAAACCATCACCGTGCTGGCTTCCAAATAATTGACGAGCGTACAGGATCTTTATAAAAGAGGCGGCCCAGGCTGCCTCTTTTTTTATACAAGATATTCTTTTATAGACCCTTTCCTTCCGTGTATGGAAATCAGCCGCCCCCGCATCTTATCCTGTCAACAGGCATTTCCTTTACACGGCACTAAACCATTTATTGATGCATCCGGGAAAGTTCACCCTTATTACGGCGCTCCTGTTTCTATGCATGGTCACCCTGTATGGCCACCCCCTGCCCGAAGACACCAGTAAATCACCCTGCCAGCTCCGGGCGATGCACCTGCTGGACGAGGCCCTCGACCTGATGCAAAAGCATTACTACAAAAAAAGGGGGGTGGACTGGGATTCCCTGGTTGCCGGTGCAAAAGCAAGGCTTTGCGCTTCCGGCGGTTGCGATGAAGCTTATCAAACGATCAACTGGTGCTTCGACCAGTTGCAGGAAAGCCATAGTTTTATCATGCAACCCCAACGTGCCGCCGTATATAACTATGATACCGCATCTCTTAAAGAAAAGCCTTCTCTTAAAGACCTGGTAGGTGAAATAGAAGGGCGGCTGCTCGACGACGGCATCGCTTATATCACCGTGCCCTGGGTAGGCACCACCGATTCATTGATTTGTACCGCCATAGCCGATAGCCTGCAGGGGCTTATCGCCCGGCTGGATGGCAAGGGCGCGCGTAAATGGATCGTCGACCTCCGCAAAAACAGCGGCGGCAACTGCTGGCCCATGCTCGCAGGTATCGGTCCCCTGCTGGGCGATGGCACCTGCGGCTATTTTGTATCCAATTCTGAAAGGGTTCCCATTAGCTACAGCGATGGCGCCGCCATGCACGGCAAGTACATCCGCTGCCGCTGCACCAAAGTCTATAAAAGAAAAACGGACAGCGCCCGCATCGCGGTCCTGGTAGGTCCGCGCACCTGCAGCTCGGGGGAGATTGTCGCCCTCGCCTTCAAAGGAAAAGACCAGGTTTCATTTTACGGCCAGCCCACTGCCGGGCTCACCACGGCGAACAGCACTTATATGCTCTCCGACAAATCGATGCTGGTGCTCACCGTTTGCCTGGAAGCCGACCGCACCGGCAGGGTATGCGAAGGCAAGCTGGTGCCCGACGAAATCGTCAATACCGATAGCGGTTCCCGCCAGTCCGATAAAGCCATTGCCCGGGCCCGCATGTGGCTGGACCTGTAAGCGTCTATTCACGTATCCTCACTTCTTTTGCATCTGCTCCTGCTTTATAAGCTACCGGTGTTCCGGCTTTTGACCAGTCGCCGCCATCGATTTTAATATTCCTGCTGCCACCGCCTTCCACCTGCAGGAAAACTGCCGCGGGTCTTGTTACCCGGGAAGCGCTCAACAATATATCGCTGCTTTCAATCAACCGCAGCGCCGACCCGGCTTCTTTGCTTCCCTGTACGCTTAGCCCGTTAACGGCCCCGTCTTCCACATGGTCAAATACTATTGCCGGCCGCAGGTCATTATCCGCCAGCGAAAAGCGTACGTTGTTCAGCGTGATTCCCTTCACATTGCGCGCATACAGCCCATACGCCGGGGGCACGCCTATCTGGTAGTATTCCCCGGCCACTTTTGGCACATCGCGCACGGCTGCCTGCTCCGCCGTGCCGCCGCCCGGGAAATGGACATGCACGTCATTGAACGATATATTTTCCAGGATCGCTTCATCGACTCCATTGAGCGTAATGCAGGAAAATTCCTCTCCGGGGTTATAATTGCTGGTAAATTCAGTGTCCCGCAACTGGACAGGCTTTACCACCGTGGCATGAATGCCGCTGAAAGAGATATTGCGTACGATGCCGGGCTCATTGGGCGGCGTTATGCCGGGATGAGGCCGTTGCGGTCCACTGCCAATGGATATGGGACCGGTCACGTCCCGCATGACGATATTGGAGAAGGAGATATTCTCAAAACGCATTCCCGGTCCGCAACGCATCTTTATCGGGCAGCCGTAGGTTTCATAAATAAGGCAATTGGACACGGTGATATTTACCGCCTCTCCGCCGCCAAAG
>DASYCT010000344.1:0-3042 GCA_036500065.1 Chitinophagaceae bacterium | reverse complement strand
TTTTTAAATTTAGTTCCCAAAAAAGCAAGCAACGCGTTTGGGCGCGGCGAAGATACCATTAGTTTATTTGTGACAAAACTCAATATTTAAAAATACTAACAATCGTTTTAATCCTCAAACCGGCTTTGGATTTTCGGGATCAGGAGCAGGTTTTTGCGGAGGGTTTGCTTGAGGTTGGTTTTGACAAGCTGGCCCATCGAGTTGCATTTTTTGAATGCCGGGTCGTTGCCATAATAATCGTTGAGCTGGTTTTTGAGCTGGTCTCTTTTCTCGGGGGTAGAAATGGTGTCTTTCGACATGATGTCCAGTAATGTTTTGATCCGATAGCGGGCCGAGGCGAGACGAAAGGCCATCAGCGTTCTTTCTTCGGTCTGGTATTGTTCGATGGAATCCTTGTTGAGGTGTTTGAGTGAAAGTTCCACGAAGGCGACATTTTCTTTAAAGAACTGGGGGAAGTATAAATTCTTCCTGCCTTCGTAGGACTGCTGGTCGAAATCGATGGCGCGGATGCGGTACTGAAAGTCTTCGATGTCGGGGGTAATATCCACCACGAAATTATAGCTGCGCATATCGCCGAGCAGGCGTACAAAGCAGCGTTCGTTGAACTTTACAAATTCCTTGGCGAGACGGATCTTATTGGTGTCGGGTGCGTCGAGATAGTTTTTAATGAACAGATCGCCGGGGACGCCGGGAATATGTTCTTCCACCAGCGTATTGTTGTGCGTAAAAAAAGTAATGCGGTTGGGCGATAGGATATGTTCCAGCTCCAATCCATATACGCGGGAGGCATCGGCTATCTTGATATAGTAGTGATCGTAATTGTCGTTGAACTTGTTTACGATGCGAATACGAAAGGGATGGGAGTTGCCAAAAGTGCAGTAGTCGATGCGGGCCACGTCGAGGTGCTTGGAGAAGGTGAGATCGCCTTCTGTTTTTAAAATGGCATAAATCTTTACCAGGCCTTCACGGATGAAATTCCATTCACGCATGTCGTAGGTCACTCTTTCCCAAAGTGTATCCTTGCCATGTTTGTCGAGGATGGGCACGGAATAGGTATAATTCAGGAGGTCGCGGTAGGCTACCGGCAGTTTTACTTCGCGGCCGTGATCCTTTAAATAGGCCCGCAACTGGTCGTTGACCGGGAACATGGGTTTTTTCCGGGAGGGTTTGTCCGGCTCGTTGTTGCGGGAAGCATTCTGCTGGTCGCTAAAACTCATGGGGGGAAAATACGATTTTAATAGCAGATCGCATATTCCCCCCGGAGCCGGTTAACCTTTGGGATAGGTAAAGCCTATGCTTTCTTCTATCATCTTTATGGGACGCACTTCTATGCGGGCGGTTTTGGTGTATTCTAATTCGGGATTGCCTTTTGCAATGGCAATGGCTTCGTCGAGATCGCTGGCAACGACGTGGTAATAGCCGACGATCAGTTCCTTGGATTCATTAAAGGGGCCGTCTTTAAAGGAGCCTTTGTGGCCGGAAATCATTTTGCCCTGTGATACCAGCGGCTGGGCGCTTTTGAGTTTTCCTTCTTTCATCAGGTTGCCGATATAGGCCTGTACTTTAAGCAGGAACTCCTGTTTCTGTTCGGGTGACATTGCCTCCACGTGATTGGGTTCCTGGCGGATGAACAACATAAACTCTTTCATACCATTTGTTTTTTTAAGTTAATAAAATGAATGCTTTGCATAACGACAAACGGGCGGATAAAAAAGGGACATGGGGCTCAAATTATTTTTTCTTTACAGGAATTTAATTTTTTTTGGAGCAATAGTTTTTCGGGTTCCAGGGAGGAAAGTGTTATGGCTTTTTCAAGGCAGTGCACGGCTTCATTGAACCGGCTTAGCCGGATATAAAATTCGGCTTCCGTTGAATAGAGTAAATGGTATGCCCGGAGAGAGGGGTCGTTTTTTATGCGTTGTAGTTCATCGAGGGCTTTTTCCGGCCCGCTTAGTTGTGAAAGGGCAATGGCCCGGTTTAATAAAACGAGGGGAGAGTTGTCAATTTGCAGCAGGTGGTCGTAGAGCGAAAGGATGGTTTTCCAGTCGGTCGATTCAAAGCCGGGGGCTGTGCAGTGGCAGGCCGAAATCGTCGCCAGTATATGGTAAGCGGAAATATGATCCCCGAAGCTGGATTTACCGAGGTTTATCATCCCTTTTTGTACCAGGGCCTGGTCCCATAAGGAACGGTCTTGTTCGGCGAGGGTGAGCAGGTTTCCTTCGGAGTCCTGTCTTGCTTTAAACCGGGAGGCGTTCAACTGCATCAATGCGAGCAGGGAATAAATGGCCGGTTTGTTTTGAATAGCGGGATGTTCTTCCATGATCGCGGCAAGGCGGATGGCTTCTTCGCAAAGCTCGTAGCGGATCAAATCATTTCCCGTGGAAGCGCTGTAGCCTTCATTAAACAGGAGATAGACGGTTTCGAGTACGGCGCTGATTCTTTCTTCCAGTTCGCGGACGGGGGGAACTTCAAAAGGCAACTGGTCGTCGCGGATTTTTTGTCTTGCCCGCACGAGGCGTTTGTGGATGTTTTCTTCGGTGGTAAGAAATGCTTTTGCAATTTCGGGAATGCTGAAGCCGCAAAGTGTTTTGAGGGCAAGCGCCACCTGCGAGTCGGGCGAGATAGCGGGGTGGCAGCAGGTAAAAAGCATTCTCAACTGGTCGTCGAGGATTTCCTGTTCAGAAAAAAGATGATCAAGGGCCGGCTCCGCCGTCCATTCGGATTGCAGGTAATGGGCGACGTCCGAGGCGTATTGTCTTTGGTATTTTCCGCGGTTGATATGATTGAGCGCCTTATTTTTCGCCACCCGGAAAAGCCAGGCGGAAGGGTTGGCGGGCACTCCCTCGTATTTCCAGTGGCTGAGGGCTTCTATCAACGCATCCTGCACGGTGTCTTCTGCGAGATCGAGGTTACCGGCACCAAAAAGCCGGGTCAATACGGCTACCATCTTACCTGCTTCGTGACGGAAGAGATGATCGGCGAGCTGGTTTATTTGAAGGTTTTCGGTCAAGGCAGGCTTGCATAAGGGTATCAAAGATAGTT
>DASYCT010000343.1:0-4628 GCA_036500065.1 Chitinophagaceae bacterium | reverse complement strand
CCCAGCGACAGGATCAAAAAACAAATGCCCAATGGTTTCATGATCTTTTATTTACCTGTGAACATTATAAAGCCAGTCAAGACTTAATTTGGTGATCGTAATTTGCGTGGTTGCCCAGTCAAAATAGGCCAGCAAAACATCTCGATCAACAAAATGAATGGCCGTATAGCAAAATGATCCCCTGGGGTTATTTTCCACGGTTTTCTCTTCTGTCCAGGTTTTTCCTTCGTCTTTTGATATGGCTATATTCAGTGGGGTTCGCTTTGCTTTCAATTTGAACGAATCGGAATTATTGTCATTCCATGTCAGCAGCAGGTCGCCAGTGGAAGGAATTCTTGTTATGGATGCAGGGGATTGTCTTGCCGATATGATATTGCTGAACCGGGCCGGGCTCCAGGACTGGCCGCGGTCTTTCGAATAGGACAGATACTGGGTAGTCGTATCCGTTCTCATGATCATAAAGATGTCGCCATTTTTCAATTCCACCACTGCCGGCTCCTGCGTAACGACGCCATCCGGATTGGGCATAATGGAACTGGATTTCCAGGTTCTTCCGTTGTCGTCAGAATAATAGCTGCAGACCTTTTTTGAAAAGGCCGTAGCAAACAGCAGCCGTCCATCCTTTAACTGGATAAGCCGGTTGTTATGCACTACGAAATACCCTGCTCTGTCCGTGATACAGGGAATTGGATCAGTCCAGGTCTTTCCTTCATCGGAAGAGAAACGAAGCAGCGGCGTGCAATCCTGTTTGGAATCTTTCTTCAGATAGAACAGGGCAATTTCACCATTTTGCAACCTGAGCAAAGAAACGGACATTACATTCATCTTTCCTTCCTGCTTTACAATCACCTGGTCTTCTTTTGACCAGGTCTGTCCCTTATCGTCCGAATAACGGGCAGCGAGAAACGCCGGTGCATCATCCATATAAGATTCCCCCGTATAGTGGCTGTAGATGAAGAGGATACGGCCATCTTTCAAGCTGATGAAATCCCCTTCGCTGTTCCTCGGATTATTCGGACCCCGGGGAAGGGTCATCACGCGTTCTAACCCATTTCCCACTGTTTTGGCAGGGGCCATCTTATTCGTGCATCCGCCCGCGAGAAGCGACAAACAAAAACACGCGGCCAGTCCGTTTAATTTTTTCATTTTTTAAATTTTCCCTAACGCCAGTATCCTGTTTTTTGATGACAGGGTTAGCAATCTTGAATAATGGTAAACCTTTGCCGCCTCCCGGCCGTCAACAACAACCGGCGTTGCGTCTTCAATCACGAAGTCGGTAAAATCAGCTGTATTGAATGCGATAAATGCCAGGCTCAGGCAGGCTATTTCAGGATCATACCTTTTACTGAGATCCGGTAAGGCAACAGGTCCGTTGTCTGCCTGGTACACTTTTTTCACATGACTTATATTCATGGTTTTGCATGGACATTCGAGGATCGCTTTTAAGCCGGTCTCTTCATTATGAATTTCTGTTTGGGTCACGATCGGAATGCCGGCGGCGGTGATGTCCCGGATTTCTTCAAAAGTTTTCAGTTCTGTAACTCTTCCGGCTTTAATTCGGCGGAGAACCGGATCTCCACCCCACATCTGGGTCATGGGTTTTATAATCCGGTAACTGTCCCGCAGGTCCACATGCCTGCGAAATACAAGTACCTGGCCACCACCGAATATTGGAAGAAAATTGTAATTGTCTTTGAAGAAGAGATTTTTTTCCGCAAACGTATCTTCACTCTTGCATGAGCCGCATTGCAGATATTCGGTGATCCTGCCTGATTTCGTATCGACAATTGTGGTACGGCTTTCAATCCACAACCGCACGGCATTGTATTGACCCGTATTGCAGATAAATGATTTGCCATAGTCCAGGCAGGATAACTCAGCCGCCGGCATTTTTTCCAAATCGTCAATGGAAGGACCATTGCCGAAAAGATCAGCCCCCGCCATTAGCGAAGCAGCGGTAACAATGCCCGTTTGAAGAAAATTGCGACGCGAGTCCTTATTCAGGTTTTTCATTTGTCATGTGTTTACTCACCGGGAACCACTAATTGTACCCCGGATTCTGTTTTACCTTTGTTTCGAGACTTAAAACAGTTAGCGGGATGGGGAATAAGAGCAGGTTATCCTGACCAGCCCGGCCTTGCAGGGAGGGAACCAGCTCGAATGCTTTCCCGAACCTTACGAGATCCCACCAGCGTTTTCCCTCGAACATCAGTTCCAGCAGTCTTTCTTTAAGAATCGCGGCGTCATTTTCTTCTGCGGTTCCGCTTACAAATTCATGACCACCGTAGTTCGGACCATAGGCCCTCATCCTGACCTTATTGATTTCATCGGAAGGATCCTGGCCCAATGCGTTCTTGGCTTCTGCTTTCATCAACAGAACATCGGCATAACGGTAAAGGATAACGTCGTCCACAAACAGCCTTACGCCTCCGCTTACCAGACCGTTAAATTTGGAAACCACGGAATTGAAGTAGGTCTTGTTTCCCGATCCATCGATGATATATACTTCTATAATGGAGGCGTTTTTTCGCTGGTCGCCGGGTTCAAACTGATTCCTGACGAGATTGCTGATGGTCCAGGCATCATACTTAAGTGCTCCGATGGCCTGCCGGGTGCTGTCACTTATATTCGTTGGTAGATTTCCCGAGCTTACATACATGTACGAATATCCTGTTTCTATGGATTCCAATTCCTGAAACCTCACTGCCATAAGGATTTCCTTGTTGCCTTTGTTGGTGTAATCAAATACAGAAGCAAAATCCGGCAACAACTGCACGTCGCTGTTATCTATTGTATTGAGCGCATCCAGGGCTTTGGTAAAATCCGCGTTACCTCCGTTCATTCTTTTGGCAGTCCACAGGTATACGTCGGCAGTTAGCGCATTCAGCGCCGGCAGGGACCACATGTTTCTGCCGGTAGGATAGTTGTTGTTCGAAAACAATCCTGCGGCAGTGGTTAAATCCTGTTTAATGAAAGCGAATACGTCTGCAACAGGCGATCTTTCCTTCTGCAGCGCTTCCGCATTAAATCCTTCCGTCGGATCTGTGACGATGATCAGATCGCCCCATATTTTGGCCATGGTGAAATAAATAAATGCGCGCATGGTATATGCCTGGGCGATAATATTATTCTTGGTGACCTCGGAAGAAAAAGCAATCTGCGGTACATATTTCAGGATCAGGTTGGCATCGTGTATCACGGTGTACATCGTCATCCAGTCGGGGCCCGAATTTGTAGGCGTCAGGGTATTGTCGTAGTAAAGGCTATTTCCCGGAGAACCTCCAAAGCCAACGCTCATCACCTCGCTTCTTCCTTCGCCCCAGAGGAAAAAATTCGTTGAGGCGGGATCCCTGAGCCGTACATACATGCCATTCAAAGCGCCGACTGCATCGTTTTCGGTTTTCCAGAAAGAGGCATTGGAGATCTGGCTGACCGGTTGCAGGTCAAGGTTTTTGGTACACGAAGGCAAATACAGCCAAAAGCTCATTAGCCCTATCCATATTTTAACTGACTTTTTCATGTTTGTCTTTTTATTAAAAAAAAATTAAAAGCCGACATTCGCGCCAAATGAGAAGATTCTTGGAACAGGATATCTTCCATTGTCCTGGTCGCCGTTTTCGGGATTCAGTCCCCGGTATTTTGTGAAATAGTACAGATTGTTCGCGGTTGCATTGAACCGGATATTGCTTAATTTAAGGCGCTTGAGCAATTTGGCCGGAAGGCTGTACGAGAGGGTAACTTCTCTTATCGCGAGATAATCGCCCTTTTCGTAGAACATAGAATTGCCTCTGCTGATGCTGCGCCGGTTCCGGTCGAACCACAGGTATTGCGGGATATCTGTTTTATCACCGGGTTTTTGCCATGACTTCAGTTCCAGCGTTGAAATACCGTTGTTGCCATGGGTCTGGTAAGTTGCTTCCACCAGGAGATCATTGTATATCGTATGCCCGGTTTCATAATCCATCCGAACATACAGTTGGAGGTTTTTGTAGCTGAAAGTATTTGAAAATCCACCGGTCCAGGTTGGGTAGGTATTTCCCACATATACGCGATCTCTGTCATCAATGGAATCATTGCCATCGGCATCCAGCCAGTTGACATCGCCGCCAAACTTTGTTCTGTCCGTAACACCCGTCATGATCATGTCGGTTGGCGCTGAAGCCGCTTCCTCATCGGTGGAATAAACGCCGACTTCTTTATACGCGTACAGGTCGCCCATTTTCCCACCCTCCTGCAAACCGCCCTGCCAGGTATATGTTTTTTTCTTGGCGTTCCATAAATACATACCGCCAATACGATTGTTTTCAACCCCGTTATATGGGAGCTTAAGTATTTTGTTTTTAACTTTTGAGGCGTTGAAAGACAGGTTCCATTGAAAGGCGGAGTTGTTCGGCAATACTCTTAGGTTAACTTCTATTTCGAAACCTTTATTCTCCAGGCTCCCGAGGTTGGTTAGGGTGCTGGCAAAACCGGTGGATTGTGGCAAGGCTAAACTGGTCAGCAGATTATCGGTCACTCTTCTGTAATAGTCAAAAAGAAAGGTCAGCCGGTTATTCAATAACCCGAGGTCCAAACCGGCATCATAGGTTTTTGACTGTTCCCATTTCAGTTCACTGTTTGCCAGTATG
>DASYCT010000342.1:0-3230 GCA_036500065.1 Chitinophagaceae bacterium | reverse complement strand
GGGGAAGGATTCTTTGCGGGCATCGCCGTGGCAGCCTATGAATGGATCGCCGCCATTGCACTTATCATCATTGCAGTATGGTTCATGCCGATATATCTGAAGAATAAGATATATACCATGCCGCAATTCCTCAAAACGCGGTACAATGAGACGGTAAGCCTTATCATGACAATATTCTGGTTGTTTCTATATGTGCTGGTCAACCTCACCTCCATTTTATATCTCGGTGCAAAAGCCATCAACGGCCTGGCCGGCGGCGAATACCTCCATGCCATCATGCTCGGTTTGGCCCTGTTTGCCCTTATTATCACCCTGGGTGGTATGCGGGTAATTGGTTATACGGACGTAATACAGGTGGTTGTATTGATTATAGGCGGTCTCGTGACCACCTATATTGCCCTGACAACGGTGAGCAAGACCTTTGGCCTGGGCAACGATGCCCTTGCCGGGTTCAAACACATGATGAAAGATGCCCCGGACCATTTTCACATGATATTTAAAAAACCTGATGCCAGTTCATCCCAATACGATATCCAGCGATACGTCATCCTGCCCGGTGTCATGATGTATTTTGCAGGCCAGTGGATCGTGAACCTGAATTATTGGGGATGTAACCAGTATATTACCCAGCGTGCCCTCGGCGCTAACTTAAAAACAGCCCGTACCGGTATCCTCTTTGCCGGCTTCCTGAAACTATTCATGCCCGTGATCGTAATGCTACCGGGTATCGCTGCCTATGTATTGTACAAAAACGGCCACCTGCCCAGCATGAAAACAGTAGACGCCAACCATTTGTCGCAGGTAAAAGATGATGCATATTCTGCCGTGCTTGGCTTCCTGCCCACCGGTATTAAGGGATTATCTGTAGCGGCGCTGACCGCGGCCATTGTGGCATCCCTGGCCGGCAAAGCCAATAGCATCTCTACCATCTTTACCCTCGACATTTATAAAAAATACATTAAGAAAGATGCCGACGAAACCAAACTGGTCAACATAGGCCGTTTGACCATCGTGGCGGCCATGATATTTGGCATACTGCTTACCTGGAATGATTTGCTGGGTATCGGCGGAGAAGGCGGTTTCACCTTCATACAGAAATATACCGGCTTTATCAGCCCCGGCATTTTCGCCATGTTCATTTTGGGCATGTTCTGGAAACGCACGACCGGCGCAGCAGCCCTCGCAGGTATCCTTACCGGCTTCCTCGTATCGATTATCTTCAATAACTATGCAGCCGATTGGTTCGGGCATGAAACCATTTTATATACCGCTTTTGAAATCATCAAAACAGTAAAAGGCGCTGAAGTACATACCTGGGAAATACCTTTCCTTATTACAATGGGATGGTCGTTTTTCTTTACCATGGTAGTAATGATCGGTGTAAGCATGGCAGGTCCGAAAGTCAACCCCAAAGCATTTGTATTGGATAAAACGATGTTCAAGCTGCAGCCCAATCATATCGTGATGATCGTGCTGACCCTGCTGATCCTTTCGGCCATTTACGTGCGGTTCTGGTAATCTTATTGTTGTAAAGCACCTGTTGTACTATGAGCATCATTCAGTATAAAAACCATGACCGGTTACTCGTAGCGGTAGACTGTATCATTTTCGGTTTCGATGGCAAACACCTGAAAGGGTTGTTTATCAAAAGAGGCTTTGAGCCCCAGAAAGATAAATGGTCGCTGATGGGCGGTTTTGTCAATAAGGACGAAGGAGTGGAGAATGCTGCCGGCCGGATACTCGACCAGCTCACCGGCCTCACGGATATTTATATGGAGCAACTATTCTGCTTCGGCCATGTAAACCGTGACCCGGGGGGACGGGTCATTTCCATTGCCTATTTCGCGTTGATAAAGATTGACGATTATACGGAGGAACTGATGAAAACCCACAATGCCCGCTGGTTTGAGCTCAACAAGGTGCCGGGTCTTATCTTTGATCACAAGCAGATGGTGAAACTGGCGCGGGAACGCCTGCAACAGAAAGTAGCCAATCACCCCATAGGCTTCGCCCTCCTGCCCGATAAGTTTACCCTGCCCCAGTTGCAAAACCTCTACGAAGCGATTTATGAAACACCGCTCGACAAGCGCAATTTTACACGCAAAGTATTGTCGCTGGGCATACTGAATAAACTAAAAGAAAAAGAGAAGGAATCTTCCAAAAAAGGCGCTTTCTATTATACTTTTGACAAGACAAAATATAAACGCCTGGAACACGAGGGTGTACGGTTTATATAGATAACTAAAATCCGTATTGATACATGTCCTCAAAAGTAAAGCAGACCTTCCTGATGCAGCCAACGATGCGTTGGTTTGGACCTTCTGACCCGGTAAGTCTCCCGGATATACGCCAGGCAGGCTGCACGGGCGTAGTAACCGCTCTTCACCATATTCCGAATGGTGTGGTATGGACAAAAGAAGAAATTCAGAAACGAAAGGAAATCGTAGCTGCCGCAGGCCTGTCCTGGGATGTGGTCGAAAGCGTTCCGGTGCACGAAGCCATCAAAACACAGGCAGCCGGTTACCAGCAATACATGGAGAATTATAAAGTTTCCCTTCGCAACCTCGGCGCGGCTGGCATAAAAACCGTTACCTACAATTTTATGCCGGTGCTGGACTGGACGCGTACCGATCTGGCCTACACCGTTTCCGACGGCAGCAAAGCCCTTCGCTTCGAAAAAGCCGCTTTTATCGCTTTCGACGTCTACCTGCTGCAAAGAAAAGATGCCGAAAAAGATTATTCTTCCAAAGACCTCGCAAGAGCAAAGGAGCGCTTCGACAGCATGAACCAGGACGATAAGTTGCTCCTGCAACGCAATATTATTGCGGGCCTGCCGGGCAGTGAAGAAAGCTTTACGTTGCAGCAATTCCAGTCAGCGCTCGATGCCTACGATGGTATCGATGCCGCCCAACTACGGCAGCACCTTATTCATTTTTTGCGTGAGATCATACCCGTAGCCGAAGAAGCAGGCGTAAAGATGGTCATTCATCCCGATGATCCCCCCTATGCCATTCTTGGCCTGCCGAGAATCGTAAGTACCGCAGCCGACGTACAGGCCCTGTTCGAAGCCGTGAATTCACCGGCCAACGGACTGTGTTTCTGCACCGGCTCCTTTGGCGTACGTCCCGATAATAATTTGCCCGAAATGGTAAAACAATTCGCCAATAATATTAATTTTGTACACCTGCGCAGCACGAAACGAAACGAATGGGGAGATTTTTATGAAGACA
>DASYCT010000341.1:0-6303 GCA_036500065.1 Chitinophagaceae bacterium | reverse complement strand
GGTTTACCATTCCCGTTCAGTCTTGCATCGGGGGTGATGGTATCTTCAAAAAAGTTTTCGGTGTACATGCTAAGGTTCATGCCGCCCGTACTGCGAAAGGTAATATGGGGGTTGATGGTATACGCCGCGAAACCTGTAAAGTTGAGTACGTTGGTGTAGCGCTTGCGGTATTCGGCGTCCGACAACTGGAGGGGGTTTATCAGTGCAAGGCTGCTGGAATTGGTTTCTGCCGCGTAAGAGGGGTCGTAGGCATCGACTGCCTGGCCGGGCAATAATACCGGTTTGTATTTCACCGACTGGCGCAGGCGGTTAAACGCGGTAGAACCGGCATCGGAAGTACCGGAACCGGTGACCCGTTGGTTGGTATAACGTACACCCAAGCCTACTTTCAGGGCATCGGTTGCTTTTGTTTCGAGCCTGAACGTAAGCAGGTTCCTGGTATAATCGGAATTGCGCACCAGCCCCTGGTCGTCGTTGCGCGTCATGCTCAGGTTATAGGTGGTCTTTTCATCACCGCCGTTGATGCTCACATTGTGCGTCATGGTATGTACCTGCTCACCCATCATGATATGCTGCCAGTCCACGAACGGCACGTTCTTATAATTTTGCAGCGTATCGAAGGTGGTTCCCCAGCCGGCGGCAAAAGTGTTTTCCGCCGTCGTGTTGGGGTTATTGATATACTCGCCCCAGCGGCTGCGCTCGTACTGGAACTGGATAAAATCATAGGGGTGCATTACCCCCAGTTCTTTGGTCAGGTTTTTTATGCCATAAAAGCCGTTGTAAGTAATAGCCGTTTTTCCGGGATGCCCCATTTTGGTAGTGATGATCACCACCCCGTTGGCTCCGCGGGAGCCGTAAATAGCAGTGGCGGAGGCATCTTTCAATACGTCGATGCTCTGGATATCCTGTGGCGACATCGATTGAAGCGCATTGTCGATGGGTATGCCATCCACGATGTACAGTGGCGAGTTGTCCTGTGTAATGGAAATACCGCCGCGTACGACGATTTTCACACTGGCGTCGGGCGAACCTTCGGAGGTGGTTACCTGCACGCCGGCCAGCCTTCCTTCCAGGGCCTGCTCGGCCGAGTTGAGGGGCACGTCTTTCAGGTCTTTGGCCGAAATGGAGGCAACGGGCGCGAGCACATCCCGGCGGTTCTTGGTCTGGTAACCGATTACCACCACGTCCTCCAGCGATACATCCGATTTTTCCATCCGCACGCCCACCGGCTGGGCGCCATCGGTACTGACCGTAACCGGTTTAAAACCGGTGTGCGAAAATACCAGGCTCACCTTGCCCGTCGTGCCGGGGACATTGATGGTAAAATTGCCATCAGCGTCCGTTTGCGTACCTGCCTTGGAACCTTTTGCCAGGACGTTCACTCCCGCCAGCGGCGCATTGCTGTTGTCTGTCACTTTTCCTTTTAAGAGGCGGGGTTGTGTCTGGGCAAAAATCAGGATCGGGGCTAAAAGCAGAAAAAAGAGAGAGATTTTTTTCATAATGGCATCTTTAAAATATCAAGCAGTATAAAATATAACGAGATTTATCAGGTAACCTCGACCAGGCACCCGGCACCATTGCAATACCGGTAGTTTTGGTTATCCAGTCGTCAATTCGATGTCAATTCTAAAGAGATATTTTTTAAAATCATTGCTGCATGAGGTCTTTTTTTACGCAATCGATGCCGGGAACGATGTCAAGCGATTATTAGTCAAAACAATACGTGTTGTAAAGGCAGGTAAACCCCGATATAGGAAATGAGCGTTTATTTACTAATTTTCCGGCATGAAGTTCCAGTTTCTCGCTATTGGCAAAGCGCATGAGCCCTATGTGAAAGCCGGGGTGGATGATTTTACCCGCCGGACCGGCAATTACTACCCGGTGGGCTGGACCATTTTGCCGGCGCCCAAAAATGCCGGTTTACTGGGAGAGCAGGAGCTGAAAAAAAAGGAGGCCGATATGATACTCGACGGCCTGGGCAAGAACGATTGGCTGGTAGCGCTGGACGAAAAGGGCAAGGAGCTGTCCTCGGCCGGGCTGGCCACTTTTATACAGGCCCGGGCCAATGAAAGCGCCCGGCAACTGGTCTTTTTGATTGGCGGGGCCTATGGGCTGCACGACAGCGTCCTGAAAAGAGCCAATTATACGTGGTCGCTCTCGCAGCTTACCTTTCCGCACCAACTGGTGCGGCTTATACTGGCGGAACAGGTATACCGCGCCTGTACCATCCAGCGAAACGAAAAATACCATCATCAATAACAAACGCAACGCATGAGCTTCAACATCACCCTGATCATCATAATTATCACCTGTCTTGTTTCTTTTTCCGCGTTCTATAATGACAAGGTATTCGACGACCTGATCTTTTACCCGCCTGCCATTGCGCACAACAGGCAGTATTACCGCTTTTTTACCTGTGGGTTCATACATGCCAATTACATGCACCTGGGGTTCAATATGTATTCGTTCTGGATGTTTGGCAATATCGTGGAAAAGGATTTTCTCTGGACCTTTGGCGACAAGGGGAAATGGCTGTACTTATTGATGTACCTGTCCTCGCTTTTCTTTTGCCTGTTACCCACTTATGCCAAAAACAGGGAGAATTACAATTATCGCAGTCTCGGCGCTTCCGGCGCGGTATCGGCCGTGGTGTTCGCCTTTATTTTTATGGAGCCGACGCAGGGGCTGGGGCTCATCATCCTGCCCCACGTGTATATACCCGGTTTTATCTTTGGCATTCTTTATCTCGTCATCTCCTCGCTGCTCGACAGGCGCGGCGGCGGCAATATCAACCATTCCGCGCATATATGGGGCGCTTTATACGGGATCTCCTTCCTTATTATCGCGAGTCTTTTTTTATCGGAGCACAACCTGTTCCAGGAGTTTATTTATAAGATACGCGAGCATTTTCATTTGCTGTGAGTGGTGAGTAGTGAGTCGCGGGCTACCAGCGATGCGATGGCTTCACTACTGACAACTCGCTACTCACTGCCAGCCTCCAGGACAATCTTCAATATCTCTTTAGTAGCCGGCGTGATCTTAAACCGTTCATCGATGCGGTGGCCCACTACCCAGATGATCTTTTTATTCATTTCCAGCACCCAGGCTCCTTCCTTGTCTGTCTTCGACAGTTTGCGGTCGATAAAAAAACGCGCCAGCTTTTTCTTCTTTTGCATGCCAAGGGGGTAAAAATAATCGCCGGCCTTCCACTTGCGCAGCAGCAGCGGGAACCGGATATGCCGTGCATCGAGGCAGGCCAGTGCGGACCCGGAAGGGAGGGTGAAAGAAGCCGCGTCCCTTGTTTCCAGGTACAGCCTGCCGGAAGCAAAACCCACCTGGCGATCATGGGCTGAAATCACCACCGTTTGAGCCTGTTCGTCTTTGCGCGGGGCGGCAATCAGCCAGCTGCGGTGGCGGATAAGCCGCCAGTCCGCCTGTGGAGCTTCCAGCCAGGCGCCCGATTCGCTGTGGCAGAGTTTCACCACCTCGTCCACCTGCTTTTCGCCAAAGCCAAAGTCTTTGATCACTTCGTACCAGGCGGCGGTATTATTATATCCCAGGAATTGCTTTATGGCAATATGCACCTCCGCTCCTTTCCGTTTGTACAGTTTCTTTTTAATAGCAGCTATCCCATCCAGGTACACTGCTTCGATGGCCTTGAAACGATGGGCCGCGGCGTTCAGGTTGTCGATCACGGCGGGATAAGCCATTTCGGCAGCGGGTATCACCTGCTGGCGAAACAGGTTGCGGGTGTATTTAATGGAATCGTTGGAACTGTCCGATACCCAGGCCAGGCCGTTGCCAAGCGCAAAGGCATGCAGTTCCTCCCGGCGAAAGCCGAGCAGGGGCCGCAGCAGGCGGTTGCCGGACGACTGTACCGGGATGCCCGTCAGCCCATGCAGGCCGGAGCCACGACAAAGATTCATGAGAATGGTTTCGGCATTATCGTTGGCGTGGTGGGCTGTGAGGATGTGGGTGGGGCTTTCTGGTTTTCCGACCAATTCAAAAAACCACTTATAGCGCAGATCCCTCGCCGCTTCCTGGATCGACAATTTATGGTCCTCCGCATACGCGGCGGTATCGAAGGCTTTTACCAGTACCGGTTTATCGTATTTATTCCCGAGGCTTCTTACAAACGCCTCGTCGCGCCTGCTCTCCTCCCCTCTCAACTGGAAATTGCAATGGGCGATGACAAAATCATACCCGGCCTGGTAGCAAAGCTCACAGAGCGCCGATGAGTCCAGGCCGCCGCTGACGGCCAGCAGCAACCTGTCCTTTGATGAAAAAAGATGCCCCTTTGCAATCGTATCGATAAAGGAGGAGAGAAGGTTCATGCCATAAATATAGCGAGCTTATTTGATCCGGCGCCGTACCCGCTGGTTCTTCCGGGCCGTTTCCAGGTCATACAGCATCTGCCATTTCATCCAGTTGATTGCGTCTACGCCGAGGAGTTTTTCCAGTTTGAGTGCCAGCATTGCCGAAATGTGTCGTTTGCCGTTGATGAGCCCGCTTACATGGGGGGGCTGCATGTCGATTAACCGGGCAAATGCTTTCTGGGTAATTTTTTTCTCTGCCAGCTTGTTTCTCAGTAGTTCGCCGGGATGAGGTACCTGCACAGCTTTTCTCTTCGATTGCTTTTTCGTAGTTGCCATAATGGAATATTGAATTTCACACTTTTTTTAATCATCCTTCAATGCCTCGTACGAAGCCCTTAACTCGTTATATGCTCTCGCCTCCCCCGCTTCTTTTGCAGCCTCCATTCCCTTTTCATACCATCGCAGGGCAGGCTCGGTTTCCCCATTTCGGGATAACAGTCCTGCAAGATGGTAATAAGAGGCCACATAACCCGGGTTACGGCCCAATACTTCTTCAAAAATTGATCGAGCGGTACGATCCTCGCCTTTTTTGACATATTCAAGCGCCAAAGCGTGCTGCAGAAAATCGTCGCCGGGGCTTTTTTTCAACATTTCTATGATTTGCGCCACCCTGTCCATACCGCATAATAATTTTTTAACTACTGCTTGAAATATATCTTTGCTTCACTTATATTTGCCTTAGTTGCATAAACAACCAAAAAGACATTCATGAAGATTTTAGTCTGCATCAGTAAAACTCCCGATACGACGGCAAAAATAGCTTTCACGGATAACAATAAAAAATTCGCTGCCGATGGTGTCCAATGGATTATCAACCCTTACGACGAATGGTATGCGCTGGTAAGAGCCATCGAACTGAAAGAGAAAGATGCTTCGGTGGTACTTCACCTGGTGACCGTGGGCGCTGCCGATGCCGATCCCATTATCCGCAAGGCGCTGGCGCTGGGCGGTGATGAAGCCATCCGCGTGAATGCCGACAGTCATGACAGTTTTTACATCGCCTCGCAGATAGCTGAAGTGGCCCGCCAGGGACAATATGATTTGATATTGACCGGCAAGGAAACCATCGATTACAACGGTTCTTCCATCGGCGGCATGGTAGCCGAACTGCTCAACCTGCCTTATGTCGCGCTGGCTACTAAATTCGACCTGGCCGGCAACACCGCCAGCATCGTCCGTGAAATCGAGGGCGGCGAAGAAACCGCCGAAGCGGGTTTGCCGCTGGTAGTAAGCTGCCAGAAAGGAATGGCGGAGCAACGCATACCCAACATGAAAGGCATTATGGGCGCCCGCACCAAGCCCCTCAAGGTAGTAGAGCCCGCTGCTGTGGAAGCCCTCACTTCCATCGCCGGTTTTGAACTGCCCCCCGCCAAAGCCGGGGTAAAACTCGTTCCTGCTGATAACCCGGAAGAACTGGTGAGGCTGTTGCATGAGGAGGCCAAGGCGTTTTAACCCCCCGGCCTCACCCCCCAACCCCCTAAAGGGGGAGTTGGCAAGTTGCTGGTGAAATGTATCAGTGCCTTATTTTAAGTTCTTTTAATTGATAATGGATCTTTTAACCTAAATAAAAAATTGCCTTTTATCGGGGAGACTGTGACTAAGTCCCCCCTTTAGGGGGACAGGGGGTATTATCTATGAGCGTTTTAATATTCATCGACCAGGCCGAAGGCCATGTAAAGAAAGCATCCCTCGAAGCACTGTGCTATGGCGCTAAAATAGCGGAGCAAACGGGCACCAGCGCCGAGGGCGTGGTGTTGGGTTCCAGCAGTGAGGACCTGGCTGCGCTGGGTAAATACGGGGTAAAGAAAATCCATCATATTAATAAAGAAGCGCTCAACCATTTCGACGCGCAGGTATATACGCAGGCCATCGCAAAGGCGGTGGAAGCCAGCGGCGCCACGGTAGTGGTCTTCTCCAATAATACCGA
>DASYCT010000340.1:0-4589 GCA_036500065.1 Chitinophagaceae bacterium | reverse complement strand
GATCATGTGCTTCATGTCCTCCTGCAGGAAATTGTTGACGATGCCCAGTGAATCTTCATTGGGGGTGGCATCGAAATAGAGTGCGCCGCGGAGGAAATGTTTTACAGAATCGGTAACGAGAAACTGGTTGGCGGTTGCGGCATTGCCACCGATCTTAAAATAAATACCCCTGACGCCGTTGGGCGTGGTGAAGAGGCTGTCATCGATGGAAGATGCTTTGGAAGTATGTTTATAAGTGAGGTCGTAGGAACTGGCGAGCAGGCCGTCGAAGGTGTTTATGCCGACTGAATCGACATAAACGCCTTTTGCCGTGCGTTTTTTAAAGAGGCTTTTGCCGCCTATCTCGATATAGCTGATATATATCTTGCCCTGGAACTGCGGGAATTCGACATTGATCCAATAAGGGTTATCGGGCTGGTCGGTAAAATAGGTGCTGTCCTGGGTGATAATAGCATAGGTAGGGTATTCAAACCGGTAAGGAAAACCGGGCCGGTCGAATACCTGGTATTGATGTTGTGGAAAATCGATTTTAAAATAGCCTTTGCGTTTGGGTATATAGGTATTGTTGCACGACAACATGCCAATGGTAACCGCCGCCATTGCTGCAAGGATGGAAATTGTTTTGAAAGAAATGGTCCGCATAAATCTTGTTCTATCCTTTTACGTGGGGGTTGATGGTTATTTTTACTTTTTTAATCCTGTTGCGGTCGAGTTCCAGTACGGTAAAATCGAAATCGCCGCTGGTGATCACATCGTTTACCTTGGGAAACTGGCCGGCAAGTTCGAGTACCAGTCCCGCCAGTGAATCGCTGTCGCCCCGTACCTGGTCAAAGGTATCGGGGGGAAGGCCCATCATCTTGCAGGCATCATTCATCATGGTTTTACCTTCAAAGATAAAGTTCTGATCATCCAGTTTTTTATTGCCGCTTTCTTCTTCGTCAAACTCGTCTTTGATATCGCCGATGATCTCTTCGAGTATGTCTTCCATTGTCACGATGCCGCTGGTGCCGCCAAATTCATCTACGACGACGGCAAAATGGGTGCGGCGGGACTGGAATTCATTGAGCAGGTCTTCGATGAGTTTCTGTTCGTGGACGAAATAGGGCTGGCGCAACAACTGGTGCCAGTTGTAAGCGGCATCTTCGTTGAGATAAAGAATGAGATCCTTTGTATGGATGATGCCGACTACCTCGTCAAGATTCTCTTTATATACCGGCAGGCGGGAATAATGGAGTTCCTCGACGCGGCGGATAAGTTCATGAAAATCGATGTTGTAATTGGCGCCGCTCACGTCGAGGCGGGTGCGCATTATTTGGCGCACGGTGATGTTGCCGAATTTTACAATGCCCTTGAGTATGTTTTTTTCCTCTTCGGAGGCATCGCTGTTGGTGCTGATGTCGATGTCGTGGTCGAGGTTATCGAGGTTATAGGAGGAGGCGCGGCTGCCGAGGAATTTCTCCACTCCATCGGACAATGATACGAGCCAGGCGCTGATGCGCTTGAACAGGTAGTGAATGATTTCGACGATATAGGAGGCGTTGTATGCAAAGCGGAGATTGTTTTGCGTGGCCCATACCTTGGGCAATACGACCCCAAAGAGTACGATAAAGGAAGTGACGAGGATTATTTTTATCAGGAAATCGACGATCCAGAAATGGCCTTTAATGGGTAGCAGTTCATCGATCAGGAAATTGGAAAGGATGATGATGGCCATATTGACCAGGCTGTTGGCAATGAGCAGCGAGCCCAGCAGCAATTTGGGTTCCGAGAGCAGGTTTACAATGCGTTTCCAGCCGGCGTCCTGTTTTGTTTTGAGCATATTAATGTCCCGGTAGCCGAGTGAAAAGAAGGCGACTTCCGAGCCGGAGATAAAAAAGGATACCAGCAATAAAAAAAGGATAACCACCACGAGCAGCGTAATGCCCTGTGTATTGGCAGCAAAAAAGAGCGGTAAAAAGTTAAGGTTCCCAACAATTTCCCCCGGATGATCCAAAGCGCTGGTTTTTCGTGAATAATAACGGGTAAAGATATACAAAACGCAAATTTGCAATAAATTTTGATTAGAAGGGCAAGTCGCCGGAAGGTTCGCCAATCGGGGGGGTATCGGCTCCGCTCAGGCCTTCCAAACCGCCTTCGTGGCCGCCGTGGCTGCCGCCGTCATTGCGTTTGTCCAGCATTATCAGGTTATCGCCCACTACTTCGGTAGCGAATTTCTTATTTCCTTCTTTGTCTTCCCAGCTGCGGGTGCGTAAACGGCCTTCTATGTATACAAGGCTTCCTTTGTGAAGATATTTTTGCGCCAGTTCCGCCAATCCCCGCCATAACACCACGGTATGCCATTCTGTTTGGGAGATCAGTTTGCCGGCCCTGTCTTTGTACGTTTCTGTAGTCGCCAATGAAAATTTTGCAACAGCAATATTTCCTTCCAGGTACTGTACATCCGGGTCTTTGCCAAGATTGCCAATGAGCATCACCCTGTTAACGCCACGCATAAGAAATAGTTTGAGTTTAAAGAATCCTCTATTTTTTAATCCTCTTTAAAGTTAAATTTTTTCGGCAAACAAATAGAATTTTTTGAGTGTATTGCCCGCTGCGCGGGGGTTGGGGAAGGCATTCCACTATTTGCCGCCGGTAGTGTCGATGCGTTTATATGCTTAAAAAAAGAAAGAGGATCAGGAAGCCTTTGCAGGTTTTTGCAGGTATGAGGTAATAAACCGCGGAAATGGATAGTCGCGGAGTTCCTTCCAGCTCACCCGTTCATATCCTTTGAGGGCCGGGGGGAGGGATGTTGCCTGCAGTTCGATAAAACGGCCGGCAATGGTTTGGTGTGAAAGCTGCTGCCGGAATTCGGGCGATATGTTTTTGAGGGTGACCGGGGCCCTGCCCGCCAGTTGTTGAAAAATGGCAAGGAATACCGATTCGTCGGGCATAAACAGTCCTTCGTTCTCGTAGAGCACAAACTCGTAGAGATTTTCCCATATATCTTTCGGGCCACGTTTCCGTACCAATACATCGTTGCCTATGCGCACGATGAAGTAATAGAACCAGCGGGTCCTTTTTTTCAGTTGCTTTTCTTTTACGGGCAACTGGTCCACCCATTGGTGAAGAAAGGCCTGGCAGTCGGTGTGCTGCGGGCATTGGGTACAAAGCGGCTGTTGGGGTTTGCAGATGGTGGCGCCAAAATCCATGATGGCCTGGTTGTACAAGCCGGCTTGTTTTGTATCGAGCAGTTCGTTGGCCATGACGGTATAGAGGTGTTTTCCTTCGGTACTGTCTACCGGGGTGGAAATACCAAAATAGCGGGAGAGGACGCGGAACACGTTGCCGTCCAGCACGGCGTGGGGGAGCTGGTAGGCGAAGGAGGCGATGGCGGCGGCGGTATAGGGCCCAACGCCTTTGAGGGCGAGGATGTCTTCGTAGGTCTCCGGGAACCGGCCTTTTAGTTCTTTAGATATATATATAGCGGTGGCGATGAGATTTTTGCAACGGGTATAATAACCGAGGCCCTCCCAGAGTTTAAAGACCTGCTGTTCGGGGGCTTTGGCAAGATGGTGCACGGTCGGAAAGGTTTTTACGAATCTTTCGTAGTACGCAAGTCCTTGTTCCACACGGGTTTGTTGAAGAATAATTTCGCTAAGCCATATTTTATAGGGGTCTTTTTCCCCTTTCCAGGGCATGGGGCGGGAGTTGGCGTCCCGGTTCCATTTCATCAGTTTTTTTGTAAAATCGGCTTTCATAGTGCGATTTAAGCAGCGGCGGTGAGGGTTGAGGGTGAGCCGCCCCCAGAGGGTGACCCACCCGCCAAAATATGCAAAAACAAGCGGATTTATGCCGTTTTGGGGCAAAAAACCGCCTCTACCTCAAAATCAATATTTTACGTAGGAATTTGCAATAGTAAAAAAGTTCTTTTATATTAACTTCGTAATTGGTTATGAAGCAGATATGAAATTGACAAAAATTTCGTTTTGTTTAATAATAATTAAAAACCCTTTAAGTTATCAACAAATGAGAAAAGCTGATCTAATCAACCAAATTGCTGAAAAAACCGGGATTCCCAAAGTGGATGTATTGGTAGCCCTCGAAACTATGTTTAAAGAGGTGAAGGATACATTGGCTGCCGGTGAGAACATCTACATCAGGGGATTCGGCAGTTTTATTACCAAGAAAAGAGCTGCTAAAATCGGCCGGAACATCAAGAAAAATGTGGCGGTACATATACCGGAGCATTTTATTCCTGCCTTTAAGCCTGCCAAGGAGTTTGTACAGGAAGTAAAAAAATTGAAAACCGTTAAAGAAGATGTGACAAACCCGGATGATGAGATGTAACTTTGCTGTTCTAATTTTTTGAATACGTGAAGAAACAGCAATTCATTCTCGTCGGTTCCGGCATCGTTCTTTTGGTTTTGCTTTACTTTTTTGGCAATACAGTTCCTCCCAGAAAGGAACCGGTTCCTGCTGTTGCGGGAGCGGGTGCTCCTTCTCAAAAGATAGCTTTCGAAGCTATTTTACAGGCTGCCAAACAAAAATTAACGCCCGCCCAACAAGCCTATACCACGCGTCTTGAATCTTCCGTCGTGCGTGGAGATGTT
>DASYCT010000339.1:0-18862 GCA_036500065.1 Chitinophagaceae bacterium | reverse complement strand
TGGGCCTGCCTTACCATAAGGTGATCATGCGCATCATCGTACCCTGCGGTGTCAGTGGAATTATGTCCGGCGTACTGTTGTCGGTGGCCCGGATTGCAGGCGAAACCGCCCCGCTTTTATTTACCGCATTTGGCAATCCTTATCTGAACGCAAATATTACCAAGCCGATGCAAACCCTTCCTATGCTGATTTTTAATTACGCCACCAGTCCTTACGACGACTGGCATGACCTGGCCTGGGGCGCGGCATTGATATTGCTCTCGACCGTTCTAATTTTAAATTTACTCATAAGGATTACAACTAAAAGATGGAAAGTACAATTATAAAAAGCAGGAACTTCAACGCGTATTTTGGTGACAACCACGTGGTGAAGAATGTGAACATTGAAATACCCAAAAACAGTGTCATCGCAGTGATGGGACCTTCGGGTTGTGGCAAGACCACTTATTTGCGTTGTATCAACCGGTTGCACGAACTGACGCCGGGCGCTACTTCCAAAGGACAGATGCTGCTGAACGATGAGGACGTCTACGCCATGCACCCTATTTTTACCCGGTTGAAAATAGGCATGGTGTTTCAACGCCCGAACCCTTTTCCCAACCTGAGCATATATAATAATGTTATAGCAGGGTATAAGCTCAACGGTATGAAGCTCACCAGGGCGAGAAAGGATGAAATCGTGGAGCAGTCGCTGACAAAATCGGCTTTATGGACGGAAGTGAAGGATTCGATCCACAAAAAAGGGACTTTTCTTTCCGGTGGTCAGCAACAGCGTTTGTGCATTGCCCGGGCAATAGCGATGGAACCGGAAGTGCTGCTGCTGGATGAACCCACTTCGGCCCTCGACCCGATTTCCACTTCCAGCATCGAAGAACTGTTGCACGAACTGAAGAAAAACTATACCCTCATCATCGTGACGCACAATATGCAGCAGGCTGCGCGCGTAAGTGATAAAACAGCTTTCTTCTACATGGGTGAACTGGTGGAATACGATGAAACGAAGACCATGTTCACCAACCCGAAGGATAAGCGCACACAAAATTATATTACCGGTAGATTTAGTTAATTAATACTTTTACGTTATGGCACAAATTGAAGGCGAATTATTACTGCTGAAGGCGGAAGTGATGAACATGTGGAACCTCGTACTTTCACAAATGACCAATACCCGGCTTGCTTTTCTGAACATCGACAAGGACCTGGCGCGGGAAGTGGTGTTGAAGGAAAAACGGGTGAACGGCATGGAGCTGAAGATAGACCGCGATTGTGAAAACATCTTTGCATTGTATTGTCCCGTGGCCATCGACCTGCGGTTCCTGCTGGCGGCCCTGAAGATAAATTCCAACCTCGAACGGATCGGTGATATAGCCGAAGGCGTCGCCAAATACCTGATTGATGCGGAATCGCCTTTCTCCAATGAACTGCTGGAACTGACCGGCATCCTGCCCATGTATGAAGAAGCCATCAATATGCTGGTAGACTGCCAGGATGCTTTCGAAACGGAGAATACGATCCTCGCCCGCAGTATTTTCAAAAGAGACGACCTGCTGGACAAGGTAAATAAAAAGTCCATCAAGGTATTGGAGAAATACGTAAAAGAGCACCCCGACAATACCGCCGAAGGCTTATGGATTCTTTCCATCATCCGCAAGCTGGAACGCGTGGGCGACCAGACAAAAAACATTGCCGAGGAGATCATTTTTTATCTCGAAGCCAAAGTGCTGAAGCATAAGAACAAGCACGTATAACATACATTCAACCTCAATTCCACCGGGGCGGCCTGTCAGTCAATAAGACTACTGACGGGTCGCCCCGGTGAAGTTATTGGGGAAGACGCCATCGCTTCTTTATCCCATCGCTAATATCTTCGCACATCCGGCGTATTTTGCCTGGCTCACGCTCGTAGTGTCGATCATTATACCATAGCATACGCCGATGGTCAGTACCAGGCTGAAGGACTGATCAGGCGGTGGCACGGTAAAAGCCAGTTCAAGCGTAGTTGCTTCCAGGCCTTTTTGTACCGGGCGCCAGCCGGTTTCCGTCAGCCTGGTTTTAGCCTGGCTGTAATAATCCGAGGAAGGTTTGTATTTAGGAGAATCATAAAAAAGATCAGGTGTGATGCCCAGTACGGCCTGTATGCTGAAGAAGGGATATTTATCCGGCGCGAAAAAAGTAATACCCGGCAGCAGGGTGGGAATGTCGATGCGGGCGGAAAGTGTGTCGCGGGACAGGGTATAAGAGAGCGGGTTTCGGATCGTGGAATCGAACGTGTTTTTCTTATTGAACGAAAACCCTTCCAGCAGCCGCGGATTTTGGGACAGGACCACATTGCGCTGGCCGCGTTTACTCGTCATATCAAGGCGCTGGATAGGCAGCAACATGGCATTGATAGGCCCGGCGATATTATAGTCGGCCAACGATTTCTGGATGGAGCAGGCCCGCCTGAGATGTTGGCCGGCAGTAGCGCGGCCGCCGAATTCGGCATTCAGTTCACGGGTTCTCCGAAAATTTTCATGGGTTTTTATTTTGTTTTTTGAAGCGCCGCCCGGCGAACGCAGGATAATGCCGTCTACTCCCCGCATCGTATAGGCAGATGCGTTGCCAATTTTTCCTGTAAAAAGGAAACCTCCGCTAAGTTTAGCCATAGGTGTTAAAGTTTAAAGGTTAAGAAAGGGCAACAAAGGTTCTTCTGAACAGTTACCCATGTCATACTAAAATTATATAAAATTAATAGACTAATAAAAAACCAGCCCTGCACTATAGATAAACCATTACTTTAAGATATGGGTTACCTATGGGATAGATATGGCTTATCTATGGGTTATCTATGATTTATTAGAAAATTATCGCAGGAGATAGACTTTTGTATCCTTTTAGCTGGGAGTCAGTAGCTGGTGGTAAAAATGAAAAGAAATAAATAGATGGGCGAACCGGCCTCATCGAATGTACTAATCGTTTAATCCCTTTCCATCGAGGATTTGCGGCGTGTATTTTTCAATTCTCGACTCACGGGTTTTGGATTGTTTGGGTGCAGAAAAATAAAGCAGGTAGCCTCTTTGTCGTCCCGGCGTCAATGCTTTAAAGGCCGTTTTCAGGGCGCGGTTTTTATTTAATATTTTTTGGAATTCTCCAGGAATGCTGAATTCTGCCGTCTTTTTAAGAGTTGCTTTCAAACCCGCTTTTTCCACTTCAATGGCTTCATAGATATAGGCTTGCAGGATGGTTTTCATCTTGACTATTTCCCGGGTATTGGTGAACCGGGCCTGGCGCGCCACCTGAACATTCTTCGTTTGCTGGATGAGAATGCCATTGGCATCATGTAACAAAGCGCCTTTGAAAAAAAGCAGCGCACAGTATTCTTTAAATGTATGTATCAGAACTATGTTCGTTTTTTGAAACGTGTAGCAGGGGCAACCCCATTTCAATTCTTCGTTCAGCCCGCAGTCGAGAACGATCGTTCTCAATTTCCCGATTTCTTCCTGCCATTTTTGGGCTTTACTGAAATAAAAATCAACTTTGGGATTCATACGATTCGTTTTATTGATTAACCGGAATGACTCTTCTGTCCGCAGGCCTGAAATACCACGATACCACTGCCAGGATTACCGATAAAACCGGGCCAAAGAATTCTTTGGCGGCGTCTCCACAGGCCGCATGAGAAAAGACGGCACCCGACATGGCAAAAAAGAAACCCGCATACGCCCATTCCTTTAGCAGGGGAAATTTAGGAATAAGTACCGCTACAACTCCCAATATTTTCCAGGTACCCAGAATTACCAGGAAATAGAGCGGGTAACCCAAATGTGTCATTAAATCTACTTCCTGTTTCGTTTTTAATAATTGCACGATCCCGGTTGACATCATCCCCAGTGAAAGCCAGAGCGTAGCAATCCAATAGATAATTTTATTTCTCTTCGTCATATTGTGTTATTTTATTTTGCTTACGATGTCCTGCAGCCGGTTATGTGCCATATTTATGCCCTGGGCAAATGGCAATTGCAGCAGCTGGTCCCTTTGTGCAACCGATTCATAAATCGTGCGCATGTTCAGTCTACTGGTATCGTCAGTAAGTTTTTCAAATTCCAATAACTCAAGCTGGACGCCAAAAGGCGTATTTTCCATTTCGAATGTCCGGGTGATTTTCCGGTTTGGGATAAACTCGTGGATTACCCCGTTGGCCCGAAATACTACGTTTCCCTTTGGATCGGTTGTTTCAAACTGGTAACCGCCATGCTTTTTACTCTCGAGTTTCAGCACTTTCGTTCCCATCCATTGCTCAACAATCCCGGGTTCTGCATACGCTTTAAAAAGTAATTCCAACGGCAAATCAAATTCCCTTGTAATCACTATTTCCTGTTTGCCGTCTTCGGCATTTATTTTTGTTTTTCGTTCCATAGTATGTTATTTTTTTGATTTGTATTTTTTCATGACAGCTTCCAGTTTATTAAACCTGTCGTCCCACATTTTGCGGAATGGTTCGATAAAGTCGGCGACTTCTTTCATGTTTTTTGCATTTAGGTGATAGTAAATTTCCCTGCCGTTTTGTTTTTGTTCCAGCAATTCGCACTCGGTGAGTATTTGCAGGTGTTTTGAAACGGTTGGCCTTGCCGTGTCAAAATTGGAGGCGATTGCTCCTGCTGTCAGGGATTGTGAAGCAACCAGCAGGAGGATAGCCCTTCTTGTCGGGTCTGCTATGGCTTGAAATACGTCTCGTCTTAGGTTCATTGCGTAGCTATTTGACTACAAATATAAGCGTAGCTATTTAACTACGCAAATTTTTCTGCAATTTTTCCCGGTGCCAATAGTTAAAACAGCCAAAGGATTTGTCAAACACCCTAATTTAGGGGTAGTTTAGCTGTTTATTATTCATGGCGATTGAAAAAATAACCATAGTAGAATTGCTGCAACTCGTCCATCGCTACCCGGTGCTGGATGTGCGCAGCCCGGGAGAGTATACAAAAGCGAATATCCCCGGCGCCTGGTCCCTTCCCCTGTTCAGTGATGAAGAACGCAAAATAACGGGTACTGCCTATAAGCAGGAAAGCAAGGAAGCTGCTGTTAAAATCGGGCTGGCCTTTTTTGGAAAAAAGATGGTACAGCTGCTGGAAGAGGCGGAAAAAATTATTGCGCAGCATACTCCACCCGGGCCGGCTGCTGCAACCGGTAAAGAAAAGACCGTGATAGTGCATTGCTGGCGGGGCGGCATGCGCAGCGCGGGCGTGGCATGGCTGCTCGATTTGTATGGCTTCAAAGTGTATACACTGCAGGGTGGGTATAAATCATTCCGGAGATGGTGTGTATTGCAGTTCACCCGCAAATACCCGTTTAAGATCATTGGCGGCTATACGGGCAGCGGCAAGACCGGCATGCTGAACGTATTAAAGGAAAAGGGACATAACGTAATAGATCTCGAAGCACTGGCGCATCATAAGGGGTCGGTGTTTGGACACCTGGGCGAAGCGGCACAGCCTACGCAGGAAATGTTTGAAAACGGGCTGGCGCTTGCCTTGTCTGAAACAGCCCCGGGAAAGGATACCTGGCTGGAAGATGAAAGCATGCGTATTGGCAAGGTCACCATTCCCGTTACCTTGTTCAACCAGCTGCAAAAAAGCCCTGTTTATTTTTTTGAAATACCCTTTGACCAGCGGTTGAATTGTATCGTGGAAAGCTATGGCCGGTTTGAAAAAGAACAGTTGACGGAAAGCATACTGAAGTTAAAAAAGCGGTTGGGCGGCCTGGCAACAAAAACAGCGCTGCTTTTCCTGGAAGCGGGCGACCGGCCGGGATGCTTCAGCATATTATTACGCTATTACGATAAATATTACCTGAAGAGCCTGGCACAAAAAAACGGGCAGGCTCCTTTTGTACAAAAAATAACCGCGCCGGGTACGGAAGCAGTCGCCAATGTTGAGCTGTTGCTTCAACAACAGGAAAGCAATGTACCCGAAAAAATAATGCATGATGGATTCAACAACCGTTAAACTTACCCATTACTCCCACGGCGCAGGCTGTGGGTGTAAGATAGCGCCCGATGTGCTGGACCGGATACTGCAGCGCAACCTGGCGATGCCGGACAATGACCGGTTGCTGGTGGGCAACCATAGCAAGGATGATGCGGCGGTATATGATATGGGAAACGGAACGGCCCTTATCGCCACCACCGATTTTTTTATGCCCATCGTTGACGATGCGTATAATTTTGGAAGGATTGCTTCGGCCAACGCCATCAGCGATGTATATGCCATGGGTGGGAAACCTGTTCTTGCCATCGCAATCCTGGGATGGCCTATCAACCTGCTGAGCCCTGAAATAGCACAGCGGGTCATTGAAGGTAGCAGGAGCATTTGCCTGGAAGCGGGCATACCGCTGGCCGGTGGTCATAGCATCGATTCGCCCGAACCGATTTTTGGGCTGGCGGTAAACGGGGTGGTAGATATAAAGTATATTAAGCAAAATAACACAGCAAAGCCGGGAGATATCTTATTCCTTACCAAAAAACTGGGGGTGGGCATTTTAACGACGGCGGAGAAGAAGGGTTTGCTGAAAGAAGCGCACCAATCACTGGCGGCCCTGCAGATGATGCAGCTGAATAAGATAGGCGAGGTATTGGGCAAGATAGCCGGCGTAACCGCCATGACGGATGTGACTGGTTTTGGCTTGTTAGGGCACCTGGCGGAGATGTGCGAAGGCAGCGGAGCCGGTGCGGATATTTATTTGGATAAAATACCGCTGGTAACAGACGAGCTGCGGATGTATGTCGATCAGGGGGCAATACCCGGCGGCACAGGCCGCAACTGGAATAGTTATGGGTCAAAAATTGCTTTTTCAGCCGGTATTGATGAAGCATATGCAAAGGCCATCCTGGCCGATCCGCAGACAAGCGGGGGCCTGCTGATAGCAGTTGCCGAAAATGCCCGGGAAGAGGTGCAGGCTTTGCTGAAGCAGTATGGGTTATACGAGGATGCCATCGGCAAAATAACCGTGCCAAAAAGCCAGCTGATCACGGTGCTGTCCCGGAAGGAAATTAAATAAAACCCCTATTAATCTTTAGATCATCCTGCGGTAATACTACCATAATATACCGGGGCTAGTTTTGCTTCAGTTCTTAAAGCTTGTTGTGTTAATCAATGGTTTTTAATTGAGCAAAGAGTAGAATTTTCTCATGCAGTTTGCGCCCCGATGTCTATCGGGGCGCATTTTTTTGCAAGACCTACCCGAACAGTGCATCCATTGTAATATCCGCATCTGCCAATTGTTCTTTATAGATTGTGTCGGCTAGCCCATAAGAAGTAATAAAAGTTAGGAAAAGGGTCTTTCGGGACCGGCTGTTCTGTCGGAAAGCGGCCAGTTTCTGCTCCAATTCCCGGGCATATTTTTTGTCGATAACGAAGGGTTGGGTGCTGAATTTTATTTCGCAGATATTGATACATTGATCTGCGCGGTCCAGGAGCAAGTCGATCTGGGCGCCCGGCTCCGATGATGTGCCGGGTTGCCGCCAGGAGGAAGCTGTAGATTGTACGGCCCCAATCTGCAGCGCTTTCTTTACCTGGTCCAAATGGGAAAAGCAAATATTCTCGAAGGCGTACCCACACCAACTTAGGTACCCAGGTGTGGACTGCCGACTGATCCATTGTCCCTTTTCGTTTCCCTTTTGTGCATGCATAAATTTGTAATAGAAGAGTGAGAACGGGTCGGATAGCCGGTATAGGCTATCTTTTTCTTTTTTCCCATAGGGAAGCGTACGTTGTATAAATCCGCTCTCAACCAATTCATTCAATACATTGGTGATGTTACCACCGGTTAGCAATTTCCCGGTTTTAAGAATTCCACTACGAGTAAGGCCGGTATTTTTCCTGGCCAGTGCCTGGATTACCTGGATATGTTTTTCCGGCGTATTGAATAGCGCAGCATAGAGATTGTCAAACTCTCCCGCCAGGGCGCCGTCTTTGGAAAAGCAAATCGTTTCTATATTTTGTGCAACACTTTTCCCTCGCTCGACGGCATTGAGATAGGCTGGAATGCCGCCCATCATCATATATAGTTGTAACAACTGGTAGCGCTCAAGCCGTATATTTCGGTGTTGCAAGTAGGTTTCGGTCTCTCGCAAGGTAAAGGGTAGTAGCCGGATGCGCCGTGTGATGCGATTGTGGAGCCCTCCTTTGTTATTGACCACTTTGTCGATGATCCAGGAGGCGGCTGATCCGCAGATAACAACCAGCAGATCCTTCCGCTGGGAAGCGAACTCGTTCCAGAAATAGCTGAAGGAGGATAAAAAACCGGATTTGTGGCTGTCGAGCCAGGGAAGTTCGTCAAAGAAAATGACCTTTTTTTTAGATCCCGGGCTACTTTCCAGGCAAAATCTTAGCCGGTTAAAGGCGAACTGCCAGGTCTCGGCATGTAGCAACTCCCTGTTTTTGGGGAAATAGATGTTCAATTGCTCTATGAAGTTAGTCAACTGCTCCCGGGTCTTACCGTTATATTGCCCACTACAACTGAAGGTCAGATGTTCCTTATAATACGTCTTGATCAGAAATGTTTTTCCTACCCGCCTGCGGCCGTAAATGGCCAGAAGTTCCGGTTCACCCGAGTGCAGTAGTCGCTTCAGGATATTGATTTCAGCTTCCCGGCCGATGATGGATGTTGCCATAGCCCTATTTATTACCTGCCAAAACTAGGTAAAAAGTCACTTTTGGCGAGTAATATTTTTATTGGATGCCAAAAGTGGTCAAAAAAACAAGGTTTTGGCAGGTAATATTTCTTTTAGAATGGCATTTTCCTGACTATCTGCAGCAATTTTCCAATCTCCCGTTGACCCCTCTCATGAAAAGGCGAAGCAAGGTAATACATCCATCATATTGCGGTAAACATTTGGTCACATTACAAGGTGATTTTTGTGGTAGGGTTGATTTTCTTACCCGGAATCAACGATGTATAAAACGTAGTGTATGCCTGTAATGAGTGTAGAGCGGATGCTGGATGATATTTTTGACCTCTATGCCGAATACGGCACGACGGTCTATGGGGGAGAGAAAGTTTCGCAACTGGAACACATGTGCCAGGCGGCGCAACTGGCCATGCAGGAAGGCTACGACGATGAAGTAGTGCTGGCGGCTTTCCTGCACGATATCGGTCACCTGTTGCCGGTACACGATGAAAATGAATCGATGGATGGTTATGGTACGGTCGATCACGAAAAGCTCGGAGCCGATTACCTGCGCAGGCATGGATTTTCAGAACGGCTGTGCAGGCTGATTGCCTCGCATGTGGATGCCAAGCGCTACCTTACCTGGAAAGACGCCGGCTATTACAACCGTTTGTCGGAGGCCAGTAAGAAAACGCTGGAATACCAGGGTGGGAGAATGAGCGCGGGGGAAGCGGCCCGGTTTGAAGCCGACCCTTTATTCGACCTATACATCAAAATGCGGCAATGGGATGAAGCGGCCAGGGTGGAACAGCTGCCGTTGGCGGATATAGAACTACTGCGCAAAAAAGCTACCCGTCATTTGGAAAGAATGTTGCCGTAAAACGGGGAGTGCTTTATTTCTTTTTCTTCTTGGCGGCTTTTGCATCCTTGTTAAAGGCGATGGCAAGCTGCACCCAGTGCATAAAGTCTTTTTTCGCCTTCATGCCTTCTTCGCTCACATAGACATAGCCCATCATCGTGCGTCCGTTGTTGACCATGGGGCGGACGCCGTTGTGTTCCAATGCGGCTTCATAAGCATCGGGACCGACACGGCACAGCATTTCATCGCCGCTTACGCAGATGCACATTTTTTCGTTTACCATAAAGCACATGCCCCTGAACATCTTTTTTTCTTCCACCTGTTCCTGTTGTGCGAGTGCTTCCCGGATGCGGCTGGCTAATTTTTCATTGATGGCCATAGAAGGTTTATTATGATTTGTCTACAAATCGCTGGCTGCCGGCATTGTACCGTTCGCCGGTATTGGGATATTTTGCCAGCAGGGCTTCGATAGCGGCAAAATCGGTTTTTGACAATTCAATATCGACCGATCCCGCATTTTCCAATAAATACTTTCTTCGCTTGGTGCCGGGAATGGGAATAATATTTTCTCCCTGTGCAAGCACCCAGGCAAGGGCGAGTTGGGCAGGTGTGGCGTTTTTTGTTTTGGCGATAGCGGCAAAGCCCTGTGCAAGATGCTCGTTGTTGTCCTTATAGGCTTCCTGGTAGCGGGGCAATGTTTTACGAAAATCATTGTCGGCCAGTTCGGATACGTTGAGGGTATTGGTCACCAATCCTCTTGCCAGCGGGCTAAAGGGTACAAATGAAATGTGCAGCTCTTTGCAAAGGGGGAGGATTTCTTTTTCCACCTCTCTTGTGAGCAGGGAGTATTCGCTTTGCAATGCGCTGATGGGATGCACGGCGTGCGCCTTGCGGATAGAAGCGGCGGAAGCTTCGGATAAACCGAGGAAACGCACCTTGCCTTCTTTTACCAGCCCAGCCATAGCGCCCACTGTTTCCTCTACCGGCACGTTGGGGTCGACACGGTGCGCATAGTACAGGTCGATCACATCGGTTTTTAACCGTTTGAGACTGGCTTCCACCGCTTTTTTCATATAAGCGGGAGAAGCGTCGAAAGACATTAGTTTGCCATCGGGACCGGCATGGAACCCGAACTTGGTGGCGATGAAAATCTTTTTGCGGTTGGGCGCCAGCACTTTTGCTACCAGTTCCTCGTTTTTGCCATTGGCATATACATCGGCGGTATCCCAGAAGTTGATGCCGATCTCCAATGCTTTTTCCAGCGTGGCGATCGATTCTTCGTCATCGGGAACACCATAGGCATGATTCATCCCCATGCAGCCGAGGCCGATGGCGGAGAGTTGTACATCTGTATTGCCGAGTGTTCTGTATTTCATGGTTGTGATGTATTATTAATCAGTAAAGATACAACAGGGGAATGGGGGATTAAAGTGTTCGTGTTTTTCGCCATTGCTGCCAGGCGCCGGTGGACCATAATGCAACCAGGATAAGAATGCCCTGGAAAGGCAATCTCAGCCACCGGGCCAGGTCCGTATCCAGGCCAAAAGCATTTCTGTGTTCCACCAGTTGGGCAATATTGCCGGGAAAAACCAGCACAAAGAACAATGCAGCTATCCAGCCCACGGCAACGCGTTGTTTAACTAACAGCACCAAAGAAGCGCCGAGTACTATTTCCACTATTCCCGATAAAACGACCACCAGGTCGGGGTTGAGTGGCAACCAGCCTGGCACCTGCGCCTGGAATTCCTTCCGTGCAAAGGTCAGGTGGCTGGTGCCTGCGAGGACAAGAAAAAGGCCCAGCAGGATGCGGCCTGCGGTTTGTACCGTACCTGGTTTATCGATGGAGTAAGACATATAAAGAGCAATTTGGATGGATATTCCTACGCTAAAATCGTTCCACTGTGCGAGGCGGTTAAATACCGGGGTAGTTGCAATCTGTCTTAAATAATCAATGAAAAACAAAGCCCGGGGGTTTTATGCCCGGGCTTTGAATAGATTTTATCGCCGGCACGTTATAACGTAGCCATATCTATCACAAACCGGTAGCGCACGTCGCCTTTGAGCATACGGTCGTAAGCGGACTGTACGTCCTTCATGGCAACCAGTTCGATGTCGGATACGATGTTGTGTTTGGCGCAGAAATCGAGCATCTCCTGTGTTTCCGGCAACCCGCCGATAAGCGAACCCACCAGGCTCTTTCTCCCGGGAATAAGCGAAAAAGCATGTATCATCGTGGGCGTGGGAGGCGCGCCGACACAAATATGTATGCCGTCGGTTTTCAACAACGACAGGTAGAGATTATAATCGTGGGGGGCGGAAACGGTATCGATGATAAAATTAAAATAGCTTTTTACCGCATCCAGTTGCGCGGGGTCGGAGGTGAGCACAAATTTGTGTGCGCCGAGACGGCGGGCATCGGCTTCCTTGGCAGGGGAGGTGCTGAGCATGGTGACTTCCGCGCCAAAGGCGGCAGCAAACTTCACGGCCATGTGGCCCAGGCCACCCAAACCGAGAACGCCTATCTTATGTCCTTTGCCTACTTTCCAGTGGCGCAGGGGTGAATAGGTGGTAATACCTGCGCAAAGCAGGGGCGCTACGGCGGCGAGGTCCAGGTTTTCGGGAACTTTCAGGGTGAAATCTTCGTGGACCACGATCCGGTTGGAATAACCGCCATAAGTAGGCGTTTTTTTATCCTGCTCAAGGCCGTTGTACGTCTGTGAGTGACCGTTGGTGCAGAGTTGTTCCAGCCCTTCCTTGCAATTATCGCACACGCGGCAGGAATCCACGAGGCAGCCGGTACCGGCAAGATCGCCCACCTTAAATTTCTTTACATGGCTGCCCACTTTGGTGACCCGTCCCACGATTTCATGGCCGGGCACCATGGGGAAGATGGACCCGCCCCATTCGTCTTTGATCTGGTGGAGGTCGGAGTGGCATACGCCACAGAATAAAATATCAAACTGTACATCGTGCGGTCCCGGTTCGCGTCGTTCGAAGGACCAGGGCGCCAATGGAGTGGTGGCGTTTTGTGCGGCATATCCTTTTGTTGCTGTCATGTGGGTGCTTTTTAGATTTTGAAACAATGTTTTGGTTTTACCCAGGGGGCCCCTGCAAGATACACTGCTCCGGTCATCTGTAATCCTGCGGGGCATGGGGTAATTTCCAGTAACACGCGGCAGGCTAAAAAGGTTCGGCCACGCCGCATACTACCAGGCAGTTACGCTAACAATTGCGTAACAAACGCTTAACAGAAAGGAATTAATCTCTTTTTAATTTCGTTCAAAGTATCGTATGCTAACACTGAGCCGCGTAATCGGTAAACACCCGTTGTACTTCACTGCGCTTGTACTTTTTATCATTACGGCTTCAATAAGCATTTGTCTTGACAATAAAATCGATGCGTTTATCAGGCTCAACCCGGTACATGATCGCGGGCTGGATATTCTATTTATTGGTATTACTTTTTTAGGTGACGGGTTGTTCAGCCTGCTGGTGGCGGTCATCGTGTTGTGGTTTTGGAGGGGTTATAAGCTGAGCCTCCATATCGTGATAGCGTTTCTCGCCTCGGGCATACTGGCGCAGGTGTTGAAAAATATCGTGCTGGAGCCGCGCCCCCGCACGCTGATAGAGCCCGGCCTGTACAATTATTTCCTCGCGGGCGTGACAAGGGCGGGGTTTAACAGCTTTCCTTCGGGTCATACTACGTCTGTTTTCGCACTCGCCACCATTCTTGCGCTGCATGCAGGAAAAAAAGGATGGGGCATGTTTTTCTTATTTATCGCCCTGCTGGTAGGCTATTCAAGGATTTATCTCGGCCAGCATTTTTTGCCCGATGTGACGGCCGGCGCTTTGCTCGGAACTGCCACGGCAATTCTTGTATTTGCCTTTATAAATATTAATTTGCGCAAAAGAACGGCTGCCGCGGCGGATATGGAGGAAGAATTGTCTTCTAATCTCGCCGGCAGTAATTAATTGTAATGGGAAATAAGTCGTTGAGGCTGCTGGTGCTGACTGCGTTTGCATTCAAATGTGTACTGGCTGGTATAACGGAACTGAATAATGACGAAGTCTATTATCGCCTGTATGCGCTGAAGCTGCAATGGAATTATTTCGATCATCCTCCCATGATCGCCGTGCTGCTGAAGCTGTTTACGTTCAATCTTTTTTTTCAAAACGAATTTTCCCTGCGTCTCGGCATTCTTGTGTGTTCGGCCCTGAGCACCTGGCTGGCCTATCGTATCGGCAGGCGAATCAACGACGAGCAGACGGGGCTGCTTGCGGCTTTTCTTTTTGTCGCTTCCCCTTATTGCAGCATCATTGCCGGGCTGCTGCTGATACCCGACGGGCCGCAACTGGTGTGGTGGCTGGCGAGCGTGTTGCTGATGCTTTCGATCAGCAACCCGGAGCAGGACGAACGAAGCGCGCGCAGGCGCCTGTTGTTGCTTGGGTTTACTATCGGCTGTTGCGTGTTGAGCAAGGTGCACGGTGTTTTTTTATGGGTAGGGTTTCTCTCTTATATTCTTTTGTACCGGAGAGGGTTGCTGAAGAATCCTTATTTGTATGTCTCCCTGCTTATTTCAGCGCTGCTGGTTTCTCCCATATTGCTCTGGAATCTTTCCAATCATTTTATCACCTACCGGTATCAAAGCAACCGGGTGCATTTTTTCAATGGTTTCCAGGTGGATAGTTTCCTGCGGGAGATCGTAGGAGAGGCTTTGTACAACAATCCCATCGTATTTGTGTTGCTGGTGTTTGCGCTGATCGCGTTTGCACGAAAACGAATATTCCTGCCGTTCCCCTCGCAGCGCCTGTTGTTCTTACTGGCTTTCCCGCTTATAGCGGTCGTGATCATCATTTCGCTTTTCAATGATACGCTGCCGCATTGGACCGGGCCTGCGTATACCACGCTGATCCCGTTCACGGCGGCATGGCTGCGCTCAAGGCAAAAGATGAGCGAAGGGGGGAAAATACCTTCGGCGGTGAAATGGGCGCTGGCTTTTACCGGCATTTTATTGATCCCCGCAGTGGGCGCTATCAAATGGCTGCCGCGCAATATCGGTAATAAGCAATGGGAGCAACTGGGTGCGGGCGATCCTACACTGGATATGAACGGGTTCAGGGCGCTGGCCCCGCGGGTGGATTCGTTGTACCGGCAGGACCTGTCGACGGGGAGCATTCGTAAAGATGCCTTCCTGGTTTGCGATTACTGGTTCCCGGCAGCACATATCGATTATTATGTCGCACGGCCCTGTCATTTTCGTTTTCTTGCTTTCGGAGGTGGTGCGGCTATTCACCAATATGCCTGGATCAATGCCGATCGGCCTTTCCTGCAAAAAGGAGATGATGCCTATTTTATTTCGGTCTCTAATTATTTTAACCCGCCGGCATCCCGGCTTTCGGATCAATTCGAAACAGTAGTACCGCCGGTAGCTCTTACCCAATACCGGGGTGGGGTAGCGGTGAGGAATTTCCTTGTTTACAGGTTGAGGAATTATAAGGGAGGGTTGCCACGCAACGGGGTGATGGATCAGTGAGTCGTGAGTGGTGAGTGCGATCGCCTGGCAAAAGACTCACAACTGACCACTCACCACTCACTACTCTCTCTTCATATCGAGCGTAAACCCAATCGTGGTGCCCACATCGGGTTTGCTGCGGACATGGATGCTTTGGCTATGGGCTTCGATGATGTGTTTGCAGATGGCGAGGCCGAGGCCGGTGCCGCCTTTATCCCTGCTGCGGGCGGTATCGGTGCGGTAAAAGCGTTCAAAGATGCGCGGGAGGTGTTCTTCTTCGATGCCGATGCCGTCGTCGCTGATTTCTATCAATACATGTTCGCCGTCGGTCTGGTAAACGCTGGCCATGATATTGCCTTCGGGTTTACCGTATTTAAAAGCGTTTTCCACCAGGTTAATCAACACCTGGCGTATTTTTTCTTTATCGGCAAAAACGGTCACGGGGGCTTCGCAGCCTTTCTTGATGGCGGCGTGGATATGTTTCATTTCTGTCTTGATAGACAGTGATTCGATCACTTCCCGGATAAGGTCCTGGATCACGAAATTCTGTTTGTAGAGCAGTTGTTCGCCGCTTTCCAGTTTAGATATTTCGTCGAGATCGTTCATCAGGTTGACGAGACGGGTGATGTTGCGGCTGGCATTTTCGAGGAACTTCTTGCGGGTATCGGGTATTTCCATCGCGCCGTCGAGCAGGGTATCCACATAGCCCTGTACGGAAAAGATGGGGGTTTTAAATTCGTGGGCGAGGTTTTGCAGGAATTCTTTGCGGTAGGCTTCGTTCTTTTTCAGGATTTCGATTTCGGCGCTGCGCTGGGCCGCCCATTTTTCCACGTCTTCGTTGACTTCGTCGATGCTTTTCCGGGGAAGGATGTACTTATAGTACATTTCTTCTTTTTTGCTGGCCTTTGTCTGGTAGATGAATTTATAAATGAGCTTGATGCGCCGGTAGATAAACTGCTGCAGGAAAAAATGGATCAGTGAATACGAGATGCTAAACAACAGCACCAGCGTCACGAGGGCAATACCCCATGAACCGGTGAATACATAATTGGCCAATGCCACCAGCAGGGATATGGATGCTGCATTGATGGCGGCAACCTGGCGGGGCGAAAGGTTTTTGAAGTTCATTAAGATGCAAGATACTACAGGTCAAACTTATAGCCTACGCCTTTTACCGTGGTGATGCAATCCATACCGAGTTTCTGCCGGATTTTGCGGATATGCACATCGATGGTGCGGTCGCCGACGATAACGTCGTTGCCCCATACCTGGTTAAGGATTTCATTGCGCAGGAAAACGCGGCCGGGTTTGGAAGCCAGCAGGTAGAGCAGTTCGAATTCCTTTTTGGCAAGGGTGACTTCCTGGCCGTTTACTTTTACTACAAATTGTACGGGGTCTATCAGGAGGTTGTCGAATTGAAGGGCGCCATTGTTGTCCTCGCCGGGTTTGCTGACGCGGCGGAAAAGGGCGTTGACCCGGCTTACCAGCACTTTGGTGCTGATGGGTTTGTTAACATAATCGTCGGCGCCGGTATCGAGACCTTTTACCTGCGAGGATTCATCGCTCATTGCGGTGAGAAATATGATTAGGGTATCTTTAAAGGAGGGCTGCGAACGGAGTACCTGGCAAACTTCCACGCCGTTCTTTTTGGGCATCATAATATCGAGGATAATAAGGTCGGGTTTTAGCTGGCGTGCTTTGGCAAGGGCGTCGTCGCCGTCTTTGGCTGTGTAGACCTCGTAGCCTTCGTGTTTCAGGTTGTAATGTACAATTTCCAGTATATCAGGTTCATCATCCGCAATCAGAATCTTTTTGCCCTTGCTTTCCATGTCAGCGTTTATTTGCGCAAACCTACTCCAATTGCGTATTACCGGGGAAATGATCATATTAACTTTACAATTTCTTAATATGGTTGGTTGAGCCCTCATTATAAAAAACCGGCGGGTGTAAACAACTCATAACCACATTTTCCCGTTCCTATGCCCGGAATTGGTCGTATTTTTGTATCTCATTGATCGTTAACACCTGATATGCAGCGATTTCTACTTGTTCAGTTCTTGTTGGTCTGTTCCTGGTCACTGGCACAGGGGCAGCCCACGGCCTACCGGTTTCACCCCGACAAGGGCCGTATTTTATTTCACGAAAAAGTGGACAGGGAGCAGGAGCGGTTGAAGGGGCTGGACGGGAAAAAAGACGATGCCATCACCCTCTCGCCCGATGAGACCATTAACGGGCAGATCTACTACGCTTTGATTACCCGGGTGGACCAGTTGCAGGAAACGATCGAGGCCGACACTGTTTTTACCAACCCGGTGAAGGTGAAATATATCCGGGGGCTGGAATCGCTGCTGGCCGGCTATAACAACAACGCACGGAAAAAGGATTACCCCATTACGATTGCTCCCGAGCTGGTGGACGCCTACGAGCAGGCCATGGCGCTGGACATAAAGGGGGAAAGCATCGAACCGGTGGTGCGGGAGCACAGCTACGGGGTGGGTAAGATACTGGTCGAATGTTTTACGTTTCCCGAGAATAAGGGGGTAAAGCCTTCAAGGATCGTGCTGGTGGAGAAATACCTGTCGCGTTATCCCGATGAGACCCTCCAGGTGTTGCAGCGAAACCCTGATCTGCCATCGGTGGACAGCTTTATCATCATCGCCGCCCACCGGAATCCCAAGAAATTTTATGATTATGCCGCGGTAAGCGATAAGCTGGGCATGCGGATACGGAGCCTGCCGGATACATTTGTACATACCATCGCCAATATGGCCAAAAGCAAAAGCGGGCAATTGTATTTCCCGTTTATCGACCTGCTGGTACATGGAAAAATAAGCCTGGAAGACATCGATAAGGTAAAAGAGGATAATCTCGCGTACTACCGGCTGCTGGTAAAGACACGAATCGATTTTGCCGGCCGGATGATGGCGCCGGCGCGGGACACGCCGATGGAAATGCAATCCCTGACGCGGATGATGGCCAACAAGGCCAAAGAGGCGTTTATCCGAGAGATAAATGGCTTGCATGACCAGCCCGACCCCATTCGTTTTAAAAGTCTTGAACCACTGAGCCCGCAGGAGTTGTATTATCTCTGCGTGGTGAGCGAGGACGAAATTTATACTTCCAGTTACCTGGGTGTGTTCAAACGCATCTTTGAGCGGATGAAGAATCCCCGGGGCGACAGTCTTATCATGAGCGTCAACGCGGATTATTTCCGGAAGTTTATCAAAATGGCCGCGGCCTATAATACGCTGGACACGCTGCTCAAGTCGATGCCCGGCGATAACGCCACCACGTTGATGAAGGCATTTATCAGCCGGATTGAAGCGACTACTTCGCTTGCCAATGTAGAAGACGCGGTCGATGTGGCCGATTCCTATAGCAGCATTTTTGAAAAGAACCGTTCGCTGGCAGATTTTATGTTGCAGGAAGCGGTTCTTAACTACCAGCGCTGCGTGGCCAACAATGATAAAAACGGGATGGCGGTGTACCGGCTGGAAAAGACCCTGTTTGAGTCGGCGGATACCAGCAACCGGATCGATTTGTCAAAAGAACTGGGTATTGCGCCCATCTACTCCATCGATTACAGCAAGCTGGTCGATGATAGCGGGCGGGTGATACAGCAGGCATTTTTTTACGGGGATGAGGATAAGGACGGGCAGAACTCCTACGCGGATTTCAAAACCCTGTTTACCAACCGGTCCGAATGGAGCATGACGGAAAACGCGGATTGGCTAACCGTCAAATCGCTGCGCGGCAAACCGGTCTGGATATTTGCCAATAAACCGCTGCTCGGTGAAAACGATCCCGATGAGGAAGCCTGTAAAAAGCTGAACGCTTATCTCGAAT
>DASYCT010000338.1:0-4621 GCA_036500065.1 Chitinophagaceae bacterium | reverse complement strand
CAATAGTATCGCACCGGATACGTGAAAATCGTTGAGTACTTTTGGCCGGTTATAATAGAATGAGATATTGTCGGCGATGCCCGTGCCAATGCATACGTCTTCCACGCTGCCATCGGGTCTTACTTTTTCAGATAACCTCTTCCATCCCTCCATGGCTATCGATCGATAGGATGCCGGGATCCATTTTTCGTTGACCGCCTTTGCCACCGCATAAACGAACATGGCCGTGCCCGATGTTTCAAGATAAGAGTCGGGTCTGTCCATCACCTGATGCCATAACCCTCCCTGATCCTGGAAGCGGGCCATCCCGACCAACTGTCGCGTCAGAAGCTTTATGAGTTCGTTTCTCTTGGGATAGGATGCAGGCAGGTTATTAAGCAGCTCGACCTGGGCCATGGCAATCCATCCGTTGCAGCGGAGCCAGTGCGCTACGCCGTTCTGTTCTACATCACTGAACCAGCAATGAAAATATATTCCTGTAGCCGGATCGAATAAATGATTGTTGAAATTCAGGACCTGCCTGACGGCATCGTCAAAATATTTGTTATCCCCTGTCATTCTACCCATCCGGGCCAAAAAAGGAACGCTCATATAGAGATCATCAGCCCATATCGTCATTTTTCGGGGGAAAGTCCTGCAAAGCGTTCCGTCGCTTAGTCTCGATTGCTTGTTCAGAATATAGTCGGCCACCTTATCGAGATATGCACGATACTGCTTGTTTTTTTCGTGTTCGTTGACATCAGCCAAAGCCGCCGCCATTGCGCCGCAATCATCCAGAGCGCCCATCCTGAAAAAAGGCGCCCATTCCGTTCTTGGGTTTTGTGTGTATTTTTCCGAAAAATACCCCGCATTCCTGAATATGAAATCAAAATTCCTGTACGCGTAGTCAGCATATTCCTTTTTATCGAACGCTGCGGCAGCCTGGAGCATCCCGATCATCAAGACCCCGTTCGCATACTCCCATTTATTATAGCGGGATTGCGCCTTTATATCCGCTCCGGAAGGGAAGTCGGCTACGGAAGTGTGAAGGGTTTTAGTCTTAGTATCGATGAACTTGTAAGAAGTATTTGAAATGATATTGTCAGCCACCCTATGAACCACCGCTGCAATACTGTCGGTCTGTGCATTGGCCTGTAAAGCGAAACAGCTCGAAATACACAATGCGAGAGAATATCCCTTCATTTATATCAATTTTAAATGATTTAAAAAAATCTGGATGCCATCGCTGGGTCCCGGTTTTGAGAAAACAAAATAAAAAAATATTCTCTATGTATTTTATTCAACTTTTTGTCGAATCATTCCAAAAGCCAGCCAGCACCGCATACTCCTCGATCAGTTCCACGGCCCTCCCTACCCCATCCTCGGACCTGATCCTCGCGGCCACCGTCTTACAATTCCCGACAATCGCAGGGTCGGCCGCGGCACTAACAGCACGTAGCAGCCTGTCAGGCGAAAGTTTTTTGAACGGGATATGAAAGCCCAGCTTTTTATGCTCGATGAGCCTGCCATTGATAGGCTGATCGGCAAGCACGGATACCACAATGATTGGCGTGCCGCTTCGCAGGGCCGCCGCGATGGTGCCGATACCGCCGTGAATTATTACCGCACGGCAGCGGGGCATCAGCCAGTCATGATCGACATACTTCGTTACAAACAGATTGGGATGAGGAGGCAGTTCCTTCAACAGAGACCAGCCGGAGCCTAACACTATACGATTCTCGGCCAATAGTCCCTCCAGGGCCCTGAAAAATATTCCCTGGTCAGGTACGGGAATGCTTCCAAACCCCATGTATACAGGCCTGGGACCCGCGCCCAGCCAACCTTCCAAACCCTCGGGTATCTCCGGTTGAAGTTGCCGGGCCGGCCGCGGAAGAAAGAAAAATCCGGTGATATGCGCGTTGGAAGGCCAATCCGCAGGCTGCCTGACCAACTGTTGGCTTATACTGGTAATAGCCAGCATGCCACTCCGTATACAAGCCTTCATCACGTTGGCGGGAGCCAGTCCAATCTCCTTTCTAAATTTGTTGATTTGCTTTCTGATCATGACATATCCCAGCCCAAGCAGCCGGTACGACAGCTTGTTGAACCAGGGACGCCCTTTCATGCCCAGCACCTGGAAAGGGAATTCACGGGTAGGTATCGGCGGCAGGCTCAGAAAAATAGCGGCGCATTTTTTATGGTATTTCTCCGCAATGGAATAGACGACCGAAAGCGGCAGGATACTGACAATTAAAAAGTCAAAATGCCCGCAGGCTTCGAGTATATCGCGGTTGGATTGGCCGGCGGTCCTGGCGGTCATTTTTTGCAGATGATAAAAGAACTTGAATACATTCCCTCCCTCGAGAAGCCGAAGGGCATCCGGTGAATTTATCAGCTGTTCACTGTCACCGGAGACAGGAACGAATGTCACTCCAAATCCTTCGATAAAATCCCGGAAATTTTCAGACGCCACGATGGTGACATCATGGCTTTTTTCCTTCAAAGCCAACGCCAGCGCAACAAATGGCTGGACATCACCTCTTGAGCCGGTGGTGATAATTCCGTATCGCATGGAAGGGCAAAGTACTGCAAATAACTCAAAACCTGTAACACAATACCCGCAGCATATTCCTGAACGCGGGCGCCAGTCCCAGCAGCGCAAACATACCGCGGCGCCCGAAAGGGAGACCGCGGGTACTGGAAAAAGAAAAGGGGGATATAGCCGCCATCCGCTGCATGCCCGGATTTAGTTTATCCACCTCCGGTAGCCGGTCCACCGCCCATTTATGTACCGCGCCGAAATTCTCCTTCAGCTTTGCCTGGCCGGATTTGATAGCAAAGGAACTCATCACATCGAAAGCCATACGACCGTGCGGGAAATGCTCCGTCAGCCGGTGAAGCAATGTTTTCACGGCATCACTCTCCAAATACTCCAACAAACCTTCCGCGACGATCATAACGGGGCGATGTCGCGGCAGGCCGTCCATCCAACCCGCATCTGTCACTGAAGAAGCAATCATATGATAGTTCATTGACATGGAATAGTAGTCCTTGCGCAGCGCGATCACATCCGGATAATCCAGGTCGTACCAATCGACAGAAGCAGGCGGTTGTATCCGTATATACCTCGTGTCCAGACCGCATCCAAGGTTCAGGACTACGGCATTGTCATTTTTCTGCAGGAAATCCACCGTCCACTCGTCCAGCTGCCGGGCCCGGACTACAATGATCTCATGACCAAACCCCTGGTATTTGGACGGGTCGATGGCAAGGCGTCTCAGCAGATCGTCCGCCGCCTTATCATGCAGGATCGAATGCGGGGAGCGGTAATCCATCGCCTTGGCGCATAAAGTGATGAACAGCGTGGATTTTTCTTCTTTCAGATCGATATTGGCTTCCATATCTGCCCCCCTATGCAAAATCCGGACCGTCATTCCCACCCAACGCGGAATAGTTTTTGAAGCGGCTATTTAAAAACCACGCTCATGAAAATCTTTATCGACACGGCCAATCTCGACGAAATCAAAGAAGTAAATGAGATGGGTATCCTGAACGGGGTTACCACCAACCCCACCCTCATGTCCAAGGTAGGTGTCAAAGGCGAAAAAGCCGTCACCGAACATTATAGAACGATCTGCGAGATGGTAGACGGGGACACCAGCGCGGAAGTGACGACGGTGGATTTCAAATCCATGATCGAAGAAGGCCAGAAACTGGCAGCCATCCATCCCAACATCGTGGTTAAGGTACCCATGATAAAAGACGGTGTAAAAGCCATCAAATGGCTCACGGACAAAGGAATAAGAGTCAATACAACCCTGGTTTTCTCCGCGGGGCAGGCCATCCTTGCAGCCAAAGCCGGCGCCGTCTATGTTTCTCCTTTCATCGGCCGCATCGACGACTCGGGATGGGACGGCCTCGAACTCATCGCCGAGATCGCTAATATTTACTCGGTACAACACTATACCACGCAAATACTGGCAGCTTCTATCAGGAACGCCAACCATATCACCCAATGCGCCGGGCTCGGAGCCCATGTATGCACCTGCCCCCTGGAACCCATTCTCGGTCTGCTAAAACATCCGCTAACGGACATCGGACTTGCCAGGTTCATGGAAGACGCGAAAAAGTCCAAATAAACAACGGGGAAGCATCCCCATCCGCGGAAATATATCGCTTACCTGTAGCTGGTGACGCCCAAATCTGATACATTTGTGAAAACTCAAAATTCAAAGAAATGAAAAGTACGCTGCTCTTCACAGTGCTTGCCCTATGTGGCGTTGTCAGCATGGCCCAAATACCCAATACCTTGACGAAAAAAGAAAAGAAAGAAGGATGGAAGCTGCTGTTCGACGGCCATACGACCAAAGGCTGGCATACCTATCTGCGGGATACGGTCGGCGCAAAATGGCAGGTAAAGGACGCAGCCTTGATATTCGATCCCTCGCAGCCCAACAGCGGAGGAGGAGACATCGTAACAAATGACATGTACGAGAACTTTGAGCTTCGCCTGGAATGGAAGATCTCCAAAGGCGGTAACAGCGGGATCATTTTCGACGTACAGGAAAATCCCAAATACAGCGCAACCTATCTTACAGGTCCTGAAATGCAGGTTTTGGATAATATAGATGCCTCTGATAAT
>DASYCT010000337.1:0-4901 GCA_036500065.1 Chitinophagaceae bacterium | reverse complement strand
GGGTTGTTGATAAGGCTCTCGGAGAGGATCACGAAGTGGGAGGGGGATTCTCACTAAAGGTGAGCCGCTTTTGCAGGGCACAGGGCCACGCACAAAGCGACCCACCTTATGCGCAGGGTGGGTCGCTTTGAGCCGAGCTTCGTGCCGCGGGGAAGCGGCTCACCCTATGAGTCAGGTGGGTCGTCCCGCTATGGCGGGACGGCTCACCCTGGCTGTTATTTAAACAAATCAAACTTCGCCAGTCTCATTTTCTGCAAGGCATATTGTATACTTACCCGCAATACGCCCAGACCGTATGTAATGCTTCGTTTAAAATTGATGGAAGACGCTTCTTTAAAATAGCGGGTAGGGCAGGTGATCTCCGCAATTTCGTACCCTTTGTAAAATATCTGCGCCAGCAATTCATTGTCGAATACAAAATCGTCCGAATTGTCTTTGAAAGGAATGGAGAGCAGCACGTCTTTATGATACGCCCGGTAGCCGGTATGGTATTCCGACAGCTTTTGCCACATCAGCAAATTCTGCGTGGCGGTGAGCAGGCGGTTGAAAACATATTTATAAAAAGGCATGCCGCCTTTCAGTGCGCCTTTGCCCAATATGCGCGAGCCAAGCACGACGGGGTACACGTTATTAGAAATAAGTGAAACCATCGGGCCTATCAGCGCCGGCGTGTATTGGTAATCGGGATGAAGCATCACGATAATATCGGCCCCCGTGTCCAGCGCCGCCTGGTAGCAGGTCTTCTGGTTGCCGCCGTATCCCTTGTTTTGTTCGTGGCGGATGATATGCGTTATTCCCGCGGCACGGGCGGCGTCAATGGTGTTGTCTTTGCTCGCATCGTCTACGAGTATTACCTTATCCACTAACCGCGTGTCGATCTCATCATAGGTCTGCTTGATGGTTTTAGCTGCATTGTAAGCCGGAAGCACTACTACTATTTTTTGTCCGTTAAGCATACGATATATAAAAAAAAGGTCAAATGAACGGTGAATTTAATGGGCTCGTTTTAAAATAAAAAAAATAAATCGCGTACGCGTTCGTTTACTTATCTCTATGATAATCTGGTAGTTCTATTACATTTTTTATATATTTGAACCTTAAACCAAGAAACTGAAACAACTGGCTGTTATAACACTTCTACTTATTCTGCTGTATAGCCAGTCGGGTTACTATTTCGTCTACGTTTGCTCCCGCCAGCAGCTCCGGGAGGCGATGGAAGAAAGGATAAAAAGCCAACTCCCCGATAGCCTGCTGGTGACCATCTCACTCACCGATAACCGTGATTCCATCCATTGGGAGGAAGAAGGCAAAGAGTTTTCCTTTCATCAGCAGCTTTATGACGTAGTAAGAAACACTTACAAGGACAAAAAAACCTGGCTGGTCTGCCTGGCGGACGAAAAAGAAGAGGCATTGGTCGACCGGGTTTGCGATGTGACCGGCAACAACCAGCACAACGAAGGCAAAAACAATACGCCGCCTGTTTTCAAGATAGCCGATGATTTTACCGTTACCAATCCACCAGACCTGGCGCCCTGCTACCGGGTGGCTGTCCATACTTATTATGCCTATTCCGCCCGGCTGCTCAAACGTGAACGGGTTATAGCGGTTCCCCCTCCACGCTGCTGATCATTTCTTCTCTTTTAGTTGCCGGTCGTGAGTCGTATCACCCATCCCGGCCATGTCCTGCTGTGTCAATGACTGGCAGAAAGAATTCCATATCCTTCACGATCATAAAAAAAATATGAAAAGAACTATATTATTATCGGCAGCCATTGTACTGTTGTCAGTGGCCGCTTTTGCTCAAAGAACTATCCACGGAAAAGTAATCGACCAGCAAACCAACCAGCCGATTGCCGGCGCCAGCGTGTTGGTCGGTACCGATAAAGGCAAACCCACCGATATAACCGGTGCGTTTGAAATCAGCACCGGTGCCGATTCCATCACCGTTTCTTCCATCGGTTATATCACTCAGCGGGTAAAGCTGTCCAACGGCGGTATAATGGTGGTGCGGCTCGAAGCGACCAATACGGCGCTCAACGAAGTAATCGTTGAAGGCAACGGCACACAGAACAAACTGTTGAAAACGCCCAGCGCCATCGGCGTTATCACCAGCAAAGATTTTGCACGTACCAATGGCCTGATGCTGTTCCAGCCCATGAACCTCATCCCCGGGGTAAAAATGGAGATGCGCAACATCACCCAGGGCGCGCGCATCGTGCTGCGCGGTTATGGCAATGAAACCAATTTCAATGGTTATGGCTACAAAGCCTACCTGAACGGTATCCCGCTTACGGATGCCGACGGCACCACCATACTCGATGATGTTGACTTCAGCAACCTCGGGCGGGTGGAAGTAATAAAAGGCCCGGCCTCTTCACTGTATGGCAACGCCCTTGCGGGTGTAGTGCTGATGCAGATGCAAAAAGCGGCGCCCGGCGAAAACTCGCTGACCCAACAGGTAACGGGCGGTCAGTATGGCCTGTTCCGCACCAATACCACCTATAAGAGCGGTACGGAAAATTCCAGTATGGTTGCCAACTACGGGCACCAGACCTACCAGGGATTCCGTATGCACGGCTCCAGTATAAAAGACTTCGTGAACCTCGGCGGTGACTTCTACCTCGGCAAGCGCACCATCAGCGTGTTCGCCGGTTACTCAAGAGGGTTTGATTACCTGCCCGGCCAGGTGGACAGCGTCAATTTAATCAACCACCCGGATTCTTCCAGCCTCGATTACGTCGCCAATGACGCACACGTCAATTTCGAGAATGTGAAGCTCGGCGTGTCGCAGGATTATAAAGTCAACAGTCATTTTTCCAATACGACCAGCGTCTTTCTCGTGGGCAGCTACCTTGATCAACCCAGTGCGGCAGGTCTTTCGCGTACGCTGAAAGCCAAGTTTGGCGGACGTTCCGTATTTACCTGGAGCCCCGACAAGACGCCGTTGAAATTCTCCGCGGGCGGCGAGTTTATCAAGAATAAGAACTGGGCCAAGAGCTATACGCTGACGAACAATGTGCTGGGCGCGCTGAAAGCCGACCAGGAGATTTCGGCGCAGCAGTACAGCCTGTTTGCACAGGTGGAAGCGGCGGTTACCAAAACCACCACCATCACGCTGGGCGGCGGCGAGAATTTCCTGGAATACATTATTGCCGATATGCGGGCCACGACTGTTACGCCGGCTTATGTCAACCAAAGTGTGTACAAACGGTTCAAACCCATCTTCGCTCCCAAGGTCGCCATCACACAACTTATCAATGACAACGTATCGGTGTACGCCACGATGAGCAAAGGTTTCTCTTCGCCTACCACCAGCCAGATAACAATGATACCGCCCGCGCCGGCCAACCCCGTAGTAAACGATTCGCTCAAACCGGAAGTAGCCACCAATTATGAAATCGGCTCAAAGGGCAACCTGTTCAGCAAAAAGTTCAATTACGACGTTGCCTTCTTCTCCATGGATGTAAAAGACAAGCTGATCACGCAATACGCGGCCGGCAATCTTTACACGATTACCATCAATGCCGGTAAGGTGCGGCACCAGGGTGCAGAGCTTAGCCTGTCGTACACACAAACATTCGACAAGGGTTTTATTACCGTCGTGAAACCCTTCCTGAGCTATTCGTATTGCAATTTTAAATACGTCGATTTCCACACCATACCCGCCGACCCCAAACAGCAGAACCCTTCCAATCCCAAGCTGCCGGTTGATTTCAGCGGCAAGCAGGTGGAAGGCACTCCAAAGAACCTGTTCAATGCAGGCATCGACTTTGAAAGCAAGGTCGGCTTGTACCTGAACGCCACTTATATGTATGTCGGCACAATGCCCGTTGATTTTGCCAATATGCATTATGCAGCCGCTTATTCGCTGATCAATGGTAAGCTCGGCTACCAGGCAAGGGTATGTTCCCATTTCAACCTGGATGTATTTGCCGGGCTGGACAATGTCACGAACACGCATTATGCAACGAGTATTTTCCTGAATTCACGCGATTACCCGAAGATTTATAATCCTATGCCGCTGCGTAACTGGTACCTCGGCACCTCCTTAAAATTCATTTTCTAAAACAACCCGGCCCGGCATCCCTTAGTGCCGGGCCTTTTTTAAACTGATTAGCATGAAAAAGATCGTAGTAGGATTATCGTTTGCCCTCGTGGCGCTGGGTTCCTGCGACCGCTTTTCCAAAAAAGAAAAACAGAAAGAGGGCGAGCGCATCGTGTGCGTGTCCAAACAACTCACCGAAATCATCTTTGCCGTTGGCGGCGATACGGCGCTGGTGGGCGTAGACCTGTCGAGCACCTACCCGGAAGCGGCTAAAAAGATCACTACCGTAGGTTATCACCGTGCGCTGAACGCCGAGGGGATCATATCATTGAATCCCACCGTGGTATGGCATGACGGCAATATCGCGCCGGAGCATGTCATCGACCAGGTAAAGAAAGTGGGTATCCCACTGCGTGAGTTCAAGGTCGGTCCGACGATCGACTCCACCGAATGGCTGATCCGCACGGTGGCAAAGGAATTTCACAACGAGAAAAAAGGAGAGGAGATCTGCGCCAAGCTGGAAGCCGATATGGCGAAGCTCGATTCGGCGCGCAAAAGCTATACCGACAAGCCGCGGGTGCTGATCATCCACTTCGGGCAGGCGGCCAACAAATATTTTGTCTTCAACCGCAAGGGCGTTCCCGGGCAGATGCTCGAATGGGCAGGGGTGGAGAATGCGGCCGATACCGCCCAGAAATGGCGTGATTTAAGTGCTGAAGTGATTGCGCAGGCGCAACCCGATGTGATATTGGCGACTGATTTTGGCTATGACCTGCAGGGAAGCCTCGAAAAATTCAAGCAATTGCCCGGCATCTCCTTGTCGCCTGCCGCGAAGAACAACCGCATTTACCGTATC
>DASYCT010000336.1:0-4003 GCA_036500065.1 Chitinophagaceae bacterium | reverse complement strand
GCCAACCGCATTTACTGCAATCCCAAAGGCGGGGTGGACTGGCGGGGTTTCAGCATTCAATACCTGTTTTTCCGGCAGGCGCTGGAAAAGCTGGACATAGAGCCGCAGATATTCTACGCAGGCAAGTTTAAAAGCGCCACGGAGCCTTTCCGGGCTGAGCAGATGACGGAGCCCAACCGCGTGCAATCCTCCGTTTTCCTGAATGATATTTACAACCGGTTCCTCGTGCAGGTGGCCGCGGCGCGCAATACCGATACGGCTACCCTCCATCGCTGCGCCAATGATCTGCTGATTCAATCGGCTGACGATGCGATAAAATACAAACTGGTGGATGCGGCGGAATACGATGATGTAGTAAAAGCCGAAATAAAACGGCTTACCGGGACGGACAGCAGCGAAAAAATAAATTTTGTGCCGGCGGCCAAGTATGCCAAATCCGTTAATTATAAAGATGACAGGGGCAGCGATAAGATCGCGCTGATCTATGCGCAGGGCGATATGGTGGATGGCAAGGGGGAGAAGGGCGAAATTGGCGGCGATACCTATCGCTGGCTGATACGAAAGGCAAGTATGGACAAGGACATAAAGGCCATCGTGGTGCGTGTCAACAGCGGCGGCGGCAGCGCCATGGCAAGTGAAAATATCTGGCGCGAACTGGCCGTGACGAAAAAGAAAAAGCCGGTCATCATTAGTTTTGGCGATTATGCGGCCTCGGGAGGCTATTATATGTCCTGCGGGGCCGATAGCATCTTTTCCCAGCCGAGCACGCTTACCGGGTCCATCGGCGTGTTTTCCATTGTTTTTAACATGAAGAAGTTCTTTGGCGATAAGCTCGGGCTTACGTTCGACGGGGTAAAGACGGCCGCGCACGCGGACATGGCCACGTCCGTCAACCCGATGAACGAAGCGGAAAAGCGCTTTATGCAAAGCGGTGTGGACAGTACCTATCAAACATTCCTGGCACGGGTATCCGAAGGCCGCAGGATAAGAACAGCCCTCGTGGATTCGATTGCGCAGGGAAGGGTATGGACAGGCCTGCGGGCGATCAACCTGGGACTGGTGGATAAACTGGGAGGGTTGCAGGATGCCGTTAACTGTGCCGCGGGAATGGCAAAACTGAAAGAATACCGCATCAAAGAATATCCCGAGCCCATGGGCTGGTGGGAAAAGCTGTTTGGCGGTTATAAGAATACAGCCAAACTACAGGCGGCAAAGGAAGAAATGGGCGAGCAGGGATTCCAGCTATATACTTCGATGAAGAAGCTCCAACAACTGGCGGCGGGCAGGCAGGCTAGATTGCCGTTTGATATGAATCTTGATTTTTAAGCCTTGAGCTATGAACTGCGAGGGCTCATGGCTCGCAACTCATAGCTGATTTTCAAAATAAAGAGATAGTTTTGCCCTGTTAATAAAAAAAGCATGGAAAAGCCGTATAGTCAATGGAAGGCCATGGTGTCGATCGCAAAAGCCTCCCTGACCGCGATTCTCAGAAGTCCTCAAGCCGTTTTTTTCAGCCTGTTTTTCCCCATTGTACTGATCGTTATTTTCGGTGCGCTCAGCAATGGGAAAGGTATCTCGTTTAATGTGGCGTTCGACACTAAAAGCGATACCACAAACGATGTTTACAAGGCCATCATCCATAGTCCTTTTTTTACTGTCTCCCGGGGCACGGAAGCCGGAATACAGGAGCTCCTGCAAAAAGGGCGGATTACGGCCATCATAGAAATCCGTAACAAAAACGTGGACAGTGCGAAGCCGTCGTACGATGTTCACTTGAAAACAACTTCGGCCAACCAGCGGGATTTCCCCATCCTTCAGACTGCATTGGGATCAATTGTCAGTTTTCTTGATTCACGCAATACGGCCCCGGTGGCGAGTTATGCGACGATTTCAAAAGAAGAAATTCACGGCAGGACCTATCTCAGCATTGATTTCTACCTGCCGGGCATGATCGGGTTTTCGCTGATGGGCTCGGCGGTATTCGGGGTGGCCTTTGTTTTCTTTTCATTGCGGGAAACCCTGGTGCTGAAAAGAATGTATGCTACACCTATCCGGCGGGGATATATCGTACTCGGAGAAAGTTTCGGCAGGATCATCTTTCAACTGGCGACGGCGGTCGTGCTGATCTTATTCGGGGTGTTCTTTTATCATTTTACACTGGCCAACGGCTGGGTTACTTTTATGGACCTGATGCTGCTGAGCCTGCTGGGCACGCTGCTCTTTATGGGATTTGGTTTTGTGATTAGCAGCCTGGCAAAAAACCAGAACGTGATACCGATCTATGCCAACCTGTTTATGTTTCCACAATATTTCCTGTCGGGTACTTTTTTTCCGCGCAGCGCATTGCCTGCCGGGATTCAGCCGGTATTAAAATACCTGCCGCTGACGGCACTGAACGACTCCATGCGGAAAGTGTCCTTCGAAGGACTTCATTTGTGGAATGTGTCGTTCGAGATTTTTGTATTGCTTGGCTGGTGCGTGGTCGTTTATATCGTAGCCATCAAGGTGTTTAAATGGGATTGATAGCCTGTTTTTCTAAAGAATTATTATGCGTTTTATTAAATTAGGCCTGATAAGTGTCATCGTGTTATTTGCCATTATTACCGGCATGGCCTCTTTACTTCCTTCGCATGTAAGGATATCGCGGGCCATCGATATTGAAGCATCGGCGGCCAGGGTCTACCCCAAACTGGCCGATATAAAACAATGGAATGACTGGAATGAATATCTCCGTTCCTATGACAGCAAGGAATACAGGGGAGACAGCCTGCTGGCAAACGGGCTGACGATCCGGATCGATAACAGAAACGATACCCTGGTAGAAGCATCCTGGCGGCAGGCTACCGGCAGCAACTTTTCCAGTGGTTACAGGATAATCCCCCGGGACTCGTTGCACTGCAGCCTGCAATGGTATTTTGATTTTCACCTGCGCTGGTATCCCTGGGAGAAATTCCAGAGCATCGTGTACGATGGGCAGATGGGGCCGTTGATGGAAAAATCACTCCAAAATTTAAAGCGGCAGGCAGAACAATCTCAGTAACTTTATTTCTAACTTTTATAAAAACACTTTGTTATGAAAAATCTATTATTAGCTTCCTCCGTGTTATTCCTGGCACTGGGCGCCTGCGCACAGCAACAAAGACCCAGTCCCAATGCAACTGCCGAAGGCACCAATGTAAAAGTAAAATACTGCCAGCCTTCGAAAAAAGGACGGGTGATATTTGGCGATGCCAGTGCCGGTGCACTGCAACCCTACGGTAAGATTTGGAGGGTAGGAGCCAATGAAGCCACCGAGATCACGTTTGCAAAGGATGGAAAGTTTGGCGATCAGCCGGTAAAAGCGGGCACCTATACCCTGTGGGCCATACCGGGTGAAAAAGAATGGTCGATTATTTTAAACAGCGACACCGGTTTCTGGGGCACGCAACACGAACAACACAAAAGCAAGGATTTCCTGACCTATAAAGTAGCTCCCAAAAAACTCCCGGAAGTGGTGGAGAAAATGGTCATCCGTTTCGATAAAAACCATATGTACATCGAATGGGATCAGACCCAGATCGTTGTTCCCGTTGCATTTAGTTAAGCATTAATACATCATCTATTACAAAAAACAGCTATATGCTGTTTTTTTGCTTTAGTATGCAGTTTTCCCCAAACTGTGTGCATTTTCTTGCGGGTTTATTCCAGTATTTTCCTAACTTGCCTGCTCTAACGCGCGATTTTGCATATTTATAGCCGGTAGCCGGCTGTTCAGCTTACCATCGATAAGGGGTGAAGGGGTTTGCCTTTCACATGAATGTAAAATGTATGCCGGGTTTTTCGCCCGGTGCCTGGTAATGTATTAAAATATTTTAGTAGCAAGGTTTACCAATCAGTTCCACTGGTTATAACTCGGTTTTCTGAACATCAAGGTTGAGGTTTAAAGGTTTAGGTTTAGGTTCTGAATGTGTGTTGAGGTAAAGCCATCCTAATTGCAGAGGATGGCTTTTTTTATTACTTCATA
>DASYCT010000335.1:0-5965 GCA_036500065.1 Chitinophagaceae bacterium | reverse complement strand
GACATGGGACTTACAAAATCAGAAATATTCACCGATAAGCAAAACAGGCTGGCGCAGATGTTCAAAGCATTGGCCCATCCCGCCCGTATCGCCATTATACAGCAGTTGCTCAAAGCAAATGCCTGTATCTGCGGCGACCTGGTGGATGAACTCGGGCTTGCACAAGCCACCATTTCCCAACACCTGAAGGAGCTAAAGAACGCCGGGTTGATACAGGGCACCATCGAGGGCACCAGCGTTTGCTACTGCATCGATCCAAAAGTGTGGAAGACCTATAAAAAGGAAATAGACGCCTTTTTCGTGCCTTATGAAAGCAAAGAATGTTGTTAAACCTTTTTTTTGACTATATCTATCGCAATATTGCAATAATACAATTAACTTAAATGTCATGAATACAGCAGAACAAATGAAAGAACTGGTAAAACAGAAATACGGCGAAATCGCTCTGCAGGATAAGGAAACCAATGCAGCGTCCTGTTGTGGCTCCGGTTGTTGCTCCACCGAAGTATATAACATCATGAGCGAGGATTATACCAACCTGCAAGGGTACAATGCCGATGCCGATTTAGGTCTTGGTTGCGGTCTGCCCACTCAATATGCAAAAATCAGAAAAGGCGATACAGTGGTGGACCTGGGTTCTGGTGCCGGCAATGACTGTTTTATCGCCCGCGCAGAAACCGGCGAAACCGGTAAAGTGATTGGTATTGATTTCACCCCGGCCATGATTTCCAAAGCGCGTGAGAACGCCGAAAAGCTCGGGTTTCATAATGTAGAGTTCCGCCAGGGCGATATCGACAGCATGCCCATAACCTCCAATATGGCCGATGTGGTGGTGAGTAATTGTGTGCTCAACCTCGTGCCCGACAAGGACGCCGTTGTAAAAGAGATATTCCGTGTCTTAAAGCAAGGCGGCCACTTTAGTATTTCCGATGTGGTGTTGGTCGACGAACTGCCCACCGCCATTAAAAACGCCGCCGAGATGTATGCCGGTTGCGTTTCCGGCGCCATACAGAAAGAGGTTTATCTCGAAATCATAAAGCTGAATGGTTTTCAGAATATCACCATCCAGAAAGAAAAGCCCATCCTTATCCCCGACGATATTTTATCCGGCTACCTGTCGGCTGAAGAAATCATACGCTTCAAGCAAAGCGGCACAGGTATCTACAGCATCACCGTCTACGCCGAAAAACCGGTTAAAGCTGAAAAGGAAGCCTGTTGCGCGCCTGGCTGCTGCTCATAATATTTATACCGTATTGCATGTTAAAGAAATCCATTGCAGAAATAACCGGAACATTCGCCCTCGTCTTTTGCGGCACAGGTGCAATGGTCATTGATAAAGAAACCAGCGGTGCCGTTTCCCATGTCGGCGTCGCCATCACTTTTGGATTGATAGTAATGAGCATGATCTATGCCCTCGGCGATATTTCCGGCGCCCACCTCAACCCGGCGGTAAGCATCGCTTTTGTACTCGCCGGCCGGCTACCTGTAAAGAACCTGGGTGTCTACATAGCCAGCCAGTTGGCAGGCGCCTTGTTTGCAAGCGGTGTATTAAGATTCCTGTTTCCCGGCAACGAACTATTGGGAGCGTCCCTGCCGGCTGGCACGGCGGCCCAATCCTTTGTACTTGAATTAATACTTACTTTCCTGCTCATGCTGGTTATCATTAATGTGGCCACCGGTTCAAAAGAGCAAGGTTTATTTGCAGGCATAGCTATTGGTTCGGTAATATTATTAGAAGCCATGTTCGCAGGCCCTGTCTGCGGCGCCTCTATGAACCCCGCCCGTTCCATTGGCCCGGCTGTTATTTCAGGCCATACGGAACATCTTTGGGTATATATAATTGCTCCCATTTTCGGAGCGGCGTTAGCCATTCCGTTGTGGCAATACTTAACTTCAAAAAAATAAACACCTACATGAAAATCGCCCTATTCAGCGACATACATGCCAATCTTCCCGCACTCGAAGCCTTTTTTAAAGACCTCGACACTCGCAAGCCGGATGCTGTCTATTGCCTGGGCGACCTGGTGGGGTATAACATCTGGCCCAACGAAGTGATCAACGAAATAAGAAAACGAGGCATCCCCACCATTGCCGGAAACTACGATTTCGGTATTGGAAGGACCAGCGATGATTGCGGTTGCGCCTATAAAACCGACGACGAAAAAGCCAACGGCGCCGTGTCTATTTTCTTTACCAACCAAATCGTAAAGAATGAGGAAAGAAAATACCTGCGCACCCTGCCCGCCCACATCAAGGTAGAGTTCCAGCTCAACCACGATAAACTAAACCTGCTGCTCGTCCACGGCAGCCCCCGAAAAATAAACGAATACCTGTTTGAAGACCGGGAAGAAAAAAGCCTGCTGCGTATTATGCAGGACGCAAACGCCGATATTATGTGCTTCGGCCACACGCACAAACCCTATCACCGGGTATTAAGCATACAGGAAGGGGAGAAGGAGCGCTACCGCCATGCCATCAATATCGGCTCCATAGGAAAGCCCAAAGACGGCGACCCGCGCGGCGGTTACGTCCTACTGCACATCAATGATAACAGTACTATTCATGAAAAGGACAGCATAAGTGTTGAGTTCCTCCGTTTTCAATACGATATAGAAAAAGCAGCCAGGGCTGTTGAAGACGGCCCTTTGCCCAATGCTTATGCCGAAAGTTTACGAAAAGGCATTTAAATCACCTGTATGAAGCCGGCCGCTGCATTGGCCTGGAACCTTATAATAAGAAAAGCCCTCCATCGCGGAGGGCTTTTCTTATTTATTAAACCTTTGCCGGCTTAACATTTATCGCAGCATTTGCCACCCTTATCACATTTGCCTTTATCACAGCAGCCTTTCGGGCAGGTCTTTTCAGTACGTGCCTTCTTGCTGTCTTTCTTCGCCTCTTTCGGGCCACCGTTTGCGAAAGCTACGCCGGTCATAAGCAGGACGGTAGTAGCCAATAGAAATAACTTTTTCATATTATGCGTTTAAATGATAATAAATTGAATTGAAAACAAATTGCCGGTATGTTTAACAGCCATTGGGTGGCCTCCATACGGTAGAGTAGTATATAAACAGGTAATTCGATTGATAAGCAGGATACTCTTTTTTCACCGCAGCAGGTGGTTTTACGGAAGCAGCCGTCACGGGCATCGTCATCGTATAACAAAGCGGGCAATTCAGGCAGTAGCTGGTATCGTTACAATCTTTCTGCTGCTTTTTACAAGGCTTGTGGGCCATCTTCCCGCAGGTGCTGCCACAACTCATTTCCTTTTCCGGGGCATTATTGATGCTCACGGGCAACGCCACCAGTTCAGACATGTAAACCAGCAGGCAAAGGGATAATATGAACGCGCTGAATTTCAAAAAAAATGATACTGCAACAAATTACAAAAAAGAATCAGTGACCGGCAAGTATTTGTATCAGTGGTAATTAAAACTCACCTGGTTCATTTATTTGTTGGCCTTCACTGTTTCAGACAGATATGGTTTACCCGGCACTCCCCAACCCCATTTCGGCATTGGTTCATTCGGACCGATTGGCGGAGTATCCATTGCAGAGGTTAGTACTGCTATCCGCGTACCCCATTCGATATAGGCCACAAAAGCCGACCTGAACTCAGGATCAGCGGGCAGGTCCAGTTCATCCGACGATTCAAGCAGCAATGCCACCCAACGCTTCCGCTGCGGTTCTGTGAGGTGCTTGCCAATATGCTTTTGTATCATCTGGTGATGGCTGCCTTCTTTTTCACTATAGGTAGCCGGCCCGCCAAATACTTCAGCAATAAAATGAGCCACATGAAGCTGGTGATCCGCTGACATATGCCGGAACACGGGCCCAATCAATTCATCAACAACCACCTTTTTATAAAAAACGACTATCAGTTTTTCAAATACTTCCATTCCCCCGGCCCATTCGTAAAGCGATGGAATAGTATTTTGCTGCGGTTGTGGTTCCATTGGTAAATAAGTTTCTACGAATTTATGAATAAAGTGCAAATAAATAACAGCTCCTAACGTAAAGAAGCAATGCAGGTTTTGATGCTTTATCAGATAATTAGTATATTCATTATCAATTCAAGTATAAAACAAAGGGAGTAATGGTTTATTTACCCCTTATATTGCCGGCAGGACTTCCAAAAATCACCAGGCTTTATTTGCCGTTACTAACGACAATTTCATTCCGCTTCCCTTAATTATTCCAATTATAAAAAATACAGTGATAAAGGTTCTGTGACCGACTATAAATAACCTTCTATAAAACAAAACTATGAGCAGAATTACAAGCAGGTATAGCTTTCCGGCGATCGGCAGAACAAGTTTGCTATTCAGGTGCATACTATTTCTTTCTCCCTTTTTTATAACAGCATGTAACAACCCACAGCATTCGCCTGTGACGCCCTCAACGTCTTTGGACTCCGTTAAAACAACGGATGCCGATATTAAGCCTGCAGCTCCTCCTTCCAATTTCAGACATGAGACATCAGAAGTCAATGGCGTTAAAATTCATTACGTGATTGGCGGAGAAGGTGAGCCATTGCTATTGGTACATGGTTTCGGGCAGAACTGGTACATGTGGAATCGCCTGTTGCCCGAACTTTCCAAACACTTTACCATCATTGCGCCGGATCTGAGGGGAGTGGGTGAATCGGGCAAGCCTGCAGGAGGGTATGATAAAAAAACAATGGCGGCAGACCTGCATAGCCTGGTAAAGAAACTTGGATATAAGCGTATCTGTATTGCCGGGCATGATATTGGCCTGATGGTGGCTTATGCGTATGCAGCTCAATACGGAGAAGAAGTAAAGAAAATAGCGCTGATGGACGCGCTTCTTCCGGGTATCGAACCCGTATGGAGCCAGGTAAAGGGCCAGGCATGGTGGTTTGGGTTCTTCGGCTGGCAGGCCTCCGGCCAACTCGTAGCGGGCAGGGAAAGGCTTTTCCTGACAAATTTCTGGCCGGTAGTAGGGCATGTAAATGATGCGTTCACAAAAGAAGAAGTGGATGAATTTGTGAGAGCTTATTCCCAGCCCGGAGCTACCACCGCTGCCTTTCAGTGGTTTGGCGCGTTTCCGCAGGATGCAAAGGACAACCTGGAATTCATGAAAAATAAATTGAAGATGCCCTTGCTGGCCATGGGGGGTGAATTTCAGTCAGCCTCCTTTCTCGCCGATCATTGCAGGCTGGTAGCCTCCAATGTGACGGAAGTTAAAATCACAGGGGCAGGTCATTGGATTACCCAGGAGGCAACTGGCCAGGTGCTGAAAGGGCTGATGAATTTCTTTATGGAGAAATAGAAATTGTCCTCAATAAATGCCAATTACGTTTAACCATAAAAAGTGAATCACCTGCCTGGAAACAGAAACCAAGCTGGTTCATCGTGGCAAAGAATGATAAAGCCATTAACCCGGAACTGGAACGTTTTATGGCCAAAAGAATAAAGGCAAAAACAATTGAAATAGCATCAAGCCATGTAGTGATGGTTTCACACCCGAAAGAGGTTTTAAGTGTAATTGAAGCAGCAGCAGGGGGCAAAAAATAGCAAGTTTGGCCCTGCTTTACTATTGTACCCGGTTTTATAGCTGGTTTATGTAATAGTGAAGGTTCTATCATCTTAGGGTCATCCTAGGGTATTTTTAAGGTATTCCTAAGGTTATCTATAGGTTTATATACTAAGATAACCTTAAAAATAGCTTAAGTATATCCTAAAAAGGCATATCTTTGACACAATGTTCACCAAATCAGGACAGAACCATTAAACCAACTTTTATGGCAATCAGTAAAAATCTCTTATTACAAAACCTATCCGGCCACATCGGCAAACAGATCGTCTTTAAGCAATATGCCACACGTACCGTGGCCACCAAGTACCCGGATATGAGTAAGCGGAAACTCAGTCCAAAGCAATTGCGGGTCAATGCCCTTATGGGAGAAGCCAATTATGAGGCCAAAAGAATCATAGCCGATGATGAA
>DASYCT010000334.1:0-22696 GCA_036500065.1 Chitinophagaceae bacterium | reverse complement strand
CGAGAATCCCTACATCCTGATTTATGACAAGAAGATATCTGCGATGAAGGATATTCTTCATATACTCGAGAAAGTAGCGCAGAGCGGCCGCCCGCTGCTGATCATTGCTGAAGACCTCGAAGGTGAAGCACTTGCCACACTCGTAGTAAACAAATTGCGTGGTACTATAAAAGTAGCTGCTGTAAAAGCTCCTGGTTTTGGAGACCGTCGCAAGGAAATGCTGCAAGACATCGCGATCCTTACAAAAGGTATCGTGATCAGCGAAGAACAAGGGTACAAACTGGAAAATGCGGACCTGAGCTATCTCGGTACGGCAGCATCCGTGACCATCGATAAAGACAACACGACTATCGTTGGCGGCAAGGGCAAGAAAGAAGATATCACTGCCCGTGTAAATCAAATCAAAGCACAGATTGAATCAACTACTTCCGACTACGATAAGGAAAAACTGCAGGAACGCCTGGCCAAGCTGAGCGGTGGTGTAGCCGTATTGTATGTAGGCGCTGCCACAGAAGTTGAAATGAAAGAAAAGAAAGACCGCGTAGACGACGCCCTGCATGCCACAAGAGCGGCTGTAGAAGAAGGCATCGTTCCCGGTGGTGGTATTGCTTATATCCGCGCTATCGAAAGCCTGGAAAAGTTTAAAGGCATCAACGAAGACGAAACTACCGGTATCGCCATCGTAAAAAGAGCTATCGAAGAGCCCCTCCGCCAGATTGTGGTGAACAGCGGTATCGAAGGTTCTATCGTGGTTCAGAAAGTAAAAGAAGGCAAAGCCGACTTTGGTTTCAACGCACGCACAGAAGTGTATGAAAATCTTTTCAAAGCTGGTGTAATTGACCCAACAAAAGTTACGCGCATCGCTTTGGAAAATGCAGCTTCCATCGCAGGAATGTTGCTCACTACAGAATGTGTAGTGGCCGACAAACCCAAGAAAGAAGAAGCGCACAACCATCCTGCTCCCGACATGGGCGGCATGGGATACTAAGCGCGACCTTGTAGTATAATCGCTACAACGTGTAATACAAAATATGATGAAGGTCCCACCCGGGTTATCCCGGGTGGGATTTTCTTTTATACAACCCGGAGGGGTAAACGGCCGATGGGGGGATTGCTTTCATTAATATTTTATTAAAATGCCGGGAGGATTTTGTAATTTATTTACCGTTCAGAAATCTTTTCGCTTGCAGTATGATGTATTTTTTTTAATTTCATACTACTATCCGCGACGCCTTACCTACCTCTTCCAAATAAAGGTGATGAACAGACTCTATGAATATATACAACGGTTTGCTGTTGTTACGCAACAGGAATTTGAGCAACTTAACCTGCTGCTTGAAACAAGACGTTATGACAAGAAAGTGACCCTAACTCAGAAGGGACAGGTAGAGAACTATCTCTACATGGTGGACAATGGATTGTTAAGGAAGTATTTTTACAAAGGAAAACATGAGATGATAACGCAGATTGCCAAAGAAGGCGATATGGTGTGTTCTTCCGTGTCCTTTCTTTCGCAGGAACCTTCGGAGTACGTGGTGGAAACCCTTGAGGCCAGTACGCTGTTTGCCCTGAGTTACGGCAATATGCAGAAACTCTACAGCATGGGACACAGAATGGAACGATTAGGCAGGCTTATTATATTAGACTGGTTGCTGCAAAAGGAGATCTGGGATTACGACCGCATCCGGCAGGAGCCGAGAGAACGGTTTAAATTATTCATGAGAGAGAACAACGACCTCGTCCAGCGGGTGCCGCAGAAATACCTGGCGTCCTACCTTAATATGAAACCGGAAACCTTCAGCCGTTACAAACATTTTCTGAAATATTAATTCACCCGAACCATTTACTACTTTAATGAACGAGGCGGTACTACATAAGCATTACTTCCAGAACCTGTATAACTATTTCCGGCGGTTCGTAAACATGAGCGGCGAAGAATTTGACCAGCTCATCCCTTATTTCGAAATTCGAAAATTCGATAAGAAATCAAAGCTGGTGAAAATAGGGGAGGTAGATCTGTATTTTAATATTATCATGAAGGGATTGATCCGGAAATACATCATGGTAAAGAAAAAGGAAGTCACGATCCAACTGTCCACGGAAGGGCACATGATCCATTCCGAAATATCGTTTAACCTCCAGCAACCTTCCGATTGTATCGTCGAGGCTATCGAGTCCACCTCCGTGCTCTCCATCAGTTATGCCAACCTGCAAATGATTTACGAGAAGTTTCCAGATACGGAAAGACTGGGGCGGCTTATCATCACGGATATGTTTATCAAAAAAGATTTCCGTGACCTGGACCAACTCAAGAAAACCACCCGCGAACGTTTCCTCGAGTATATGCAGAACCATCCGAATATGCTCCAGCGCGTGCCGCAGAAATACCTGGCGTCCTACCTGAACATCAAACCCGAAACCTTCAGCCGGCTGAAGCATTTATTACAGGTAAAACGTACGCCAACTCCCTAGCGCCGAAGACGCCTAAAGATTCACCACCAGCACCGGTATCTTAAGTTCATGCCGCACCTTATTAATGGTCTGCCCATACAGCAAATCTTTGATGCCCCGGTGACCATGCGCCCCCATGACCAGTAAATCGGCCTCTTCTTCGTTTACGATACGAACGATTTCATCTATACGGTTATGGTAGCCGAGCCGGGCCGTCGCCGAATAGCCTTTGGCCTGCACCTGCCGCGCATATCCCTGCAATTGTTCCTCGTCCTTGCGGCTTTCGAGATCATCGGTAGAACTTCCAAACATCTTTGCCGTAGCACTTTCCACGATATGTAATAAAATATACGTACTTTCTTTTTTACCCTGCCCGAGCGCGAAAGCGACCAGCTTTTCATCGTGCAACCCGAAATCCAGGGCCACGGCAATGCGTTTAAATTCAGGTATGGTAAAGTCCTGTAGCGATTTAATATCCGGGTGTACCGTGCGGTCGGACCTGAATTTTATTTTGCGGATCAGCGGGAAGGCGATAACAATCGCCAGCAGCGATACCAGGACAGCGAGCCCGGTAACCACCATCGCTTTCGGGAAAAAGGAATGCGCTCCATGCAGGAAATCCATCGACTGCCCAAACACCAGGTTGAGGTTGAGGCATACGAGCACAGCGGCCACGACCCAGGCCAGCACCTGTATGATGGGTTTGGCGGTGAACAGGCCCATCTTGCTTTTATCACTCACAAAATAAATAAGCGGTATGATCGCAAAACCCAGTTGCATGCTTAGTATCACCTGGCTGAATATCAGCAGTGCGTCGATTTCACTGTCCCCGTAAACCAGGATGGTAATGACGGCCGGCACGATGGCAAGCAGCCGGGTAAGCAGCCTGCGGAGCAGGGGATTGATGCGCAGGTGCAGGTAACCTTCCATGACGATCTGGCCCGCAAGCGTGCCCGTCACCGTAGAACTTTGGCCCGCGGCTATCAGGGCCACGGCAAAAAGAATCGAAGACAACGAGGACCCAAGAAAAGAGGGCAGCAGGCGGTAAGCATCCTGCAGGGCGGCCACGTCTACCTTACCCGCTTTGAAAAAAACAGCGGCGGCCAGTATAAGAATGGCGGCGTTGACAAAAAAGGCCAGGTTGAGCGCGATGGTACTATCGAGAAAATTCAGTTTAAGCGCCCGTCGTATGCCTTTCTCATCGCGCGGGAATTTACGGGTCTGCACCAGCGCCGAATGGAGGTAAAGATTATGGGGCATAACCGTGGCCCCGATGATGCCGATAGCAATATAAAGCGCCTCGTGACCATGAAGGGAAGGGATAAAACCTTTTGCCACCTCGCTGAAATCAGGACGGGCGAAAATGATTTCCACCAGGAAGGACAAACCGATAATGGCTACCAGCGTAATGATAAAGGCTTCCATCTTGCGCATGCCGAGCTTTTGCAGGTAGAGCAGCAGGAAGGTGTCCAGTACCGTTATCAGCACGCACCAAAGCAGGGGAATATGGGTAAGCAGGTGAATGCCGATGCCCATGCCCAGCACCTCGGCGAGGTCGCAGGCCGCAATAGCTATTTCGGCCAGTACATACAAAATAAAATTAAGGAAGGGTGGATAGGCTTCCCGGTTCACCTGTGCGAGGTCTTTCCCGCGAACAATGCCCAGCCGCGCCGCCATGTTCTGCAACAGCAGGGCCATCAGGTTACTCATAAGCAGCACCCATATCAGGCTATAGCCAAACTTGCTGCCCCCGGCAAGGTCGGTGGCCCAGTTGCCTGGGTCCATATATCCCACCGCTACCAGGTAGGCCGGGCCGAAAAACGAGAGTATCTTTCTTCCGCGGTTAATCCCGCGGGTAGTATCAACCGATTCATGCACTTCGCTGAGCGAAACGCGGCTATTTGATCTTATATTCATAGGATACCAATAAATTTTTTGCAACATGATCGCTGATGGTCACCGTCTGCTGGTTGCGTATCCGCAACTCAACGGAACCATCCACGTCGAATTTCTTTTTTACTTCCAGGCGGGTGCCCAACTGGATATTTTTATGTTTAAGCAGTTCCAGCATACTGGACGACTGGTCGCTGATGCCGTTTACGATGGCCGTACTGTTGACGGGCAATGCGCTCACGGCCAGTTGCTGCAACTGCGGCACCTTGCCGTTGATGTCGGGAATGGGGTCGCCGTGGGGATCGCTTTTCGGGAAGTCGAGAAATGCTTCCAGGCGATCCACCAGCTTTTTACTGCTGATATGCTCCAGTTCCTCTGCTATCTCGTGTACCTCTTCCCACCCGAACTGCAGCTTTTCCACCAGGAAACATTCCCAAAGCCGGTGTTTGCGAATGATGAGCAGGGCCACTTTTTTCCCTTCAGGCGTGAGCTTTACGCCATAATATTTTTCATACTGCAACAGCTTTTGCAGTTTCAGTTTTTTCAGCATGTCCGTGACCGAAGCAGGCTTTGTCTGCAATGCTTCCGCAAGCGCATTGGTGCTCACATTGTCCTGCTCCTGCTGGAGATGGAAAATGGCTTTCAGGTAGTTCTCTTTGCTGGCTGAATATTGCATTATAGTGTTATCTAAATAATAATTTAGACAAATCTAAAAATTAAAACCCAGATTAGAAAATTTTAATTACAAAGGATAGCGGTAAATGATTATTTTAGACCCGCAACTATTTGGATATTATGAAAAAAGGACTCCTGGTTTTGTTGCTGCCGGTATTGCTGGTTGCCTGCAAGGGTGGAAAAAGGCTGCCGGTGGATGATGATAAAATAGTAGTGGGCGACTTTATCGGTTTTTTTGCCGAAAGAGATATGCCGGTGCAACTGGCCGATTCTTCTTTCCATAAAAAGGAGAAGGATTCCCTTCTTATCCGCTATAAGCTGTTTACCCGTTTTGTGCCAGACACGTTGCTGACCCGCCAGTTTACCCCGGGCTCCTTTCCCAAAATTTATCCCGCGGGAAAGGTATCGGTAAAAAATGCGGAGACCTATTTGTTTGCCCGCGTGGAAACTCCTTATCGAAAGGCGGCATATATAATTGTATTTGACAAAGACAATAAGTTTGTGGTGGGCATGCCCCTGCTGGTGATCGATAAAAACAGCAGCAGCATACAAACGGCGGTGCTCGACAATAAGTACACCATTACGCTGTTGCATCGCCGAAAGGGCGCCGGAGGGGAGCCCCTGTACCGGAAGAATGCTTATGTATTCAACAGCGCGGGCGTATTTACCCTGATTATGACCGAATCCAATGATTTAACGGCCATCAAAAGCCAGCTTATCAATCCCATCGATACGCTCCCCAAACGGGGCAAACTGTCCGGCGATTACACACAGGATAAGATGAACCTGGTTTCCATTCGTGATGGTGCACGCCCGGGCCGTTTCCGGTTCTTTATTCATTTTGAAAAAGAGGAGGGCACCTGCCGGGGTGAATTAAAAGGAAATGCGCGGATGATCGGACCCGACAGGGCGGTCTATTCGCAGCCGGGCGACCAGTGCGAACTGACATTCCGGTTTGACGGCAATGCGGTCACCATAAAAGAAGAGCAGGGCTGCGGGGCCCACCGCGATATTAAATGTTTCTTCGAAGGCAGCTTTATACGCAGGCATCCGCCAAAACCTTCCAAATCAACAAAAAAGAAATAAGCAAGGATACTAAAAACATACAGCGTGCGTATAAGTAATACGGATCTTCGATGCATTTCAGCACAGCTTGCCCCGCCTTGGCGGGAGAGAAAACCTATTAAAATATAAACAAGTATATTGCGTACTTGTTACACGTAAGCGATTAAGAGATAAAGAACTACACCGATATGAGTTTTACAAATTTCAAAGTACCCTACCCCGTCGAAGAGCGTTATTCGAAAAAAGTAGCCTATTTCTCCATGGAATTTGCTATTCATCAGCCCCTCAAGATTTACAGCGGGGGGCTTGGCTTCCTGTCCGGTTCCCACATGCGCAGCGCGTATGAACTGCGGCAGGACATGGTTGGCATAGGCATATTATGGAAATATGGTTATTATGACCAGGCCCGCAACCAGGATCAGACCCTACAGGTAACCTGGATGGAAAAGCAATACAGTTTTTTGGAAGATACAGGCATCCGTTTCCAGGTCACGATCCACGAACACCCGGTCTGGGTAAAAGTATATTATCTCAACCCGGAGACCTTTAAGAGCGCACCGGTATTCCTGTTAAGCACCGATGTGCCGGAAAACGATTATGTGTCGCAAACCATCACGCACCGCCTCTACGATGCCAACGCGGCTACCAAAGTGGCGCAGTTTATCCTGCTCGGTGTGGGTGGAGCGAAGCTGATCGATGAAATAGGGTTCAACCCCGACCTGTACCATCTCAACGAGGCGCACGGTATCAGCGCTTCTTTTTACCTCTACCAGAAATACAATAAGAACATTGAGGAAGTGAGAAAGCGCCTCGTGTTTACCACGCATACACCGGAAGAAGCGGGCAATGAAAAGCACGATATCAACCTGTGCGCGAAAATGAGTTATTTCTGTGGGCTGAGCCTCGAAGAAACACGCAAGCTGACGGGTATCACGGACGACCAGTTCAACCATTCGCTGGTAGCGCTCCGGTTTGCGCATATTGCCAATGCCGTATCAGAATTGCACGGCCATGTATCACGCGCCATGTGGAGCAAATTTTCGGGGATATGCCCCATCATTTCCATTACCAATGCACAGAACTTCCGCTATTGGGCGGACAAGCAGTTGTATAAAAAAATGGAAGAAGGCGATGACTACTGGTTTGACGACCGGAAAAAATACATAAAGAAAAGAGCATTTGAAATAGTCGCCGACCAGACCGGCAAATTGTTTGACCCCAATGTATTCACGATTGTATGGGCAAGACGGTTTGCGGGCTATAAACGCTCGGAGATGCTTACCTGGAACATTGAACGCTTTAACCGGCTGATGAGCAGTACGCGCTACCCGCTGCAGGTTATCTGGGCGGGAAAGCCTTACCCGATGGATTACCCGGCCATCAACGAGTTCAACCACCTCGTGCAGATGAGCAAGGGATATAAGAATTTTTCGGTGGTGATAGGCTATGAACTGTCTTTGTCCAAGCGCCTGAAGCAGGCGGCCGATTGCTGGCTCAACAACCCGCGGGTGCCCCGGGAAGCATCGGGAACCAGCGGTATGACGGCTGCCATGAATGGCGCGGTGAATTTTTCTACCGATGATGGCTGGATACCCGAGTTCGTGAACCATGGCAACAACGGCTTCGTGATTCCCAAAGCGGATTATGCCAATATGAGTGTGCAACAACAGGATGAATACGACCTGAACCAATTGTATGACATCCTCGAAAAAGAAATACTTCCCCTGTATTACGATAATTATGATACCTGGCGCCAGGTGGCCAAAAACGGTATGCGGGATGTGCGCATAAAGTTTGACAGCAACCGGATGGCGCATGAGTATTACGACCTGCTGTATAAATAAAAAAAGCTGTCCAAAGGACAGCTTTTTTTTGCACCATGAGTCTATGTAAAAAACAGCTTTTGCTGTTGTTACTCCAATTTAGTGATGATCGTGGTCGTGATCATGATCGTGACCGTGTTTCTGTTCCCATTCGGCATGACGGGGATGGTCTTTCGATTCGAAATACCGTTCGTCCCTGCTGTCACGAATGAGGGGCTGACGCTGGCGATAGCCCTTGTAGCGGGCGTATTTCTGCCGGTAAACATCTGCATGCAGGTAAGGCCTGGGTTCATTGACTACCACTTTGTAGCTACGGTACAAATCAACACGTCCGAAGCGGGGAGGCAGGGCGGGGGCAAACAGCCAACGGCCCTGTTCGAAATAAACAAACTGGCGGCCTTCGATGTCATAGTAACAATCAACATCGGGTAAATAATAATAATCTGCGTGATCGTACCCGACAGGACCCCATGCGGGCTGATGACCGATATTAATGCTGACGCGTAATTGTGCGTGGGCACTCTGAGAAAGAACTCCGGCCAGTAGGAATAGAGCGAAAAAAAGCTTTTTCATTACTTGGGTTTTAGTTAACCTATGTTTTCAAATCTTATGCCACTAAGTCGCCCGGGAGCTTTTTCAGCTCGTATTTTATGATAAATCCACCTTTTGGTGCGTTAATTTACCTCCCCGGTCGCTATTTCTTAACGATTTCCAGCAATTCCACTTCAAAAACCAGGGTGGAACCGGGAGCAATTTTCGGGCCCATCTGGTTATCGCCATAGGCCATATTGGAAGGAATAAACAACCTCCATTTGCTGCCCACGGGCATCAGTTGAAGCGCTTCCACCCATCCCTGGATAACCCCTGTAACAGGAAATTCGGCAGGCTGGCCGCGTTCAACGGAACTGTCGAATACGGTACCGTCGATCAGCGTACCGTGGTAATGACACCGTACAGTATCGGCCGCCGTGGGGATAGGGCCGTCGCCTTTTTTCAGGATCATATATTGAAGACCGCTGGGTAAGGTAACCACCCCGGGTTTCTTTTTGTTTTCGGCCAGGAAGGTTTCGCCGGCTTTCTTGGCCAGGGAGGCCTTTTCAGTCTTTTCCTTTTGCAGGTAACCGGTGATGCACATATTCATCTGTTCGTCAGTCAGCACTGCCTTGCCGTTTTTTAATACATCGTTGATGGCCTTATCCACCATCACGGTATTGACCGATTTGATGCCCTGTTGTTTGTAAAAATTAGCCAGGCTCATGCCAATAGCATAACTCAGCGAATCGGAGGAGCTTCTAAGGGTCGTGGGTGTATGAGCGGCGGTAGCGACCGGTTTCTTCTTTACGGGCGCTTTGGTCTGCGCCGGGGCCGCAGCCACCAGCAATACAAGAACAGCAATACCAGTTATTCTTTTCATGAAATTTTAATTTGGGTGCGAAAATATTACAATTTATGGTTTCAGGGGCGAATTAACAGGCTATTTTAACAAAGCTTGCCACCAGTGGAGTATAATATCCGTCTGATGTGTATTATCTTGGTGGAATGAATGAGTTCAGCCGGAATCCCGAATTGCGGTGGGCGGATATCGATCCCAACCTGCACCTGCGTCATTCGGTCTACTACGATTTAGGCGCTACCTGCCGGATAGAGTTTTTGAACGAACACGGCATTACAACGGAGTTTATGCGCGAGCACCGGTTTGGTCCCATTATTTTCCGCGAGGAATGTGTGTTTAAACGGGAAATCAGGCTGGGGGATAAGCTGCGCGTCGATCTCCGGTTGGTAAAATCATATAAGGATTTTTCCAGATGGACTATGCAGCACCAAATTTTTAAGGACAACGAAATTTTGGCGGCCGTTATTACGTTAGATGGTGCCTGGATAGACGTGGTGGAGCGCAAGCTGACCGTGCCGCCCCGGGAAGTTTTCGATACATTTGAATATATGCCCCGTGCGGAAGCATTTGAATGGGCAGAAAAGAAAAAAGCATAAAAATCTAAAAAGAATACTTATGAAAAAAATGGTGCTTACGATGGTAACCCTTTCGATGGTGGTGTTTGGTTTTGCCCAGGGCGGTCTGCTCGGAAAGGTAAAAAGTGCGGTTAGTTCAAAGGGCGGTTCCCCTTTGTCGACCGACGAAATTGTTTCGGGTCTGAAAGAAGCGTTGAACGTAGGAACAAATAACAGCACATCGAAATTGTCGGCTGCGGACGGCTTTTTCAAGGATGCCGCAGTGAAGGTGCTGATGCCGCCCGAAGCGCAGAATGTGGAAAAGACATTGCGCAGCGCGGGCTTCGGTCAAATGGTAGACGATGCTATATTAAGCATGAACCGCGCAGCGGAAGACGCTTCCAAGTCGGCGGCCCCCATTTTCATCGATGCCATCAAAAACATGAGCGTCAGTGATGCGTTGGGCATCCTCAAGGGAACGGATACGGCCGCTACGGCCTACCTCCGCAAAACCACCAACGCACAGCTTACGGCGGCCTTCAAACCGATTATCGAATCATCCCTTCAAAAAACCGGCGCTACCAAATACTGGTCGGCGGTGTTTGACAAATACAATAAAATGCCTTTTGTTAAAAAGGTGAATACCGATCTTCCATCCTATGCCACGGAAAAAGCCTTGTACGGTATTTTCTATTACGTAGCACAGGAAGAAGCCAAGATTCGCAACAACCCCGCGGCGCGGGTATCGGATATATTAAAGAAGGTGTTTGCGAAGTAAGTGAGACGACATAAAAAAACAATATATTAAAGAACAATAACCCCGGCCAATAACCGGGGTTATTGCTTTCATAAACAGCTCATACATCGAACCCCTCCGACTCCGGGCTTCTAATCCAGCGCGGCCAGTTTTTTAGCGCTGCTGGCATTCCCCGGTTGCAGTTCCAGTACCTTGCGGTAATAGCTGCGGGCTTCCTCTTTACGGTTCAGCCGGCGGTACAGATCCCCCAGGCTGTCATACACGTTGGGCGAGGTGGGATATAATTCCGCATTAAGCTGTAAGGCCAGTATCGCCTTGTCCGCTTCACCCGGCGCCGACATCCATACATAGCCGAGCGAATTCAAATCGCCTTCCGACTTCACAGTTGCTTTCAGCAGCGCAAGCGTATTTTCCTTATCCGCCATCAGGGCTGCGGCTGTTTTTTCTTTTAAAAGACGGAGCAGGTAGGCCGCGCCGGGATAGCTCGGCGTATAGCCCTCTCCGCGTGCAATAAGCAAAAGATCGTTTTCAAGCGATACGACCGGATGTTCCACAATGCGGCTCACTTCCCGGTCATGGCTGTACACCAACAGGTCGGGCACACGGAAAATATCCTTTCCTTTTTCTTCATGCCCGGGGCTTTGCTTGTACGTGCTGTCATGTATATCTACCATCACCAGTTTTATCTGCGAAGGCTGTACGCCTGCATAGTGAAGAATCTTGAGCATGCGGGGTATCTCCCGCTTGCTGTCGCCGCACCAGGTACCCATAAACAGTTCAAAGGTTTTATCTTTTAGCAGGGGAGCCAGTTGCCCGGCCGTGGAAGAATCGATTTTGTAATCTGCGTAGTTCTTATTGAACCAATCGCCATAAGGCGCTTGCTGTAAATCTTCGGCCGGGTGGATGCCAAGCAGCATAGGATTGCCTCTTGTATCGAGATAAGCAGCGCTGCCATTCGCCGCAACATTAGCGTCATTCGTCTTCTTATTCGCGTTATTCGTGTTCTTATTAGCGCCATTAGCGTTCAGTTTACGATGGCATCCATACGACAAAGTGATGGCCATTACGGCCAGGTATATGTATTTCATATTAGTTACAATGTGATAATGTGAAAAATGTGGAAATGTCTGAATAGGATAAATATGGAAATCCGCTTAGGCGGGACAGGTTGTGAAAATGCAGCAAATACAAAAATGCAGGTAGACGCGAAAATTGGTATATAAATACCATTTTCACATTCCACATTCATCACATTTTCACAACCTGTCGCGCCTAAGCGGATTTCTATATTTTCCCCGGTGGATGGAAGATATTATTATAATACCCGTTATAGAGGGGTTCGGTATGCGTGTGCAGGTAAATGACAAGGGGAGCAAACGAAGCGGTACAGCTAAAAGCGATACTATTGTCGAGGTGATAGAGATCTTCAGCCTGGGACGCCTGCACAGGGTTGGAATGCGGTTGTTTGTTTGCATCCGTATCGGTAGTGGCGACCAGTTGTTTTTCGCAATCGCAATGAAAGCTGCTGGTTTGCTGGTAAGTTTCGACGCTACAGAGACAGAAATTGATCACCTTTCCAAACTGGGAAAAGAAAAAGATAAGGAAGGCGAATATGGCGAACAGCTTTTTCATGCCTGTCGGTTAAAGATACTCTTTTTTGCCGCTGCTCAAATACAATTTTGCCGTCATGCGGCATTTGTGGAATTTTACCCCGGCAATTATGATCAACAGAACTATCACTGCTTATCGGGATGCGTACACCGGCTTATCACGCTCTACCTGGCTATTGTCTGTTGTAATGCTTATCAACAGGAGTGGCACCATGGTGGTGCCGTTTATGAGTTTATACCTGACCAGTCCTAAGATGGGATACAGCATCGGCCAGGCGGGATTCGTCTATGGACTGTTTGGCGCAGGCGCTTTCAGTGGAGCCTGGATAGGAGGTAAGCTAACCGATCGCATCGGGTTTTATCCCGTACAACTTATTACCCTGCTCGGCGGTGGCGTACTGTTTATCCTGCTCGGGCAAATGAAAACCTTCCCGCTTATCTGCCTGTTTACGTTTATCCTGAGTTTTGTCAATGAAGCCTTCCGGCCGGCCAACTCCACTGCTATTGCATTTTACAGCAAGGAAGAAAACCGCACCCGGTCCTATTCACTCAACCGGCTGGCGATAAACCTGGGCTGGGCCCTCGGGAGTGCCATTGGCGGTATTATTGCCAAATACAGTTATGAATCCCTGTTCTGGGTAGACGGCTGTACCAATATCGCTGCGGCCCTGTTGATGTGGTGGTTTGTAAAACCCGTCAATTACACACCGGTTCACCAGCAAAAACAGGCAGCGCCGAAGTCGGAATCGGTATTCCGCGACAAGGGCTATCTCTGGTTTATTTTATTCGTCATCCTGTTTGCCTGTTGCTTTTTTCAACTCTTTACCAATCTTTCGGTGTACTATAAACTGCGGTTAGGCTTTTCCGAACCCTTTATCGGCTTTCTCATGTCCACCAATGGTCTGCTGATCGTGGCGATTGAAATGGTGTTGATCTATAAGCTGGATGGCAAGCGAAGAAGCACGTATTATATCGTGATTGGCGTGTTGCTTATGGGGATGGCCTTCTTGTTACTTACCCTGCTGCCGATGAGTCACGCGATGGCGCTTCTGCTGGTGATTGTGATCACCTTTGGAGAGATGACCTCGATGCCGTTCATGAACAGTTTCTGGATAAGCCGGACAAAACCACATAACCGGGGACAATATGCCGCGTTATACACCATGGCATGGTCGGCTGCGCAAACATTAGGGCCGATGGGTGGAGCACAGGCCGCCGAGCATTGGGGATTTCATTGTTTGTGGTGGATAATAAGCGGGCTTTCCCTTGTCACGGCATTTTCCTTCTGGCGACTGCATCGCATGACAGGGCAGGAGGGATTGGTGCTTTCGGAAGAAGACATGCCTGCAATACCGGTGGAAGCGCCGGAGGATTAGCAGGCGTTTATACGGCTTCGCTCAATTCCAGCCAGCGCAGCTCTTTTTCGTCCAGCAATTGCGTTACTTCCGTTACCCGCAGGGATAACCGCTGCAGTTCCTCAAAAGGAAGATAGCCACTGTTGATTTTTTCCGTAAGGGCGGATTTTTCATTGGTAAGCCCTTCCAGTTCTTTTTCCAGCAGTTCAAACTCGCGTTTCTCTTTATACGACAGGCGTTTTTTCTCTCCTGCCGCGGGCGGTGGAACGGCGGCCGCTTTTTCTTCTTTTTTCTCCGACATGGCCGTGCCTACGTTCGACAGCTTTTCGTCTTCTTTCAACGCGATGCGGTACTGGGAATAGTTGCCGGGGAAATCACGTATATCGCCCTCACCCTGGAACACAAACAGGTGATCCACCAGCCGGTCCATGAAATAACGGTCGTGTGATACGATGAGCAGGCAGCCCTGGTAATCGCTGAGAAAGTTTTCCAGCACGCCGAGCGTTTGCAGGTCAAGATCGTTGGTCGGTTCATCCAGTATTAAAAAGTTGGGATTGCGGAACAGGATGCCCAGCAGGTGCAGGCGGCGTTTTTCTCCCCCGCTCAGTTTGGACACATACGTGTACTGCTGGTCGGGAGTAAACAAAAACAATTCGAGAAACTGCGAGGCGCTGAGCGAACTGCCGTCCGCCAGCGGGAAATGTTCGGCAATATCCTTTACAAACTCAATCACGCGCTTGTCTTCTTTTATCACCAGCCCCGATTGTGAATAATTGCCGAAAACGATGGTGTCGCCCACATTCACCTTGCCGCTGTCCACCGGCTCCAGTTGTTGCAGTACGTTCAGGAAGGTCGATTTGCCTGCACCGTTTTTACCTACGACGCCGATGCGGTCACCTTTCTTGAAAGTATAATCGAACCCTTTGAGGATGGCTTTATCGCCATAACTTTTATATACCTTCTTCATCTCGGCAATCTTACCACCGAGACGGGTCATTTTCACCTGTAGCTGTACACGCTCGTCTTCTATTTTTTGTTTGGCTTTTGCTTCCACCACGTAAAAACTGTCCTGCCGGCTTTTACTCTTGGTGGTACGGGCTTTTGGTTGCTTGCGCATCCATTCCAGTTCTTTCCGGTAAAGATTTTTTGCCTTATCGATACTGGCTGCTTCGCTTTCGATCCGCGCCGCTTTCTTTTCCATGAAGTTGGCATAATCGCCCTTATACACATACAGCGACTCCCCGTCCATTTCCCAGATTTCTTCGCATACCGCGTCGAGAAAATAACGGTCGTGGGTAACCATTAGCAGGGTCACTTTTTCCTGGTTGAGATAATGTTCCAGCCATTCCACCATTTCTACGTCGAGGTGGTTGGTGGGCTCATCCATGATCAGCAATACGTGTTTGTGCTCAAAGCCGATATCGATCAGCGTTTTTGCAAGCGCCACCCGTTTGCGCTGCCCGCCCGAAAGGGTGCCGGCCAGTTGATTGAGGTGGTGTATATTAAGTTTGCCGAGTATCTGTTTCACCTTGGTATCAAAATCCCATGCATTCAGCTCATCCAGTTTTACGATGGCGTCCCCGATTTTATCGGCGTCTTCGGCATCACTGGCGGCCTCGTACTCCTTGATGGCGTTGATGACGGGGTGATTGTGGTTGAAGATATTATCGAGAATGCTTTTCTCATCCATGAACTGCGGGTCCTGTTCAAACAGGGCGATGGTCACGTCCTTATGCACCCACACTTTACCGCCTTCGGCGGTTTCCTTGCCCGACAGGATTTTAAGCAGGGTGGATTTGCCGGAGCCGTTTTTGGCCACCAGCGCTATTTTATCACCTTCTTCGATATGAAACGAAATACCGGAAAACAGGGGCTTAATGCCATAACTCTTTGACAGTCCTTCTACAGAAACATAATGCATATACCTTATATCACCGGTTTAAAGATTGTTTTTCGGGCCGGCGGGCGTAAAGATACGTGTTTGGCGGCTAGGCACAAGCTGTGAGTCCCGCCCACTGGGTCCCCACCCACTGGGTGTAGGCTGTGCCTACGCCCTTTCAAGTCGCTCCCCATGATACTAAGGCGATACTAAGGTGATACTAAAGGGATACTAAGGTGATGGTAGCATCAAATAGCGTAAAAACTAAAAACAAAGCGGGAAAAACCGTTCGCAGGCAGATCCGGCCGGAAACGGATAGCCACCGGTTTGCCCGGACGGTTTATGTAATTCCTTATTTCCCTGCATCCATCTCCTATAAATCACCCAAACAAGGAGTTATGAAAAAAGTCGTTTTTCTTTTATTTACTATGATAGGTGCCGTCAACAGCCTTTTTGCGGGCGATGAAAAGAACATTGTTTCCGCCACGCTTCAATCGGTCACCGTGTACCGGGTCGGGGCCGAACTGGTACACAAGGCAAAGGCGACCCTCCCGCAGGGCAACAACGAACTGATCATCGATGGCATCAGCAATTCGGTCGATATCAACAGCATACAGGTAGGCTGCGACGATAAGATAACCATCCTATCGGTGGCCTTCTCAACGGATTACCTGAAACCGGTCGTCAAATCGGTGCTGGTAAAAAGGCTGGAAGATTCAACGGAAACCCTCGGTAAGGAGCTGTCAAAGGTACATGTTGTACTGACTACCGATGGCGAACTGCTGGACCTGCTGAAATCCAATAAGAAAATCGGGGGCTCGGAAAACGGGCTGAATGTAGCGGAATTGATGAAGATGATGGAGTATTATAAAAACAAGGTGCTGGATTTGCAAAACGAGCTTTCGCTATACAAGGATAAGGAAAACAGGTTGAAACAAATTATCGATAAAATAAACCGGCAGATACGGGAGGAAGAACAGAAAAATACTTCCACAACGGGCAAACTGGTATTGCAATTGCTCAACCCCCAGGCCGGTGAATATGGCTTTACGATATCGTATATCACGCGCAATGCTTACTGGACGCCTTATTACGATTTGCGCGTGGAAAGCATCAGCAAACCCATCCGGCTGATGTACAAAGCAAAAGTGGTACAAACCACGGGCATCGACTGGAAACAGGTAAAGCTGACACTCGCCACGTCTACGCCCAATCAAAATGGCAACGCTCCGGTACTGACAAGCTGGTTCCTCGGGTATGTTGACCCGGTAGTGAGGATGGAAGGTGCGTTGTCTAAAACCAACTCGATACAGGCTATGACCGGGCGGGTACCGGGCCTCGAGGTAACCCAGGGATATGCAACACTTAAAAAGGAAAATGATAAGGTTGATCTCGGTGATTATGTAAAGGTGAACGAGAACCAGATGGACGTTACCTTCAATATCGATATACCGTACGATTTGCCGGGCAATGGCAAGGAACAAAGTGTGGCGCTGAAGGAATATCCCGTCAATGCCGGTTTCAAATATTATTGCGTTCCCAAACTGGACAGGGATGCCTACCTGCTCGGCGAAGTGGCCGATTGGGAATCATTGAACCTGCTGCCCGGTGAAGCCAATATTATTTTTGAGGGCACTTATATCGGCAAGTCCTATATCGATCCCAACTCCACGATGGACACGATGAATCTCACGTTGGGCAAGGATAAACGGATCGTGGTAAAAAAAGAAAAGCTGAAAGATTACAGCAGTGTCAAGTTCCTCGGAAGCAACACCAAACAGGTGATGACCTATGAGATTACCGTCAAAAACAACAAAAAGGAACCGATCCAGATGTTGCTCAAAGATCAATACCCCCTGTCGACCAACAAGGAAATAGAAGTGGAATTGCTGGAAAGCTCCGATGCGGCCAATAATACCGATTTGGGCGTACTCACCTGGAAACTGCAACTGGCGCCCGGCGAGCAGAAAAAATTCAGGGTTAGTTACAGCGTAAAGTACCCGAAAGATAAGTATGTGAACCTGGGAATGTAGCTGGCACGGTTGTGGCTAAAGTTAATTAACTTTAGCCACAACCCTTATTTACATGAACAAACGAGACACCGGTATTATCTACTTCCTGCTCGGGCTATATGCCATTATGATCAGCTGGTATTATAATCATTCCATATTCTGGCTGATTATACACTATATATTCTGGCCCATTTATCTTTTATATGAACTATTGACCGGGAACCTGTCGCATGAAATGTGGAAGAAGATACCTGAATCCTATTTTAAGTAACCTGCCGAAAATTTCAGGCTTTTTTCTTTTTAGCCGGGCTCTTTGCCCCAGTGCCCGGGGTGCTGGTTTTGCTCCCGTAGATTTTTACCGGGGCCTTTTCCATCTGTGGGATGGTCTTGCCCGAAACGACCGATTTACCCTTTGTTGTAATATCTGTTTCTTTTGCATACTTATCATTGTGTTTGATAAGCAGCCAGGCATTGTCTTCCGCTGATTTCAGTCGCACCAGGGCAAATTCCCCCTTGAGCTTTTGCCCATGCAGGTTTACTTTCAGCGAACCCGCACGGAGGGCTTTTAGCAGCGCCTTTTCATCTTTTTTCATATCGCCCGATGGCTCCAATGGTTCGTAGCTGCCCTCGTCCCAGATGATGACCGTGCCGGCGCCGTAATTGCCTTCGGGAATGATGCCTTCAAAATCCTTGTAATCATAGGGATGATCTTCCACCATCATCGCCAGCCGCTTATCGGCTGGGTTCAGGGAAGGACCTTTGGGAACCGCCCAGCTTTTGAGAACGCCCTCCATTTCCAGCCGGAAATCATAGTGCAGGCGGCTGGCGTCGTGTTTTTGTACCACGAAATGCAAAACACTTCCTTCCCCTTTGCCACCGGTGGGTTCCGGCGTATGCTGAAAGGAACGCTTCTTTTTGTATTGAGTGAGTGCCATTCCAAAGCAATATAAATTTTTATGCCATCCGCTCAAAATAAGGAGTGCAACGTTTTGTCCCGGCCGCCTGTCAAACCAAAAAATGCTTATGCAACGCCTGTTCCTGTTCATGGTAGTCCTCCTCTCCGTCGTTCTTATCGCGGGCTGTAGGGGCAACCGGGTTCCCGACGAATGCGATTTCACCGGGACCTGGGTAAAGGGTGATAAGACCGGTGACACGCTGCTGTTCTTTACCCAAAACGGTATAAACCTGCTGCGGTACAGAAATCCGGTCAATCCCGTCAACCCCAACCAGCCTGTTTACAGCGTGATAGAATATACCTGCAGGAATGAAGCACTCTATGTTGAGAACTATTTGTCCATGACTGCGATGGTGACCTTCGTGGAAGCAAGGGGGTTTAAATGGATCGTGCCCGGGCATTCGTTCAGCATCCAGGTGAGCCAGGTCCAGCCTTTCCTGGAGGACTCGCAGGTATTGGGGACCTATGTGAGGCTGTGATAGCGCGACCGGATGAACGACAATCAGGTCATGCAGGTAGCTGCTCCGTCGGAAGGATGACGCCGAATACAGAGCCATTGCCCGGGGCAGAGCTGGCATATATATGCCCATGGTGGTTGAGCGCGATCTTTTTACAAAGCGCCAGCCCGATACCGGTACCCGAATACTCGTGTTTGCCGTGCAATCGCTGAAAAAGCGCGAATATCTGCTCCCCATATTCCTGCTCAAAACCAATACCATTGTCTTTAAACTCAATACTATAATAGGAGGGCTCCGCAGGCAGAAAAGGGTATTTTTCGAGCGCCTCTTTGGATAAGGACGCTGCCGTAATGCTGATGACCGGTTTGGTGCCGACTGCCGTAAATTTCAATGAATTACTGATAAGATTGGAAAAGAGCTGGTTGATTTGCAACGGGATGCCCTCTACTACGGGCAGGGGCGAACTGTTGATGCTGGCCCCCCTTTCCGTAATCAGCAGTTCGAAATCATCTTTTACATTTTCGAGGATGGCATTCAAATCTACTTTTTCAAACGGCTGCCCCTTTTTTGATAGCTGCGAAAAGTTGAGAACCTCTTTTACGAGGTTAAGCATGCGGCCGGAGGAAGAAGTGATCCGGTCGAGATAGTTTTGCGACTTTTCACTGATCCCGTCCAGGCTTTTGCGAAGCATTTCGGTGAAGGTGACCACTTTGCGCAAGGGTTCCTGCAGGTCATGACTGGCTACGTAGACCAGCTGCTCCAGCTCCGCGTTGGTCTGTTGCAGGATGGTGCCCGAGACTTCCAGCTCCTTTGTCCGTTCTGCCACTTTTTGTTCCATCTGGTGCAATGTCCTTACCTGCTCGGTGGTCTCATGGCACACTACCAACACACCGGCTATTTCGCCGCTTTCGTCCTGTATGGGGCCGTAGCTAAAGGTCCAGTAGACGTCTTCGAGGGAATTGTTGCGGTAAATCGGGATAAGCTGGTTTTCGCTCCAGGTAGCGCCATTGCCGGCCAATACGCTGTCGATAAGCGGTTTGATAACGGGCCATATCTCCTGCCAGCAATCCTCCCCTTTTTGCCCGAGGGCTGTGGGGTGTTTGCCTTCATTGCCAAGGCTGGGGCGATACCCATCGTTATAAAACTGTACAAGGTCCGGCCCCCACCACAAAAACATCGGAAAACGAGAGGTGAGTACCAGGTTGACGATGCTGCGGAGGCTTTGGGGCCATTGATCGGGGCTTCCGACGGACGTTTGCGACCAGTCGGTCGAGCGCGTTAAAGCGCCCATCTCACCACCCCCTTCCAAAAACCGGAAGGATTGCTCCACGCTGGTTGTTACAGAATTCATATAGTTGTTAAAGGTAAAATACAAAATTATCAAACCGGAAAATGTTTTGTGCCGGGGCGGACGGATAAAACGCTCATCCCCTTTAGTTAAGGAGCTAACCGTACGCCACCTCTCGTCCCATCGGGACGTCTGGTAGGTAGAAAAACGAACAACCCACCTCTCATCCCATCGGGACGCCCGGTAGGTAGAAAAACGAACAACCCGCCTCTCGTCCCATCGGGACGTCTGGTAGGTAGAAGGAAAGCGTAACAAACCCGTAATAAATTTTTTGGCCCGTTTATTGACAAAAAATTATACTTTTGTGTTTCACAACAGTCAAACATTAAATTCTGAACTGAAGTTGGCAAACAAAACAACCCATACCGCACTTGTAAACACTCCCGTGTTTTCTATCGAGCGTTGTTTCTTCTTTCTGCCGCGACCGCGACGCGGTTGCTGATAGGACGAGCCGCTAACCAGGCCCCTATCAGTGAAATTTTCTCCGGGCTTTCATTACAAGGATTGGTTATCCGATTCATTTTACAACTTTTTGAACGTGGACAATCAACAGATTATCGTCAGGGTGGCGACCCCTGCAGATAAATTATACGCTAAGACAATTACCGACGAAATGGAATCGTCGGCCAAGGCACGCGGGACCGGTATTGCTAAGCGCAGCCCGGAATACATCGAACAAAAGATTGAAGAAGGCAAGGCAGTCATCGCGGTAACCGAAGACGGCGCCTGGGTGGGTTTCTGCTATATAGAAACCTGGGGCCACGGCGAGTATGTAGCCAATAGCGGGTTGATTGTAGCCCCGGCCTTCCGGAAAAGCGGCGTCGCCAAAAGCATCAAGAAGCGGGTGTTTGACCTGAGCCGGGAAAAATACCCCGAAGCCAAGATATTCGGCCTCACCACCGGCCTGGCGGTGATGAAAATCAATTCCGAACTGGGCTATGAGCCGGTCACCTACTCCGAGCTTACACAGGACGAGGCCTTCTGGGCCGGCTGCAAAAGCTGCGTGAACTACGATATACTGATGAGCAAGGACCGGCAGAACTGCATGTGCACCGCCATGCTCTACGACCCCAAAGATCATTACGAACCACAGGAGACCGCCGATAATTTCAAACAGCATTCCAAGCTCTTCGAGCGCTTTATGAAAATAAAGCAGGGTATGCTGCTGAAATGGTTTTCAAAGAAAGAAACCAACCCCGGAAACGGAAACGGCAATGGCGGCTCAAGGCTCAAATCGTTGTTTCATCATTTTCATATTTAATCATTCAGGGGGCAACCCTTCCAACAATACAAGTCATGGCTCAGAAAAAAGTCGTTTTAGGATTCAGCGGCGGATTGGACACTACATTTTGCGTTAAATACCTTGGCGAGGACAAGGGATACGACGTGCATTCGGTGATTGTAAACACCGGTGGTTTCAACGAAGATGAACTAAAAAAGATAGAAGCGCATGCGTACAAACTCGGTGTAAAAACCCATACTACCGTAAACGCGGTAAAGAGCTATTACGATTCCATTATTAAATACCTCGTTTTTGGCAATTGCCTTAAAAACAATACCTATCCCCTGAGCGTAAGCGCCGAGCGCCTGAGCCAGGCCCTTCATATCGCCGAACATGCAAAAAAACTGGAAGCCGATGCGGTAGCGCATGGCAGTACCGGGGCAGGCAACGACCAGGTGCGGTTTGATATGATCTTCAACATCCTTATCCCCGGCGTTGAAATCATCACTCCCATACGCGATTTAAAACTGAGCCGCGAAGCGGAAATCGACTACCTGAAGAAGAAAGGAGTGGAGATGAACTTCGATAAGGCCATGTATTCCATCAACAAAGGGCTTTGGGGCACCAGCGTAGGTGGTAAGGAAACATTGAACAGCAAGGGCATGTTGCCCGAAGAAGCATGGCCCACACAGGTTACCCAATCGGGCAGCCGCGAAGTGAAGCTAAGTTTTATAAAAGGACAGTTGAGCGCGGTGGACGATAAGAAATTCGGTCACCCTTCCGAAGCCATTCAATATTTACAATCGATTGCCGGTCCTTACGGGATCGGGCGCGATATACACGTAGGCGATACCATTATCGGCATCAAGGGTCGCGTAGGCTTTGAAGCCGCCGCACCCATGGTGATACTCAAGGCGCACCACGCGCTGGAAAAGCATGTGTTGACCAAATGGCAACTGGGCTGGAAAGATCAACTGGCGCAGTTTTATGGCAACTGGCTGCACGAAGGACAGATACTGGACCCCGTGATGCGTGACATCGAAGCCTTCCTGGCCAGCAGCCAGGAAAACGTGACGGGCGATGTGTTTATACAATTGCAACCTTACCGTTTCCAGCTTATGGGCATCGAATCACCCTATGATTTGATGAACAGCAAATTCGGCAAGTACGGTGAAATGAATAACGGGTGGACCGGCGAAGACGTACGCGGCTTCACGAAGATATTCGGCAACCAGACAATGATTTA
>DASYCT010000333.1:0-3599 GCA_036500065.1 Chitinophagaceae bacterium | reverse complement strand
TGACCAAACAGCAATATAAAATGCTGTGGGAGGGAACGGACGAGGTGAACGGTATCAATGATTTTTTTAAAGAAGTGGAGCAGAACCTGTACAAGGTACAGTATCGGGTACTGCTGTCGCGGTACCGGGGAAGAACGCTTTGCCCCGATTGCCATGGTTACCGTCTCCGCAAGGAAGCGTTGTATGTAAAGGTAGGCGGCAAGCATATCGGGGAGTTGTGCGAACTGCCGGTAAAGGACCTGAAACAATGGTTTGACGCGTTGGTACTGAACGATCATGATAAGCAGGTAGCTAAACGAATATTGCTGGAAGTAAGCACCCGTATCCGTACACTGCTGGACGTGGGGCTTGGTTATCTTACGCTGAACCGCCTGGCCAATTCGTTGAGCGGGGGGGAAAGCCAGCGTATACAGCTTACCCGGAGCCTGGGGAGCAATTTGACCAATTCGCTGTATATATTGGATGAACCGTCTATTGGGCTGCATTCGAGGGATACGGAGCGGCTGATAAAGGTATTAAAAGAGTTGCGGGACCTGGGCAATACGGTGGTGGTGGTGGAGCACGACGAAATGATGATGCGGGAGGCGGACTATATAATAGATATGGGACCGCTGGCCAGTCACCTGGGGGGCGAAGTAGTGGCAGCGGGCAATTACGAAGAACTGATAGCCAATCCTAAAAGCCTTACGGGCAAGTACCTGAAAGGGGAGTTGAGTATCACCCCGCCTAAAACGGTGCGAACCTCTCAGCGGGTGCTGAAGGTGGAGGGAGCCCGGCAGAACAATCTTAAAAACATCGATGTGAGCTTTCCGCTGCACCTGCTGTGCGTGGTAAGCGGGGTGAGCGGCAGCGGTAAGACGACGCTGGTAAAACAGATATTGTACCCGGCGCTGCGCAAGATAAAGGGAGAGTTTGCCGACAAGGTGGGCGAGCATAAATCCATTACGGGCGATATAGAAAGCATCAGCCAGGTGGAACTGATAGACCAGAACCCGATAGGCAAATCATCGCGGAGCAACCCGGTGACCTATATAAAGGCATACGACGAGATAAGAGATTTATATGCCTCGCAGCCGCTGAGCAAGATGCGCGGTTTCCAGGCCAAGCACTTTTCGTTTAATGTAGACGGCGGGCGTTGCGATACCTGCAAGGGAGAGGGGGAACAGGTGGTAGAGATGCAGTTCCTGGCGGATGTGCATCTTACCTGCGAAGTATGTGGCGGCAAGCGCTTTAAAGAAGAAGTGCTGGAAGTCACATATAAAGAAAAGAATATTTACCAAGTGCTGGAAATGAGTGTAGATGATGCTATTACCTTCTTTGCCGACGAAAAAGACGTGGTAAATAAGATACGGCCGCTGCAGGATGTCGGCCTGGGGTATATCAAGCTCGGTCAATCGTCGGATACCTTGTCCGGCGGGGAGGCGCAGCGGGTGAAACTGGCTTCTTTCCTGGGCAAGGGGAAGGCGCAGGGGCATATCCTTTTTATTTTCGACGAGCCTACGACGGGTCTTCATTTTCACGATATACGCAAACTGCTCGCGTCCTTTAACGCGTTGATAGAGCAGGGACATTCTATTATTGTCATCGAGCACAATACCGATGTCATTAAAAGCGCCGACTGGGTCATCGACCTGGGACCGGAAGCGGGTGACGGCGGGGGCTCGGTAGTGTTTGCGGGCACGCCGGCCAATCTTAAAAAGAATAAGGAGAGCTTTACGGCGAAATTCCTATAAATCGCACCTGCTTAAAAAAAGGTGTAACCCATTGCATTCTATTGTGTGGTTGGTTGTATTATGTAATTCTACACTGGTATCATTAATAATCAATAATGGTGGACTCCAATCATCATAGTGATGGAACAAATGGTGACATTGCAGGATACCTTTTTTCAGAAAAAGACCTTTTAGCTGCTCCGGTTTTATAAAATACTCCTCGCCGGGAGCAATAGAAACAACCAACTGGCCTTCGTTGTTGAGGTAGGTCGTGGCCGATGAATCGGGTTGCCGTCTGTTTCTAAAGAAATAAGCAGGAATGACGATTGCCCCGGGCGCGTAAAAGCGTATGCCTATCCGCTCACTGTATTTTTTTACAAACATATAACAGGTATCGTCCAGCGTCACGGAATGATGAAACCCTGCTTTCCAATAAGGAATTGGTACCGGCTGATCAAGATGATAAGCCAGTTTTACTTTCTCATAGTTGTTTTGAAAACCAGTGTCAGCAAACATTTCGGTTTCGGCCCTGAAGTAGGGTTTGGGGCTGCCCAATCCAAATAAAAAGAAAATATCAGGTGACCATTTCAGGTAATAGGCAGCATCGCCCAGCTCATGGCCCAGGTAGCCTTTTCCAAAACCGGGTGGCGGATGGCGGGGCAGGTAATAATCATTCAACCCGAGCATATCCAGTGTAGGAAACCCTGCATAACAGGGCAGGACACCCGCCGCCGTGGTGGCAATAGACGGCTGTTCGTTTTTAAATCCTTTTTCTAACGTTTGTCCCATGGCCATACCATTCCATTCCCAGCGTTCTTTTTTGCCGTCGCGGTTATGACTGTCCATGAATTGTAGGACGAATACAAATGCGAGTAAAGCAAGGGCCACGCAGTAATAAACAGTGTTGTTTTTTATCAGCAGGCTGCGCGTGTCCATCATTACAATGCCTCCTGCTATGCAGAGCAGGGGAACAAGGGGAAGCACGTGACGGTAGCCGGGAAATATATCACCTCCAATCAGGGCGAGGTAAAGTGCAATCACGGCGATGATGACCAGGAAAAAAGCCAGCTTAGCCCGGTTGGGGGCGCTTCGCCGGAACAGCAGGACCAGGAGTACTATAAAAGGTATAAAAGCTGCCAGCATGCGCGCCGCATACACAAGTCCGCCGGATATCCTTGTAATAGTGAAGCCTATTTTTACAAGGGCCGTATTGGGCACCCATTGACCATAATAATGCAGGCGAAATACCAACTGCCCGAGATAGAAAGCGAATACGATGGCATTGAGCAGTAACATGGGTAGGAACAATTCCCGGATTATCTGAAGCCAGCGTTTAGACACCGAAAGGTTTTCGCGCGGTAGCTGCATAAAAGCATATACGGCAATAGCAAGGGTAATGGCGGCGGCAAATAAGATACCGTCCGGCCGGGTCAATGCAACCAGTCCAAGAAAAACGCCGGCAGCTGACAGTCTTCCCGGCGGAAGGGAAAGCCCGCGGGGGGAGGAGGTGGAATTGCTGAATGGCAGCAGGCAGGAAAGGGCCAGGATTAACAAAAGCATAATCAAGGGCGCTTCAAGTCCCCCGTTGATCCAGATAGCTACCGGGGCAGACAGCACAAACAGCAGGCAGGTCCAGGTTATAGCAGTGGCGTTGTATTGGGTCAGTTTTGCAACGATGTTCAGCATCAGCCAGCAACTTACGATGCTACACAGGTAATTGACCAGCAGTGCAATCACCCACAAGTCTCCCTGGGTTATCTTTTTGAGACCGGCCAGCAGCAGTACCCATAACAGGTTGGAGTAGCCTTCCACGGGCTGCCCATCCGTCCAGGTGAGCCCTTTACCCTGTAAAAGCCGGTCTACATAACGGAAGGAGATAAACGAATC
>DASYCT010000332.1:0-16055 GCA_036500065.1 Chitinophagaceae bacterium | reverse complement strand
GCTGGTGAGCGGGTTGAATACCATCTCCGGCGTGCGGATGGAAGAACGTTCGCCGGGCAGCTATCGCATCAGCATCCGGGGCAGCTCGCTGCGCTCCCCGTTTGGCGTGCGCAATGTAAAAGTGTATTGGAACAATATTCCCGTAACCGATGCCGGCGGCGACACTTATTTCAACCAGTTTGCCTTTAACAACTTCGCTACGATAGAAATCTTTAAAGGCCCCGTCGGCAGTATGTATGGTGCAGGCACCGGGGGGTTGATACTGCTCAATAGTTTTGAAGCCGGCTGGAAGCCTTCGGTAAATGCGGAATATGTCACCGGCAGCTATGGCCTGCAAAACGTACTGGTATCGGTGGCGCTTGGCAGCAAAGACAACCGCAGCATCATTAGCTATGCGCACAACCAGAGTAATGGCTACCGCGATCATACCTTCAGCCGCAAAGACAATGTAAGCTATGTGACGGAGCTGAAACATACCGACCGGCAGCAGCTTACCGCCAGTATCTTTTACACCGATATGTATTACCAGACACCCGGCGGACTTACCAAAACAGAATGGATGGCCAATCCCCGGCAGGCAAGACCGGCCGCCGGAGGTTTCCCGAGCGCCGATGCCGTAAAAGCCGCTATCTTTCAAAAGACATTTATCGCCGGTATCAGCAACGAATACACGTTCAGCCCCGAATTTAAAAATACCACTACCCTCTCCGGTAGTTTTGCGCAGATAAAGAATCCCACATTCCGCAATTATGAACGACGTCTCGAACCCAATGTCAGCGGCAGAACGGTATTCAGTTATGAAAAGAAAACCGACGCCACCAAAATTCAATGGGTAGCAGGGGGCGAATGGCAGGAAGGATTTTACAATACACAGGTGTCCAATAACCGCAATGGCAACCAGGACACCATACAAACCAACGATGACATACTGTACAGCAGTTACAGCGTTTTCACGCAGGGCGATATCAGCATCAACGAAAGCTGGTTTATCACCCTCGGCGCCAGCATCAATAAATCGGAAGTGAATTTCCGCCGGCTCAACCTATATCCTGTAAAGGACCAGGACCAGGCTTACAAAGACGAATGGGCGCCCCGCCTGGCTATATTAAAAAAGATTGGCAACCACAACAGCGTTTTTGCCAGCATCACCCGGGGGTTTTCACCTCCCGGCATTTCCGAGCTGCTGCCTTCTACCGGTGTCATCAGCACGAACCTCCAGGCCGAAGAAGGCATTAATTATGAACTGGGCGCAAGAGCTTCCTTGTTCAAGGGCAGCCTGCGCCTCGAAGCGATCGGCTTTTACTTTGATCTCAACCATGCGCTGGTGACGCGCAAAGACAATTCCGGCGCCGATTATTATGTGAATGCGGGCAATACCAAACAACGCGGAATAGAATGCAGCGCCGACTACACCAAATTCTTTCATCATTCCTTTATTGAATACCTGTCCGTCCAACCGGCTTTAACGGTGAGTGATTTTACCTATGGGAGCTACCAGAAAGATACCAGCAGCTACAACGGCCACCAGTTGCCCGGTGTGCCATCACATACGCTTTCGGTGGTGGCCGACCTGCAATCCGCCAAAGGCTATTATATCAATACCACCTGGTATTCGTCGGCGAAGATTTACCTCGACGATGCCAATTCAGCCGTGGCGGCCCCCTATCATCTGCTGGGCGCACGTCTTGGCTGGAAGGGCGCCGTACGGCACAATATGAAACTGAACCTCTATGTGGGCGCCGACAACCTGCTGAACGAGAACTACAGCCTCGGCGACGATATCAATGCCACCGGGGGACGGTATTACAATCCCGCTGCCGGGAGAAACTACTATGTTGGCCTGTCTTTCCAGGGACTGGTACGATAAGCTGACCAAAACAAAATTTGCCGTTTTACACAACCCGCCTACTTTTGTCCCGATTTTGGTTGGCGCCCCGTGCGCCATTAAAAGGGAAACCGGTGTAAATCCGGTGCTATCCCCGTAGCTGTAAGTTTCATTAACAACTGTTCAATCTTCACGCCACTGTGGCGCCCTCGGCGCCATGGGAAGGTCTTGAAACAGGAAACAAGCCAGAAGACCTGCCTTAATCAATTCAAACATTCAACATTGATCTTATTGCCTTTAACCGGGCGGCAGGATCAAGGCTTTCGGGTGAAAAGCATGGAGTGTAAACTGATCCCCTCAAAGGCGGGACAATTTATATTTCACTCTCGTTTCATTTTTTTCCGAAGGCTCATTCATTAACCTGTTTTCCTTATACGGAAAACGACAAACTGCTTTTACGAATGAGCAAAAGACATTTCTTTATGGTTGCTGCCACCATTATCGGCAGCCAGTATGCACAGGCACAAAAGGACAGCGCTTCGCAGCAACTGGACGAAGTCGTTGTAACCGCCAACAAGACCCCGCAAAAACAAAGCACCACCGGGAAGGTCATTACCGTGATCGACAAAGAACAACTGGACAAAAGCCGGGCGAAAACCGTCGGCCAGCTTTTAAACGAACAGGCAGGCATTACCATCAACGGCGCGCTCAACAATGCCGGCACCAACCAATCCATCTATATGCGGGGGGCTGCTTCCGGCCGTACGCTGATACTGCTGGATGGCATCCCGGTCAGTGATCCCTCTTTGATCGACAATGAATTTGACATCAACCTCTTTTCCATCGACAATGTAGAGCGCATTGAAATATGCAAAGGGGCTCAATCCACCCTCTACGGCAGCGACGCCATTGCCGGTGTCATCAACATCATCACCGTCAAACAGGATGTGAAAAAGCCGTTTAACATCAGTTCCTCCATAGCAGGCGGTTCTTACGGCACATTTAAGGGCAACGTACAGCTATACGGAAAAGCAGGCAAGCTCACCTATACCGCCCGCTATGCCAAGCTGCTCACTTCGGGGTTTTCCGCCGCCTACGACAGCACCGGCAAGAAAGGCTTTGACAAGGATGGTTACAATGGCGACGTGGTCAATGCCCAGGCCTTGTTCCAGGCCAGCCAGGAACTTTCGTTCAAATCCTTTATACTGGTCAGCCGCTACAAAACGGATGTAGACGCCGGCGCCTTCCAGGACGACAGGGATTATACGCTAAAGAACAAATACCTCACCACTGGCGCAGGTTTCCAGTTTCACCGCAACGACCTGTCCATCACCGGCAATTATCAGTACAGTGATATTACCCGCAATGATGTAAATGACAGCACCGATGCACCCGGTTTTACCAAATATCTGAAGGATGTTTATTTTGGAAAGACGCAGTTTGCAGAAGTATATGCCAATGCCAAACTGGGCAGCGGTTTCAGCTGGCTGCAGGGAGCCGATTATCGCTTCAACAGCATGAACGAACAATATCTTTCCATTTCTTCCTATGGTCCTTACACGACACAGTTTCCCGACACCACCGTCAGCCAGGCTTCGTTGTACTCTTCCCTGCTGTATAATTCATCGAATGAACGCCTGAATGTCGAACTGGGCGGAAGGCTGAACATGCATTCGTCCTATGGAAGCAATTATACTTACACATTCAATCCTTCTTACACTATCGACAATCATTACCGGGTGTTTGGAAGCATCGCCAGCGGTTTCAAAGCCCCTTCGCTCTACCAGCTTTATTCCAGTTATGGCACGTCCGGTCTGAAACCGGAAAAATCCATCAACGAAGAAATAGGTATACAGCAAAAATATGTGGGGTTGACCAACCGGCTGGTCTATTTCCATCGTGACATTAAAGAAGGCATCGATTTCGATTATGTGAACTATGTGTACTACAATATCGCCAAACAAACCGTGGACGGTCTTGAGCTGGAAAGCTCCTGGCAACCCGCAAAAGGGCTGACCATTACCGCCAATTACACCTGGCTGCATTCAACCGAACATTCCGAAAGCAGGCTGGATTTTAAAGACACCAGCTATAACTACTCGCTTAGAAGACCCAAACACAACCTGAACGTTACGGCAGGCTACCAGTTTGGCAACGGCCTTTATATCAATGCCTCCGCCAAATATGTGAGCAGCCGCTACGATGTGGGCGATTACCAGGCAGCCGATATATTAATGAGCGGCTATTTCCTGCTGAATGCCTACGCCGAATTCAGGTTCTGCAAGACGCTGAAACTGTTTGCCAATGCGCAAAACCTGGCCAATAAGAAATTTTTTGATATAAGAGGCTATAACAGCATCCCCTTCACATTCATAGGGGGTTTGCAGTTCCAGTTATAACGGGTGAATAAATCCTGTTTCCCGGAATCCGATTATTTATTAACTTTAAACATGATCAAGATGTCGCTTAACAAAATCAACCTCCGGACATTTGTGCTGATCCTGATGATTGTGATCACCGCCTTATTGCGGGTGGTCTTCACCGGCAAGACCCTTTCGCCGCTGGCCAATTTTACGCCTATCGGCGCCATGGCCCTGTTTGGCGGCTGCTATTTCACCGACAAATGGAAGGCCTACCTGGTTCCGCTGGGCATCCTGTTGATGAGCGATGTGTTGTTGATGCAAACTGTTTATAAAGACTTCAGCCACGGCTTTTTGTACGAGGGCTGGGGTTGGATATACGCTTCTTTTGCCCTGATGGTGCTGATTGGCAATTATATAAAGAAGGTAAACGCCAAAAGCGTCCTTCTTGCCGCTGTTGCCGCTGCTCTTACGCATTGGATAATATCCGATTTTGGCGTATGGTTGGGTGGTGGTACAGATATTACTACCGGGCAGCCTTATACCCGTGACCCGCATGGCCTCATGATGTGTTATTACCTGGCCATCCCTTATATGAAGAATATGCTGATCGGAAACTTATTATATGGCTCCCTGCTGTTTGGGGGCTTTGAATTATTGCAAAAAAGGTATCCCCGTTTGCAATCCACTATCCACCCCATCTAAAATGAATAAAGAACAAGGAAGAGCATCCAGGAGCTAATAGTTCACTACTTGACGAAAAGATTTGGTTGTTTCTCCTTGTTCTTATTCTTTCTCTTCACGCCAAACATCTTTCCCCATGACAGCATCCTCTTTTCTCCCGGCTGCTACTAAAATGATCTATGATATGGGTTTGCAACACTTGTTACAGGGTGTTACATTCGAATGTCCCGCCGAAGCGGGTGAACAGCCAAAGCTCGTCCGTTGCCTGCTGGAAGGCCATAACTACAGCAGTACCGAGATAGACAAAATATTTTCCGCTTCCAAGGCGCAGGGCAAAAGCCTGTACTATGTGGACGAAGGCCTGCTCCAATCCATCGCACCCGATATCATCTTTACACAGGACGTTTGTGAAGTATGCCAGATAGATACGGCCTGCACGGCTGCCGCGGTGGCCAACCTGCCCAAACAGCCGCAGGTGATACCGCTTACGCCCAATAACCTCGAAGACGTATTCAATACCGCCGTCACCATCGCCACGGCATTGGGTAAGGAAGAAGCGGCCTATACCTACCTGGCGCAACTGCAGCAACGGATGGATGCCATTACGGACAAACTGCGCCAGCACCGTTCACCGCTGCGGCGCATATCGCTGATGGAATGGATAGCGCCCATCTATAACTGCGGGCACTGGATACCCTTCCAGGTAGCGGCCGCGGGCGGCACGGATATGCTCGGCAACCCCGGCGGCGATTCTATCGTCACTTCCTTTGAAAAGATCGTGAAATACAATCCCGAAGTGCTGATCGTTGCCCCTTGTGGCTTTACTACTTCGCGGTCGATGGAAGAAATGAACCTGCTGACACAACAACCCGGTTGGGATCAACTGGCTGCCGTGATCAATAAGCGGGTGTTTGTGGCCGATTACGATTTGTTTACGCAGCCCTCTCCTTCTACGCTGGTGGATGGCATTGAATTACTGGCGGCCCTGTTTCACCCCTCCCTGTTTGGGGTGCCGGCCCGCCTGCAACAGCATTACCGTTCTTTTTATCAATCCAGCCCCGCTTATGTGTAACCATGAAATAAAATCCTGCCCCCGCTGCAAAACCACGTTTGAATGCAAAGTGGGCGATATCAGCAAATGCCAATGCTATCCCGTACCCCTGACCGATGCGGAAAGGGATTTTATCAACCGCCATTATATCGACTGTCTTTGCGCCAACTGTATGCGGGAAGCCAAAGCGGCTTATTACCTGGCGCAGCGGCAACAGCAATTGAAACTGGTATCCGAATCCCGCTAATAATTATACAATCATGATCATTCTTATCACCGGTGGCGCGCGAAGCGGTAAAAGCAGGTACGCACAGGAGCTGGCCTTATCGCTTAGCGACAACCCTGTATATGTGGCCACCGCCAAAAAATGGGGCGGCGATTTCGACGAACGCATCCGCCGTCACCAGGACGACCGCAGCGAAGCATGGACCACGCTTGAAGTGCTGGAAGAGGTAAGCGCTGCACCCATCGCCGATAAAGTGGCCGTCGTCGACTGCGTCACCCTATGGCTCACCAATTTCTTCCTGAAGTTCAAAAATGATATTGATAAAAGCCTCGAAGCCTATAAAACGGAAATCGACTATCTCCATGCCATGAAGGGCACGTTTATCATCGTGACCAATGAAATAGGCATGGGCGTGCATGCCGACACGGAGATCGGGCGGAAATTCACTGACCTGCAGGGATGGGCCAACCAGTACACCGCCGCCAAAGCGGGTAAAGTAGTATTCATGGTAAGCGGCCTGCCCCTCGTACTAAAAGAACCGGCCTTATGATCAACGCCTACATGAACTGGAGCGGCGGCAAGGATTCCTCACTGGCCCTCTGGAAAATTCAACAGCAAAAGGAATACGATATAAAGTGCCTGCTGACCAGTGTAAACTCGGTGCACAACCGCATTTCCATGCACGGGGTGCGCAGGGAACTGCTGGAAGCGCAGGCAAAAGCCCTCGGCATCCCGCTTACTACCATCGAACTACCCGAACAACCTACGATGAGCGAATACGAAGCCGAAATGATGAAGGCCATCGACCGGGTTAAAACCGGCAATATCCGCCATAGTATATTCGGTGATATCTTCCTCGAAGACCTGAGAATCTACCGGGAGAAAAAACTGGAAACAGCCGGTATCGAATGCGTATTCCCGATCTGGAAAATCGATACCGCCGAACTGATGCGGCAGTTCCTGGGGGCAGGCTTTAAAGCTATTATCGTTTGCATCAATGAAAAATTCCTCGATAAAAGTTTCTGCGGGCGCATCATCGATGAAGCATTTTGCAACGATCTTCCGCCGGGAGTGGATATATGCGGGGAAAACGGCGAGTTTCACAGTTTTGTATTCGACGGCCCCATTTATAGCGCGCCCATCCCCTGGCAAAAGGGAGAGATCGTGTACCGCCATTACGCCGCCCCTACCAATGCACAGGACAACTGCAGTCCTATGGACAAACCTTCGCCCTATGGTTTTTATTTCTGTGATTTATTTTCTCCCTTATAAAAAACAAACCAATGACCGCCGCCACCGTCACTACGCTCCGGGAAGCCCTGCAACATAAGATCGATTTCAAGACCAAGCCCCTGCATGCCCTCGGCAAGTTGGAAGGCATTGCGCTGCAGGCAGGTTTGATACAGCAAACGCTTACCCCCTCGGTCCATAACCCGCATATCGTCGTATTTGCGGCCGACCACGGCATTGCCGCTACCGGGCTGGTAAACCCCTACCCCCAGGAAGTAACGGCACAGATGGTGCTCAATTTCCTTCACGGGGGTGCCGCCATCAATGTTTTTTGCCGGCAACATCATATAGACCTTACCGTGGTGGATGCGGGGGTGAATTTCAACTGGAATGATACCATCACCGACACGGGTTTTATCGCCGCAAAGATGGGCTACGGCACGAGGAACTACCTGGAAGAACCCGCCATGAGCGAAACGGAAACAAAACAGGCCATTGCAAAAGGCAGGGCAATCGTCGCCGCTATTGCCGCAAAAGGCTGCAACTGCATCGGTTTTGGCGAAATGGGCATTGGCAATACATCCTCGGCCGCCCTCATCATGTCGGCCGTCACCGGTATTCCTATAGAAGACTGTGTTGGTCGCGGCACAGGCGTAAACAATGAACAGCTTGCCACTAAGACGGCCACCCTGCAAACGGTTTTTCAAAAACACCTGCCGGCTATTTTATCATCGCCTTCTCCTTATACCATCTTACAGCATTTCGGTGGTTTTGAAATCGCCATGATGACAGGCGCTTTTCTCGAAGCCGCTGCGTTGAATATGATCATAGTAGTAGATGGGTTTATCACGACGGCGGCCCTGCTGCTGGCGCAATTGATCGACAAGGAAGTGAACGGTGAGCCGCCCCTCGACTATTGCGTCTTCGCCCATACCAGCAACGAACAGGGCCATCAAAAGATGTTGCGCTACCTGGGCGCAGAACCCCTGCTGCAACTGGACATGCGTCTCGGGGAAGGCACCGGCGCAGCAATGGCCATACCTTTGATACAATCGGCTGTTTTATTTTTAAGCGAAATGGCGAGCTTTGATACAGCAGGCGTAAGCAATAAGGAATAAGTCAACTAAATTTTACCCACGTGAAAAAAGAATGGAAGATATTTCTCACTGCCGTCATGTTCCTGACACGCATCCGCGTGCCTTCCACTATTGACCACGACCCTGCGTACCTGCAAAAATCGCCCCGTTACTTTCCGCTGATCGGCTGGATAGTGGGCGGGATAAGCGTATTGGTATTTCTTGTTTTCAATAAATTCTTTTCCGAAAACATTGCCCTGCTGGCTTCCATCATCGCGGGCATCCTCACGACCGGCGCTTTTCACGAGGACGGCTTTGCCGATACCTGCGATGGCTTCGGCGGCGGGTGGACAAAGGAAAAGATATTGCTGATCATGAAAGACAGCCGGCTCGGCACCTTTGGCGTTATCGGGTTAATCTCCATACTGGCCGCTAAATTTATGTTGCTGAAAGACCTGCCAAAGTTCACACCGGTCGCAACGGACAATACGCTGAATGTCTTTTTAAACTACCGCATTTTCATCGGTATGGTGCTGACCGCTCATTCGCTGAGCCGGTTCATGGGGGTCACGGTGCTACAGCAATATGCCTATGTCACGCCGGAGGACAGCAGCAAATCAAAACCGGTCACTACGGAACGCCTGTCTGCTTTGTCTTTTACCGTGGCGGCTTTCTTTGGCCTGTTCCCCATGATATTATTACCCGTTCACTTTCTTTTCACTCTTATACCGGTCGTTGCCGCGCGGTTTTTGCTCGCCGCTTATTTCAATAAATGGATTGGTGGTTACACCGGCGATTGCCTCGGGGCGCTACAGCAGGTGACGGAAATTGTTTTTTACTTATCCTGTATCATCGTATGGACTTATTTTTAATCAGGCATACCACACCGGCCGTAGCAAAAGGTACCTGCTACGGGCAAACGGATTTGGACATTACTGCTTCCTTCACGGAAGAGGCGGCTGTTATCCGGCAGTTTATACCTGCCTCCGTAGACCAGGTGTACAGCAGCCCTCTGCAACGTTGCAGCAAACTGGCCCTGCATTTATACCCCCATCTTACTCCTTCTTACCACCCCGAGCTGATGGAGCTGCATTGCGGCAAATGGGAAATGCAGCACTGGGATGAAATACCCAAAGAACTGCTGGACCCCTGGATGAATGATTTTGTGCAGCAGTCTATACCCGGCGGGGAAAGTTATATTGATCTCTACAACCGTACGACCGCCTGTTTCCGGTCTATTGCCGCCCGCGGGCATGCTTCGGCGGTGATCATAGCCCACGGCGGCGTACTGCGCAGTATATTATCCTTTATCACCCAAACAGCATTGAAAGATTCCTTTGCCGCCTTTCCCCTCCATTATGGCTGCGTGGCGCAATTGTCGCCTGCCGGAACAGGATTCAGCTATACCATGCTCTCCAATATCCCTACCCCCAAAGAGCAGCACAAGCCCAGCCAGTAATTGATTTGCTATCTTTACCAAAACCAGCTGTATGGGCCTATACCTCAAAGAATTGCTCACATTGACTTTTACCCTGTTTGCGGTCATTGATATTGTGGGTTCCATTCCATTGCTGATAGCCATGCGGGAGAAAGTAGGAGGCATTCATCCCGGCAAAGTGACCCTGTTTTCCGGCATCTTTATGATTGGGTTCTTTTTTATCGGGAGTTCCTTTCTCAACCTGCTCGGGGTGGACATTCGTTCCTTTGCCGTGGCCGGGTCGATTGTCATCTTCATTCTCGGGTTGGAAATGGTGCTTGGCATGGAATTTTTCAAAAGTGATAAGAACAGCAAGGCCGGGACCATCGTTCCGATCGCTTTTCCGCTGATAGCAGGGTCAGGTACGCTCACCACCATTATGTCCCTCAAAGCCACTTTCCAGCGCAACGATAAGAACGAATGGCTGATTGTGGCCGCCATTCTTATCAACCTTGCCATTATCTTTATCGTGCTTCATTTCCTCAACCGCATAGAAAAATTATTGGGAGAGGCCGGATTAATCGCTGTACGAAAATTTTTTGGCGTAATTTTGCTGGCCATTTCAGTTAAAATCTTCGGCAGCAACGTCGGGGGGCTTATAAAGTAATGGGAATTAGCTCTTTAAGACGATAAATCTACCGTCTTTTTCTTCCTGGTCTCGTAGTACAATGGATAGTATAAGGGTCTCCGAAGCCCTGGATCCAGGTTCGATTCCTGGCGGGACCACACTTCACAAAGATTGTACACTACGCTTTACTCCGTTCTCAAACTCTTCACCGGGTTTGATATGGCGGCTTTAATGGATTGAAAGCTGATAGTTATTAAAGCGACCAGGATTACCAATGCGCCTCCGGATGCAAACAGGCCCCAGCTTAATGTAACGCGATATGGATAGTTTTGCAGCCATTTATTGGTTGCCGCCCATACCAGCGGTATTGATATAATTAATGAAATAAGAATCAGTTTTAAAAAATCTGTCGACAGAATAAATACAATACTGCTTACGGAAGCCCCCAACACTTTACGCACACCAATTTCCTTTATCCTTTTTTCAGCAGATAAAACAGACAAACCAAATAATCCAAGGCACGAAATAAAAACGGTAAGCATGGTGCTGAATAAAAGAATTTTCTTCCACTTTGCTTCTGCCTTGTAACTCATGGCATTTTGCTGGTCCTTAAAATTGTATGCAAATGCGTTTAATGGAAATAGGGTTTCAAATGTATTTGCTATATACTGCAGGCTAGCTGTTTCAGTGCCGGGTTTTATTTTTATATAAACCATCCCGTAGTTATGAGATGGGGCCATAGTAAATATTTGCGGCGCTATTTTTTCAGTTAATGGTTTATAATGATAATTCTTTACTACACCTGCAACAGTATAAGTTTGATTATTATCATAACTGGTTAATTGCCGGCCTATAGGCTGCTTCCAGCGGGCCTGTTGCACAAACGCTTCGTTTACCAGAACCGAATGTGTCGAATCTGATGGAAATTCCAAAGAGAAATTTCTACCTGCTGCAACAGGTACTTTAAGCAATGGCAAATAAGAGGCATCAATCGTTTCGATAACCACGTTTACATCATTATCAGCGCTTGCTTTTACGGTGTTATTGTTAAAGCCGGAATTTCCTGGAGCAACGCCGACTATATTGGAGTTCTTCATCAATGCCAGCTTAAATAAAGCTGCTTCATTGCGGGTCATAGCAGGCTTTTTAACCGTGATCAAATTGCTATCGTCATAACCCAGGCTTTGCGTAGTAAGATAATTAAACTGTAAAAAAATAGTCAGTGTGGCGATAATTAAAAATGATGCCAATGCAAATTGAAATACTACAAGAGACTTTTGAAAGTAGTTTTTACCGGCAAGATTAAAGCGACTGTATAATGTCTGAATCGGGTTATAATTTGATAGTACCGCTGCGGGATAAAAACCTGCCAGCAAACCCGTGAAAACAAAAATCACTACATAGCCTATAATCAATTTTGCATTGAGCAAATAAGCAATTGAAAGCAATTTGTTGGATAATTGATTGAATACAGGCAGCACTGCTATTACAATAATAATTGCAAAGCTGAATGCAATAAAACAAAGAATAAATGACTCGTTGAGAAATTGAATCATCAGTTGTTTTCGGGTACCTCCAATTACCTTTCTAATACCGATTTCTCTCGCGCGTTTTACGGAACGTGCAATGGTAAGATTTATGAAATTGATACAGGCGATTAGTAAAATAAAAAGTGCAATTGCGGAAATTATATAAGAATACATTGAGTTACTTCTGTTGGAAAGTATTTCATCTGCATCGGGCACCATTTTGCCAGGATGAATATCAGTAATAGGTTCAAGTGCAAACGAAATATTTATGCTCTTACTGACATACCCGAGTTGCATATTACTAACGGTCGCACTTGCATCAGACTTGAAAATTTTATCCATTTTTGCCTGCGTCAATCTAATGTCGGCATGTGGGGTAAGAACAACAAACGTGGTAAGAAAATAATTAAACCAATTTCCATTATTACTCTCATCTGCGGCAGAAACCTTTAATGGCAGCAACACCTGGAATTGAATAGATGAATTTTCGGGACAATCTTTTGCAACGGCAGTCACAGTGTGCGGAATAAATTCTCCAGCTTCATTCACCAGCATTATTTTGCCAACGGCATTTGAGCCACCAAAATATTTTTTAGCCATTTCTTCAGTAATAACTACTGAATTGGGCTGCGTTAATATTGAATTAGCATCACCACTTAATAATGGAAAAGAAAATACTGAGAAGAAATTTGAATCGACAAAGCTAACCGGCTGTGATTGAACATCTGTTCCTGCCTTAATATCTACCTGGCCGGGTTCAAAACGAACGAAGCTTTGTATTTCGGGTATGTTTGCTGTAAAGCGTGGTCCCTGGAGATACCCCGTGTAACTACCATAATGTGAACTGCCATCTTCTTTTATGTTTTGCTTGTCTATCCGGTAAATCCTGCTTACGTTTTTATGAAACCGGTCATAGCTTACCTCATCATTTACGTATAACATGATAAGAATTGCACAAGCAAGTCCAAGGCTTAACCCGACAATATTTATGAAGGAATAGATTTTATGATGCAGTAAATTTCTAAACGCAGTGTTGAAATAATTTTTAAGCATAGAAGCTGATTTATAACGTATGAGTTAATGCAACAGGCTAAACCCACCTCCGGCTCGCCTGATAGTTTTTTTCAATTCACATGCCAAAGATTAAGTCTTTGTTTGACAGGTTATTAAAGAAATTTACTGGAAATGCTTGTATCAAAAACGAACAATTATTGTACGTTTATTCTACTATTGTTTTAGGAGTTCTTACCGCCCGGTTAAAGATCGACACCCGGGTTGGAGGATTATGCCACCCCGATCATGCGTTTCATCAGGGCAAACCAGGTATCATTATAATACAAAAGCCCCTCGATGGCTGTTACCAGCGCATAAAATAATACGCCCCACACATATGCTTTGTTCAATTGTTTACGGGTTACCAGGTCGTACACACCCAGGGCAAGCATAAGGATCACTGCCGGCGCCTCATATGCCCAAAAACGCCCGTATCCGAGGCTTAACGTTTTATAGTTCCAGAAGTAGTCACCGAATAAGGGGGCAATTTTAAGGCTGAACCACCTCGAGAAACCTGGCTCGGTTAAAACCAGTGTTGCGAGCAGCATCAATCGCTTATGTGCTACATAGTTTTTGCGCAAATAAAGGCCTGCGCCCGCCAGGCAGCCAAACGCAAGCAGATCGCCGAGCTGTACGCAGGCAAAGGGCAAATCGCCGTCGGGTGTGCCGTATAGGAGTCTTTGGGTGGTGATGACTGTCAGAACACCCAATATCAGCAGAAGGGGTACCAGGCCGAAGCTCACCAGGCCCAATTTTTTATGCAAGGCCAGGTTTTTGGTCCGTACAAGCAGGATCTGTACGGTAAACAATACCATCCATCCTACAAAAGCAACGGCATGAATATGAACTATCGGCGGGAAATGCAGTTTGCCCTGCCTACTCATCTGAACCATTTCGTACCCAAAGCCCGAGCCAATAACAGCCCAGGTAATAAGCAGCAGCAATAAAAAGAAATTCCTGTCGGTGGGATAATACGGGACGAACGTTTTTGAACGGTTCATTGTTTGGGGGTGGGGGTGAAAATAAAACTAATATAGCAAAATTTGGATTGTGGGGGGCTGCATTCGAATTTCACATCATTGCAGTTGGCTTTTATTTTTTCTTCTTGCTTTTGGTAGCAGGTTTCGGTTTAAGTGTTTTGATATAATTATAACTTAACTCAAACCAGGGTTTTAATTCACCGGTCTTTTGCAGAAGCCCGGCTGGTACAACGACATATTCTTTTTGCACGATACCATACTGCTTGCGCTCAACGTCCGGGCAGGTAGCCACCAGCTTTTCGTAAAGCGCTATTTTTTCAGTCCTGGTCATAGGTGACCCATATTTCCCCTCACCCATTCTTCCAGTTTCCCTTCCTTATTGGCGGTAATGGCCCTTTCCAATACCTTATTCTTTGTTATATCACCGCCGAGGCCATAACAGGCAAGGATGCTTTTAACGGCGGCGGTAGTAGTTTTTAAGGTGTCTTTGCTGTAGTTGTTCTCAAGGCAGTACCGTGCAGCAGCGGCCATATATAAAACCAGGAACTGGGGATTCTTGTCGGCCAGCTTCATCTGGAAAGGAGTTATTGCGACATTAACCGTAGGGCTACCCGATAACCATTTTATTATGAATGCTCCTACCTGCTTTCTTTTTTCCATTTCAACCCCTACGGCCTTGCTTTCAAGCCATTTGGCGGAGCTGATCACATCCTTCTCGTATTTGGCATAATCTTCTTTTGAAGAAAGTACCGGGTCGGCGGGCGGTACAAAATCCTGGGCAATGGAATAAAAGGGTAATAATAGCAGGAGCGCCCATACGGGCTTTGGCAAACGTTTCATCATAGCAGTTTTTTTTCAGATAAAGAATAACGGGCTTACAACTGAAATATAACAAAAAAAAGCGGCCTCAACAAACGAAAACTGACACAATTGCAGGCTTTTTCAGCAATCCCCGGACGACTCAAGGAGAGCCCTTAGAGAGTACCAGGATGACCGTAGCTAAGAACGGCCTGTTTCTTGTTATAACGGGCTTTAATCCGCCGTTTTGGCAGCTTACTTTTTTACCTCGAAATGGTAATGCCCCGAACCGGTTTTAACCAGCACATAGTCTTTCCCCGTTTCCATTACCTGTATGTCTTTCACGGTCGCAAGCGGGATACCCCCTTCCGTTATAGCATCGGCCGAAGCAGCGGGAATATAGATACCTGCCGTGGTATTCGCCGGTATCTCAATATCGAGCAGGAGCTTATTGTCTTCCAGTTTCCAGCCACTGCTGAGCTCACCGTAATAAGTTTGCAGGGTCGAAGACGCCTGTGTAATCCCTCCCCCGATGTGCGGTTGTATTTTTATATGCTTATAACCCGGCCCGTCCTCGTAGGTATCGAGGCCCGTCATTACGCGGTACATCCAGTCGCCGATAGCGCCGTACGCGTAATGATTAAACGAGTTCATGCCCGGCGTTTGAAAAGTACTGTCCGGCTTTTCACCGTCCCAGCGTTCCCAGATAGTGGTAGCACCCATCCTGACCGGGTATAACCAGGAAGGATAGCTGTCCTGCAACAACAACGTATACGCCATATCATCATAACCAAACCGGCTTAGCACATGACAGAGATACGGCGTTCCCAGGAAACCGGTCGTCAGGTGGTTGTTATAGCTCTTTATGTTTTGCACCAGCCGCTCCGCCGCCTGCGCACGCAATGACCCGGGCAGCATGTCGAAGCAAAGCGCCAGCACATACGCCGTTTGCGTGCCCGATACCAGCCGGCCGTTGGGCGTCAGGTACTCCTTCAGAAAAGCGGCTTTTATCTTTTGAAGTAACGAAGTATAGGTCTCCACATCTTCCTTATGCCCGGTTACTTCGGCAGCGTTGATCAGCAATTGCGTGGAATGCGCATAAAAACACTGTGCTATCAGGTATTTGTCGGTCACGGCGGAACGACCATCATTATCATCGGCAGGGCGGTAAAAAAGCCAGTCGCCGTAATGATAGCCC
>DASYCT010000331.1:0-10051 GCA_036500065.1 Chitinophagaceae bacterium | reverse complement strand
TCTCATAGTAGTCTTGATTTTGGTTTTAGCAATCGTTCCTCGTTATTAATGATGATGGAGCCGGTTGGGTAAAGAAGAAAGCTGGATAAAATCCCGGTAATCCTTCCGGCAGATAAAGCAGTAATATAAGCATGGCAATCGTTTTACAGAAGTTGAACGGGCAAACAGCAGCAAGGGCCCGCGGTACAAATCTCCCGTATAAGGATAGCAATAAGAATAGCGATTCTTACGAAAATGATGGATTTTTTTATGATATTTGAAATAATGAAAAGTAAAACGTTGAGAAAGCGGGATGGTTTTGAAGGGCAACGCCTCATCGTGCTTCCCAAAAAGATCGCCTCCGATTTTCTCACCAAAGACCCGGTCACAAGACAAGTATATATTACGGACATCGGCTATTATCCCAAGGCCCGGTTTCATTATGCCGAACGGCCTGCCGGCATCGGCCAGCATATTATTATTTATTGTATCGAAGGTTCGGGATGGGTGGAGATCAATAAAAAAAGAATGGAGTTGTCTCCCTCGCAATTTATCGCCATCCCCGCCAACACGCCTCATAAATACGCGGCCAATGAAGATGACCCATGGACTATCTACTGGATCCACTTCAAAGGAGAAATTGCCGCCTATATCATTGATCTTATATTACAATCGTCCAAAGATTACAAACCACATCTCAGTTACAACGAAAACCGGATACGCCTGTTTGAAGAAATATGCTCCAACCTTGAAAGAGGATATAGCGGCGACAACCTGCGTTATGTGAATATGACCTTTTCGCATTTCCTCTCGTCTTTATTGTATGAAGACAAATTCAATTATGTCGAAAGCAGGAAGAAGAACGATACCATCAGCGGCACGATTGAGCTGATGCAAAAAAAGCTGCATACGGTAGTGAGTTTAAAAGAGTTTGCACGCTTCGCCAATATGTCGGTATCCCATTTCTCCGCTATCTTCCACGAAAAGACCGGCTATTCCCCGATTGAATATTTCAACCACCTTAAGATCCAGAAAGCCTGCCAGTACCTGCAATTCACTAACCTGCGCGTCAAGGAAATCGCCTGCGAGCTGGGCATAGAAGACCCTTATTATTTCTCCCGGATGTTTAGCAAGGTAATGGGCGCCTCGCCGAATAAATACCGGGAAAGGAAAACGCATTAATGCCAATAGTAGACAATAACCCGGCACACTAAAATTTTTAGAGGAAATACTGGGGTAATACTTACTTTTACGCGCTTTTTTAAGGCCGCATATATTTTAAAAAATGGGGGCTCTTTCTTAAAAATTTTCCATTAAATGAAGCTTTTCTTTATACGGTATACAAAGATTTGGTTTATCCGCCTTCGCTTACATGTGATTTTTAACCTTTTTTCTTCTTTATTCCTGAATCTTTATTACCTCAGCAAATTCTCAATATGGGTCAGCAAGAACAGGAAAATAAGCTTCAACGATTTTCCTTCCAAATGGGATTATAAAAAAAGGTATGACCTGTATAAATGGGTTATTGAAAATGAAGGCCTTGCCTCCATACCTATCAACTATATGGAATTTGGCGTAGCCGCCGGCCATTCCTTCCGCTGGTTTATGAAGCAGAATTCAAATCCCGGAAGCGCCTTTTACGGCTTTGATACATTTACCGGGCTGCCCGAGGATTTTGGCGTTTATAAAAAAGGACAATTCAACAGCGACAATAAAGTACCGGACATAGATGATTCAAGAGGCAAATTTTACCAGGGATTGTTTCAGCAAACGGTCCCGTCTTTCCTGCAAGAATTAAATACCGGCAGAAGAAATGTCATCATGATGGATGCGGACATTTATTCTGCTACCCTGTACACATTAGCCAGCCTTGTCCCCTTTCTGAAAAAAGGGGATATTATTTTCTTCGACGAATTTTCCGTTCCCACACATGAGTTCAGGGCATTCACCGATTTCACCCATTCATTTTATACCGACCTGCAATTAATTGCCGCTACCAACAACTATTACTTCGCTGCCTTCAAGGTGCAATAATTCCAGGGCTGGCCGGGTCATCACTGTTTCGCCGGCCACACATTATTCTTCACATTGACATCCGGCAGGGTATTATCCGGGTCCACCGTCACCTGTTCGATCTTATCCGTAGAATTATATGCAAACTTCCAGGTGTTGCCATGCTGCCATACTTCAACCGGCAATGTTACCCTGCCAGTCTTGCCGTTCACTTCTTTTATTTCTATTGTCACCGGCATCGGGAGTTTTTCCAGGTTGGCGATGGTGATAAGACTTCCTTTGGTAGAGTCATTCTGGATATACGCCACATCCGTTACGGCAATGTCTATTTTCCAGTTGTTCATAAACCAGCCGCGCCAGAACCAATCCAGCGTTTCGCCCGAGGAGTTTTCTATGCAACGGAAGAAATCCCAGGGGGTGGGGTGCTTGAATGCCCAGCGGTGTACATAATAGCGAAAAGCGCTGTCAAACCTTTCCGGACCCAGTATATTCTCCCGCAACAACGTGAGACCATACCCCGGTTTGCGATAGGCGGAATTGCCCAGGGCCGCGCCCTGCAAAACATCGGGTATGGTAAGTATAGGTTCTGAAGTCGGTCCGAAAAATGCTCCGCCCAGCACCGACGCCCTTATGACACGGTTCTTGTACTCACCGTTATTAAAGTTCGCTGCTGCCAGCGTATTGATAAACGTATTAAAACCCTCGTCCATCCAGGGATATTTGCGCTCATTGGAACCCACGATCATCGGGAACCAGTTATGACCAAATTCATGCGAGGCCACGCCAAACAAACCACCTTTGCGGGAACGCATCGAACAAAACACAATACCGGGATATTCCATGCCCGCTACCCTGCCGGCCACATTCGTTGCCGTAGGGTACGTGAACGGGTAGAGATAGGAAGAATAGAATTCGATGGCTCCTTTGACGTATTCGGTAGAACGGTTCCAGGCGCTGTCATTGGCAGACTCTACAGGATAGGCCGACATGGCCAGCGCTTTTTTACCACCCGGCAGGTTCATGCGCGCCGCATCCCATACAAAAGCATCCGAGGCAGCCCAGGCCACATCGCGTGTGTTGGTGCATTTATACTTCCAGGTAAGCCGCTTTTTACCGGCGGGACGGCTGGCCGGATTTGTTACTTCTGCTTCGGTACGGAGCATTACGGTCTTATCGCTTGTCTTAGCGGCATTCCAGCGTTTGATCTCTTCGGGCGTCAGCACTTCCTGCGGGTTCAGCAATTCGCCGGAACCTACTACGATCTGGCTGGCCGGCACATTGATTTCATAACTGATGTCACCATATTCAAGGTAAAACTCTCCCTGTCCCAGGTAAGGAAGCGTGTTCCATCCCTGCACATTGTCGTACACGCAAAGACGGGGGAACCATTGGCCAATGGTGTATATCCAGCCATTTTTTGTGTTTATCCGGCCCATGCGGTCCGTACCGTATTCCGGCACCAGGAATGAATAGGCTATTTTTAAACGCAGCACACCGCCTTTTGCGCGAATGGCTTTGGCGGGCCGTACCTGCATGCGGGTATCGGACACCTCGTATTTTACCGGCAGTTCCTTTGCATCTTCCAGCACATGCACCGACTCCAGGTTATACCCACCGACAAAAGCGTCCCGGTTGCCCCAACGGCCGCCTTCCAAAGCTGTCGTCGCCACGCCCCGGGAAGTAGGGCTATAGATATTCTGGTCCAGTTGCATCCATATAAACGAAAGGGCCTGTGGGCTGTTATTGGTGTACGTGATTGTCACCGTGCCGCTTATCTTTTTCAGCGTGGTGTCCAGGGAAACCTCGATTTTATAATCCGCCCTGTTCTGCCAGTAGCCGGGACCGGGACTGCCATCGGCTGCCCGCACCACATCGCCGAACATAGGATAAAAGAATGGGGCGAAAGCCTCGTGCTGATCATAATTAGAGACCCCTTGTGCAAAACTTAGTTTACCTGCAAAGAGCAGTAAACCAACCAGTAAAAAGCGGAGATATGCCACCATAACAAGCGTTTATTTTTATTTAAGCCTAAAATTAAATCAATTATGACAGATAACCTTAACCGGGCTTTAGCCGCTGCCGTTTTCATTTGGAGGTTTATGACGAATGCACCAACTTTAACGCCGGAAAACCGGCAAAAAACGCCTTATAATAACCTATCAATACACTAAAGGGCATTGTATGAACTATACCCAACTGCTGGAAGAAGTAAAATCGTATGCATTGCATTTCTTCCAAACGCATAATGACCCTGCTATTGTTTATCATAACCAGTCGCATACCGAGCACGTCGTACAGGCCGCCGCGGAGGCAGCCGGCTATTATAATCTGAACGAGCACGACCGGTTTGTGGTCCTTACCGCCGCCTGGTTTCACGATGCTGGTTATTATACCGGCCCGGCACAGGGACATGAACAGCGCGCCGTGGAACTGGTATCCCTGTTTTTAAAAGAACGGGGGGTGGATGAAGACAGCATAAAAGCAATTGACGGTTGTATCATGGCGACCCGCCTGCCGCAGTCGCCCGCCAACCTGCAGGAACAGATCGTTTGCGATGCCGACCTTTCCCATCTCGGCTCCGACGAGTTTGATGAAAAAAATAAACTGCTGCGCAAAGAAGTAGAAAATATCAACCATAAGCATATTTCAAAAGATGAATGGCGGAAAGGAACTATCCGCTTTCTCGAATCTACCCATTACCATACCGAATACGCCCGGCAAACGCTCAACGGAAAAAAACAACAAAACCTCGATAAATTAAAACATAAGCTGTCGAAAGACGAGGCCCCCCCGCCAAAGAAACCGGTTATTACTCCTCCTCCGCCGCAAGCCGCCCCGGTCAAGAAACCAAAGATCGACCGGCCCGAGCGGGGCATCGAAACCATGTTCCGCATCAGCTCGGCCAACCACCAGCGCCTGAGCGATATGGCCGATAACAAGGCCCATATCATGATCACCACCACGTCCATCATCCTGTCGGTCGTGTTGAGCGTATTGCTCCGCAAGCTGGAAGACAATCCTTACCTCATCTTCCCTACCGTACTCCTGCTGATAATCTGCGTGGTAACGATGGTGTTTTCCATCCTCGCCACGCGGCCAAGCATTCCGCCGGGGAGGTTTACCCAACAGGATATTGAACAGAAAAAAGTAAACCTGCTTTTCTTTGGCAATTTCTACCGGATGAGCTACAACGAATACCTGGATGGGATGAAGGCCATGATGAACGACCGGGACTTTCTATACGGCAGCCTTATACGCGATGTGTATTCGCAGGGGGTGGTGCTCGGTCGTAAATACCGCCTGCTAAGGATTGCCTACAGTGTATTCATGTTCGGCATCGTCGCCGCCGTTCTTGCCTTCACGATTGCCACTATCTTTTTTGCCCACTGACAGAAATATATAAATGATGTCTTTGCCTGCTACTACCATTCTCGCCTTTTCGTTGCTGCTGCTGTTTACGGGAACCGGTTGCACCATGATTAACCCCGAACAAAAAACACCGGAGGGATATAACCTGGGTAAACCTGAAAAATTCCATGTACCCGAAAGCCTGCTGGAAATCTCCGGTATCGCTTTTCGCAAAGGCAATCCCGATACGATATATGCTATCCAGGACGAACAGGGCAAATTATTCTGGCTGAAATGGGGAGTAAAAAAACAACGCCATATTAAGTTTGCAAGAAATGGCGATTACGAAGACCTTGCCGTTGTAAGAAACAGGGTGATTGTGCTCAAAAGCAACGGCACCCTTTATTCTTTTTCCCTGGCCGATACCGCGCAGGAGGAAGCCGCCGGCGTGCAGGAATGGAAAGGACTGCTGCCCGACGGTGAGTACGAAGGAATGTGGGGTGATGAAGCCAGCGGCAGCGTGTATGTCCTTTGTAAACACTATAAAGGTCCTGATTCAAAAACCAACGCGCGCGGATACAGCTTCCGGCTCAACGATTCATCGCTTACTCCCAACGGTGCTTTTGCAATAGATGTATCAACGGTAAAATCCCTTATGTCGGGGTCGAAAAGAGGTTTTCGTCCTTCTGCGTTCGCCAATAACCCGATTACCCATGAATGGTTTATCATCTCCTCGGTCAACCAGCTACTGGTGATTACGGACAGCAGTTGGAAAGTAAAGAACGCCTTTCACCTGGACGGCAACCGGTTCAACCAACCCGAAGGGCTGGCGTTTGATACAGCGGGAAATTTGTATATCTCCAACGAAGGAGATCATCTCTCGGAAGGAAATATCCTGAAATTCGCCCGCCTGAAATAATAAAACCACCGGCAGCGAACCGGCGAAGCGTTCAGGTGTTAAAAGGTATGACCATGGAAAAAATGCAGGCTGTTCTGCTCGATCTGAACGAGGCGATACAGCATCCCGATATTACTGTTTTCAATACCGGCCTGTCCTTCGGGCCTTTTATTGAATTTCTCCAAAAAAGCATGGAGGACGCCAACCCCGTGCAGGCAGCCATCTGCCGCCCGGCCCTTGAGTTGTTTTCAAAATACCCGGCGCTGGCAGGCGAATTACCCATAACGGACGTCCTCAGCTACCCGGATATACTGGAACAGGTCCATGCGCTCCTCACGCCTGTAGTATCCGCCGGCAAAGATGATATCTGGGCCCTGTGCCTGCCGGCCTCTCCCTATATCTTTTACGGAACTGCTCCCTTCTACGACCTGGTTTCCGATGTGTGCACCGGTAAAATAAAAGATAACCTGTTGAGTTATTCAACGGAAGTATGGAAGGAAAAACGGCTTACCAATATTTATGCCGCCATACTTCAAAAGCTATACGGGTTCACCATGAACCGCAAGGAGATCGTGCATGAGATTACCGACGAACAAACAGGCCTGACCAGCTACTACCGGTTCAATTTCGACACCCGTTTTTTTACCATTAAAAGCGATATAGATCTGCCGGAAATAACCATCGAGCTCCTGCAGGAACAACTGGCGCAGCAGGTATCGCCGGTCCATATACTGGAAAGCATTTTACCCCTCCATCATTTCAGCTTTGAGGGGTTCTCGATCATTACGCTCACCGATATTACTACCGAATACACGCTCAACCAGCTAAGACAGGTAAGCATGCCGCAGGAGGGATGCCCGGACAAAGGCTATGGCTCGCATATCGAACGCTCATTAAAGACCATTGCCGGCAGCAACGATGTGCATTTCGGCCTGCTTCCCTTCTTACGGATCAACGATAAGATTGTTTTTAATCATAACATCAGCTTCCAGAGCCTGCTTATCCGCATGGGCAAAAAGCAAAACCTGGAAGAAGCCCTGTTCCTTCATTTCGCGGAACATTATATGCAGCATCCCCGCCTGTTCTTTTACCGTTCTCTTTCCGCCGGCGGCAACAGCAATAACCTGCTGGAACAACTGCTTATAAAAGAAGGTATTGCTTCCTATGTAGCCGTCCCCCTTTATGCCCGGGAACAGGTGGTAGGCGTAATGGAAATTTATGCCAGTGCTCCCGGCATCATCGATGAAAAGATGCTGGCTAAACTGAATGTGGCCGAACCCCTGCTGGCGCAACTGATGCAATACACCGTCGAATCGGTCAAAGAGGAAATAGGACATGTGATCAACGAAAAGTTTACTCCATTGCAGCAATCCGTGCTGTGGAAGTTTAAAGAAGCGGCCTGGCAATACATCAGTTCAGAACATACGGACGCCGGGCGCACTCTTCCCCCGATTGTATTTGAAAATGTATTTCCTTTATACGGCGCCATCGATGTCAGGAACTCGACCATCGAGCGGAACAATGCTCTCAAGGCTGATCTTGCCGCCCATGCTGCTGTATTGATGGACACCCTGGCCCCGCTAAAACAATACGCCGACCCGCAGAGTTTTGATAAAATAAAGGGGCGCTTCGACGAATGGTCGGATATTATCGAATACAAAATTTCGCCCTACCAGTCGTTCCGGGTGGAAGATTATTTATACAAGGAAGTCGTTCCCTTCCTGTTGAGCATCCGGCAGCAACATCCCGGCACGGCCACGGTGATTAATAACTACCTGCAGGCCATCGACGGGAAAAGCGGTATCACCTGGTCCAACCGGCGCAATATGGAAACATCCCTGCAGCTTATCAATAGCAGCGTGGGTGAAAGCCTAGACCGGTTCAACCGCCATTTGCAGGAGAGCTTTCCCTGTTATTTTGAGAAATTCAGAACGGATGGCGTCGAGTATGATGTCTATGCCGGTTCCTCCATTACCCCCGGAATGGCGCTTACCCGGGACATATTAACGGATATGCGTAAAAAGCAACTGTCCGTGATGGCCCTTATCGGCCGCGAAGCAAAAGAATTGCTGCCGCAGTTGTCCGTGCCCCTTGAAACCACCCAACTTATTTTCGTACACAGCACGCCTATCGATATTGCCTTCCGGGCCGATGAACGCAGGTTTGACGTGGAAGGCGGTTATAATATCCGTTACCAGGTCGTAAAAAAACGGATCGACAAGGCATTTATTAAAAATTCATCCCAACGCCTTACCCAGCCCGGCACGATTGCCATCGTTTATTTTGAAAAGCAGGATGTGGACGATTACCTCGACGCACTGCCTGCATTGCAGGAAGCGCAGGTGTTGACACCCGATGTCGAATGGCTGGAACTGGAAGATTTACAGGGCGTCAGCGGTTTGAAAGCCCTGAGACTATTTATAAAAGAATAACTATAAAAGAATCAAACAATGGACAAACGAATTTCCATCGGGAAAATACAACCTGCGGCCTATAAGGCCATGAGCGCACTGGATAGCTACATACATGATTCTTCCATCGACAAGGTACACCGCGAGCTGATTAAAATAAGAGCTTCCCAAATCAATGGCTGCGCTTATTGTGTAGACACCCATTGGGCAGACGCCCGCAAACTCGGCGTGACGGAGCAGAAAGTCATCCTGGTCAGCGCATGGAGAGAAGCCGGCGATATTTTTTCTGAAGAAGAAAGAGTATTGCTCCAGGCGACCGAAGATGTAACCCTTATTCACCAGCAGGGACTGAGCAAAGCCACTTATGACAAAGCCATCCTCCTGTTCGGCGAAGAAAAGACGGCACAGATCATCATGGCCATTACTGCCATCAACGCATGGAACAGGATTGGGGTCGCTACCGAAATGCACCCGGCAAAAAGGGAGGGTTAGTTGCTAAGCGAAATCAATACTTTTTTCGGGAGCCGTAAGTTTACCAGCGGTTCGTATTCGATATCGGGATCACGCAATTGAATATGCCGGTAATGTTGAAAGAGATAGGACAGCGCTTCCGTAGTAATATGCGTGGAGAGCCAGTTACCCACGCAGGCATGCGGGCCGGAGCCAAAGGTCAGGTGCGTGGCATTGTTGAGTCTCGTGCTGTCGTAACGGTTCGGGTTGGCGAATTGCTGCGGGTCACGATTGGCCGCCGCCATGACCACCAGTACTGTTTGTCCCTTTTCGATAGTATGATCGTCTAATACAATCGCTTCTCCCGTGATGCGTCTTGTATTATGTACCGGGGGATCAAACCGGAGCAGTTCCAACACAGCGCGCTGCAGGTAATCATCGTCCATATTGTTGAAGGGGGGCAGGCTTTCGTACCGCAGCAAATGCAACAGCGAATTACTTAGCAACCCGCTGATGGCATCATAGCCCTGTATCAGTAGCCCCGTCATATTGCTAACGCACAAAGCCAGCGCTTCTTCCTTCGGGATGGAGCAGGTGGAAGCAATCGTATCGACCGCATCCGTCAAAAATGCTTTGTGCAGGATATGTTTTTCCAAAAGAGTATATATATCTTTTGCTACCGAATTAATTGCGGCGATATCCTCTGCCGTTTTTACCGGCTTCATTATTTTTAACACAGCGCCCATGTTGCGGGCGATAAAATCAGCCTCCGCCCCTTTCACTTCAAAAGCGCCCAGCGTGCTCAACAGCGGAAGATGTTTACCCACCTTCTCCACCCAATCGATTTCCATCCCCTTCCCCGGACTTGCAAGCAGTTGGTGCATAATACCCTGTACGGGCGGCTCCTTCATACAACGCATTAAAACCATTACCGCCGGTCTTGTCGTCCCAT
>DASYCT010000330.1:0-9151 GCA_036500065.1 Chitinophagaceae bacterium | reverse complement strand
GCTCCTGCATTCTGTTCTTTGCGCATTACATATACCATTGGTTTATCGCTCCACCAGCTTTGACGCTGGTAAGCAATAATTCTTGCGCCCCCGGTACGATCCAACAACCCTTGCCCGTTGACGACTTTGGGCCAGTCGGCTTCGCCGAGATAATCGATGCCGACCCAAAGAAACTGGCCCGACATAAAGGCGTTGTCACGAAGGGCGAGCCATGCGGACATGGTATGCCCATTCTCGGTACCAATCACTTTGCGCTGTGGCTTTGCCTGGTGGGCTGCGACGAGTTCGTTCTCGCGGTAGTTTTGTCCCACGACATCCATTTTATCGGCCAGCCCGTTTTCATATACATGGGATACGCCGGGTCTGAACAGGGCCATCGTCACGGGACGGGTCGTATCGAGCGAATGGATCAGGTCCTGTTGCATCAGGTATTTATGAAGACCATCGGCATCGTTGAGGTTATCGTGTATTTCGTTGCCTACGCTGTAGATGACAATGGAGGGGTGATTGCGTGCATTCAGCACAATATCATGTGTATCTTTTTCCCACCAGTCATTGAAATAGAGATTGTAGCCGTTTTCCGCACTGCTTTTCTTCGCAGTCCAGGTATCAAATGTTTCCGCCATGACGAGTAAGCCCATCCTGTCACAGAGATCAAGGAATTCGGGAGCAACGGCATTGTGGGAGGTGCGGATAGCATTTACACCGAGTGATTTCAGGATTTCCAGCCGCCGCTCCCATACGCGGAGTGGAACGGCGGCGCCTACTGCCCCGCCATCGTGGTGCATACATACGCCCTTTATTTTCAGGTTCTGACCATTCAGCCAGAAGCCGGTGGCCGCGTCAAAACGGGCATCGCGGATGCCAAAGGGAACGGTGACTTCATCGGATTTCTTTTTATCTATCAAAACCGTTGTAACGGCTTTGTACAATTGAGGATTATCGAGTCCCCATAATTTGGGAGCGTTTACCGGCAGCTTTTGAAGAACAGGAGCGCTTGCTCCTGCCGCTATCTTTTGAGCAGCAGAAGAAACGGTAGCGACTGTTTTTCCATCGGGGGCAATCAAAGCCGTTTGCAGTATGAAAGATTGTGAAGAGGCGGATTGATTGTCGATCGTGGTTTGTACCTGGACAGTGGCTTTTCCGGCTGCAACGGACGAAGTGATAAAGCTGCCCCAATGGGCTACGTGCACGGGGCTGGTGATGACCAGGCGTACATGGCGGTAGATGCCGGCGCCGGTGTACCAGCGCGAGGCGGGTTGCAGGCTGTTATCGGCGCGAACGGCCAGGACATTTTGCTTACCGGCATTTACATGATCGGTCAGCTCATATTGAAAGGCGACATACCCGTTGGGACGTTTCTCCAAATGGTAGCCGTTGATCCATACATCACTGTTGGCCATTACACCATCGAATTCTATAAATACCCGGCTGTCCTTTGGCGCGTTGTCCAGCGTAAATGTCTTGCGGTACCAGCCGATGCCGGAAGGAAGATAGCCACCACCGCGCCCGGTCGGGTTGTTGCGATCGTAAGGACCTTCGATGCTCCAATCGTGCGGCACATCGAGCGTACGCCAGGAAGCATCGCTGAAAGCGGGTGCTTCGGCGCCCGGGCTATCACCTTTATTGAAATGCCAGTCCTTGTCGAAGGGCTGGATAATTCTTGTGGACTGTGCCTGCACGGTTGTAACAATGCCGGCCATTAGTAAAAGAGATATGCTGATTGGTCGAAGTATCATGGAGTAGTAGTTTGCAATTTCATGTTAACTGAATTCTTTACTTCCAGGGGGATATTGTCCTTGCTTTGCAGCTTTACATTAGTAAAGGTCCAGCCATCGGCGTACGAAACACTGCCCTGTGAATCCCCGTATATAGAAAGGTTGGAGAAATTAAAATTAAGCAGCGAAGAAGTGGGCAGGCCCTCGCCGGAGAATATTTTACGGGCATGAGTGACGGTAATATTGGAAACATAGACATCTTTGAAATGGGGGGTTCCTCTTTCGGGCGGTTCTACCTTGTGCAGGAGTCTTTTCCAATGTTCCGGTATCGAATCGTCGTTGTAGCCCGGGGGAAGCGTGGAATAGCTGTAGGCAGGGTTCCAGTTCATCGTAAACATGAAGGCATTGCCCACGCTGTCGAGCGTTACATTTTGAAAACGAATATCTTCCACGGTGCCGCCACGGGTAGTAGCCGATTTTATATGAAAACCGTTGCCGGTGCCTTTGGCCGTTAAATCGGTGGCGAGCACATGGCGGATACCTCCGGAGGTTTCGCTGCCGAGGGTGAGCAGGCCGCCGCCTTTGCGGGCGATGCATTTACGGATAAGCACGTATTCGGTGGGACGGTTGACACGGAGACCATCCCAATCGCGGCCCGACTTGAGACAGAAATCGTCGTCGTTGCAATCGATGTCGCAATTCTCTATCAGCACCCAGGACGAGGAATCCACATCGATGCCATCGGTGCTCGGGCCTTTGCCGTCTTCGTTGTTGCGTACCACGATGCCATCGGCCGTTACATATTTTGAGTACAGTACCTGTACGGTCCAGAAGCCGGCATTTTTAAACGTGAGTCCCTGGAGGGTCACGTCGGAAGATTCCTGTATCAACACGGTGCGCACGCGTTTGGCATCATAATCCACTACCCAGCGAAGGCCTTTGGGATTGTATTCCTTGCGCATGGCCGCGTATCTATCCCAACAGAATTTGCCTCTTGCATTCACAATGCCTTCGCCGCTTACCTTCACGTTTTCCTGGTGGATGATGTTGATGAGCGCGGCGGGCCATCTCATTTCAATACCGGCGATACGGGTATCGATTTCGGGGTAGTCTTTGAAATCCTGGCTGCCCAATATCAAAACATCTTTATCGATGCGCAGGTGGACATTCTTTTTAAGAAAGATCGAACCGGTGACGTAACTACCATTATTAAAGGTCACGATACCACCGCCTTTTTCGGAACAATCGTCGATTGCCTTCTGGATGAAAGAAGTGCAGAGGGTAACGCCGTCCGCAACTGCCCCGTATTTATTCACATTAAAGATGGCTTTTGAGGCGGGTGTTTTCCGGGTACCGACTTTTGTCGTCCAGTCGGTATTCGACTGTGCGTGTACCATCACGGCGGCATGTAGCAGGAACGCGGTTATTACGATAAACTGTTTTTTGTGCATTGTTTTAATTTTTTCCCTCGGTAAGTAATTTAAAGCTATCGGTTCTGAACGGCGAAGCCGGCAGATCCGCTTTGTTGTATAAATTGGGATAGGGTACATTTTTCCAGGCAAAGCGGACGGCCACGGGTTTTTTAATAGCATCGTTCCAGACCATGATGGTTTTTCCTTTTATAATGGCCTGCGCCGGAACAAAAGTACTGTCGCTACCGGCGATGGTAAATTCTTTCAAGAGGCCGTCTTTTGCAACGAGGCCGCCATCGGTATCATCAAAGCTGATGATGATCTTATTGCCGCTTATCTTATAGGATTTGTATAAGGGTCCGCTGTAGACGATGTTTTTACGGTCATAGTCATTGTACAATGCCCAGCGCGCAAGGCGCTCTCCCACCAGTTTCTTATTGCGGGGATGAATGTTTAGTGAATCGCCGTTGTCGATGGTCACGGCGATGCCGGTATGCGGGGTATGGCGGTAGACGTATAGCTGTGCGTCGCGGATTTCGGGGTTCTGGCTGCGGTGGGGAGATATTTGTACGAAATAAAACGGCAGGTCTTTGTTGTTCCAATCGCTTCGCCAGCTTTCTATCATAGCAGTAAACAGCTTACGGTATTGGAAGGCCCTGTCGGCATTGTTCTCGCCCTGGTACCAGATCACTCCTTTCAATGTAAAGGGTACAATCGGGGCAATCATTCCATTGTACAGTAGAAAAGGGGATTTATTATTATTGAGAGGATTTCCCGGCGCCCGGGGAGCACGACCTTTTCGTTCCGCGCCCGAATCATTCCATCGTTGCAGATCGGCTTTGTATTTTTCCTGTGCAGCGGGCAGGGCATCGAGTTGCTGCTGGTAGCGTTGGAGTATCGGGGCAAAATCCGGATCGGCGGCCAGCACTTCTTTTTTTGTCCATGATTCCGCGGGGGTACCGCCCCAGGTAGCGTTGATGATACCGATGGGGTAACCGGTGGCCTGGTGTATTTCACGCGCGAAATAAAAGGCCACGGCGGAAAAGGTATCGGCTGTTTGCGGTGAACAGATTTTCCATTTGCCGTTAAAATTCGCTTGCGGTTCACTGGCTGTTTTATTACCCACGTCTATCATGCGGATGGCGGGGTAATCGGCGGCGGCAATTTCCTTCTCGTAATCGATCACGCCCGCGTAGGAAGCGTTTTTCGTTTTGCTCATGAAAAACTCCATATTCGATTGGCCCGAAGCCAGCCATACCTCGCCGAGCAGTACATTTTTAACGGTGATGGTATCGGTGGCGATAAAACTGATGCTGTACGGGCCGCCGGCTTTGCTTGTTTTTACGCCTGCGGTCCATTTGCCGTCGGCCGCAGCCTTAGCGGTAACGGGAGTTTGATCCCAGGAAGAACGGATAGTAACGGTTTCGCCGGGATTGGCCCATCCCCACAAGGTCACGGTACTGTTTTGCTGCAGGACCATGTTATCGGAAATAAGCGCGGGTAAGCGCAGACCGGCCGTTGCAACGGTTGCACAAAGAACAAGAAAAATGAGTGTAAGGCATCTCCGGGCTAAGGCGTGTTTATGCATGGCAGCGCAATCTTTTTTGTAGCGACGAAAGTTAGCCCTAAACAGGGCGGCAGCCATCCTGATGTATCCTGTTTAAAGGAATTAAAATGATTTAATGTGCAAGCAACACATTCAGCTCGCGGCGGGATATGGTAAATACGGTGCCATGGCGGGCGCCTTTGGGAAAGTTTATTTTACCGGATATATCGGTCCATGTCTTCAAATCGGGTGAGCTGACCGCGCCATAGCTGTGTTGGGTGTATTTATCGAAATACACGATCCAGTGGGCGCCGATTTTAATGGCTGTGGGGCCTTCGGCCCAATAATGACCGGTGATGGGTTCGGAGGGTTTGCCATAGCCACCGGTCAGTTCGTTGCTCCAGGCGATGCGGATATTCTTTTGAGGCGGGTTGCGGGTTTCGTCCTTCAGGAACATAGCATACTGTTTGCCGACGGGCTGGATAGTGGCGTCAATTACATTAAAGCCACGGTCGTATAAAAGAGCGGCTTTGCTAAAAGTTTTGAAGTCTTTGGTAGTAACATAATAGAGGCGATGGTTGTATTTGTCATCGCCGGCAGTATCGCCTTGTGTAAACCTGCCGGGAATCGTCGTCGCCCAGTAGATCATATATTCTTTTTTCGCTGCGTCATAAGTGATTTCCGGCGCCCAGCAATTGCGGGCGCCCGGTTCATCGGCCATGACGGGGATGAACTGCTGTTCGCTCCAATGGATCAAATCGGGTGAACTGGCGTAGCCGATGCCCCGGTCGTTCCAGCTCACCGTCCATACCATGTGAAATTTTCCGTCGGCACCGCGAATGATGCAGGGGTCGCGCATGAGTTTGTCTTTTGCTACCGTTGGTTTGAGCAAAGCACTGTCTTTGTTCAGCGGAGTCCAGCTATAGCCATCGTTGCTGTAGGCAAGGTGCAGGCCGTCCTGCCCATTGTTGTTGAAATAACAGAAAAGATAGGCGGAATCAGGTGACTGGGCATGAAGCGTCGAAATGATAAGAACGGCGGCGACCAACAGGAACAGCTTTTTCATCCGGTATTATTTTTTTAAACGTAGCATATTAATCGTTATGACAATGTTTACTACAAATATAGACCGGGTTAAGCGAAAATATAACAGCATGGTGTAATTGTCGTATGATTTTGCACAAAACGGTATTTTTTTCCTAAAACAGCAGGATTTTCCGATTTTGCATAAACCAAGGTCCGCCATCACCTTTGTTCGCTGTACTTTTTCCCCGGGTCTTATTTTACTCTCCCTCACTACTGGGTCGTAGCTGCTTCGCTCCTCCTTCGCTCTATAGAGCGAAGGAGGAGCGAAGCAGGAGCGAAGGAATAGCGAAGCATGTCAAAATAAGACCCGAATAAAACGGTCGCCGTGCGAAGCCAAAAATGGGAACAAGACTCTGCAATAATTACGTATTTGTGCAAAATGGATGGAAAACGACGCTTTTTACGGAAAACAGGCTATTCCGTCCCATCGGGACGATTGGTAGGTAGCCCATCGCGGATAATAGCTTTTCGTCCCGTAGGGACGTTTGGTATATAACCCACCAGACGTCCCTACGGGACGATAGGACCGGTTATTCGGTTTCTACCAACCAGACGTCCCGATGGGACGAGAGACGGGTTATTTGGTTCCACACATCACGAGGTCCCGATGGGACGGGCAACAACCTATAGTTAGCTCCTTAACTAAACGATATGAGTGATTTCATCCCATACCTGCCTGATTACCGGGATACCGGTAGCCAGGTTTCTTTTACGCGTTAGTAATACGCGCTGACCCGGGTAGCTGATGGTGCTTTTATCATTTTCAGGTATGGATTGCAGGTAATCGCCGATGATGACTTCCAGCAGGGCGGGTATGGAGGAATGATTGGGCAGCCTGGATATGTCAATCGTTATGAACACCTGCGAGAGCCCATGTTCCAGTTCACCCTTGCTGATCTCCGCGGTAGACAAACCACCGGACAGCATCACGGCCAGCAGGTCAAGCAACAGCGCAAGACCCGCGCCTTTCCAGTAACCGACGGGCAGGGGCCGGCGGCTTTCGAGAATCGCCGCGGGGTCGGTGGTCAATTGCCCCTTCTTATCGTAGCCGCCATAGAGGGAAAGCTTTTCCCCTTTCATCTGCGCCAGCTCCATTGCGCCAAAAGAATATTGCGACATGGCCATGTCGAGTACAATCGCTTCTTCGCGGAAAGGCATGGCAAAAATCAATGGATTATTGCCGAGCCGGCTATCGGTTGCACCCCATGCAGGCATGTTGGCAATCGTGTTGGTCCACCCGATAAACACAAAACCGGCTTTGGCCGCTTCCCATCCATAGGCGCCGCCGCGCATCCAGTGGTTGGTATTGGACAATGCCACGCAGCCGATACCGTATTGTGTTGAAAGCTGCATGGCGCGTTGCGTGGCATGCAATGCGTTGAGGGGGCCGGGGCCGAGGTTACCATCCCATTGTTCGATGCCTGCAAAACTGCTTTTTAGTACCGGGTCTGCACCCGGGCGCACTACCCCTTTTTTTATGTATTGTATAAAGCGGGGAAACCGGTTTACACCGTGGGTGTATATGCCATCAATGCTGGCGGCAGTAAATATTGCTGCGCAACGCGTCGCTTTTTCGGTGGTGAAGCCGTATTGCAGTAAGATACGGGTGAAGGTTTCCTGCATCTGGTCTGCGGGAATGAGTATGGTGGAAGGCTGGTTGGGCATGTGGGCGTGAAGTTAAAACAAAATGGAAGAGGGTGAGCCGTCCCGCCATTAGCGGGACGACCCACCCTCTTCCATTTTATTGAGAACACGATGTTTACTGTACGACCAGTGCGGTAGTGCTGACAAGCACACCGCCTACTGCCACGCGCACGAGGTAGTAACCGGCAGGCCATCCGGCCGTGCTGATGTCTTTTGCCTGTTCGCTGAACGCATATTGCGCCTGCAACTGTCCTTTACTGTTGTAAATAACCAGTTGTTTTTCACCCGGGGCAGTTACGATAACCGATACCACACCGTTGGAAGCAGGGTTGGGATACAGTTTAACGGTCTCCGATGCACCAGCTCCTATCACGCGGATAGTAGACAGGTAAGAATTGCCGGTGATTTCCCTCGCATTGATGCGATAGTACATCTTTGTCGCAGCGCCGGGTTGGTTGTCGGTAAAGCTATAGGCTGTTTGACCCGCCGTTGCGCTAACGGAGCCGATGGTGGTGAAGTCAAGTCCATTGACGGAACGTTGTACGTCGAACAGGTCGATAGTGCCGGGGTCGCCTGTTTTCCAGTTAAGCAGTATCGATGTGTTCTGACGAACGGCGGTAAATGATTCAAACTGTATGGGCAGGGCATTGGCAGCGGAAGATAGTACGATGGCCGAGTTGAATTTCTTGAAATTATCATCCGGCAAATCTTTTGCTTCCACTCCATCGCCATAGTAAAGCTGGTCGCCATCGTCGCTGATGATCTGCAATTTGTCCAGCGAAAGCAGGCCGCCTTCGTGCATTTCCATCGCGCCTTCGGGATTCAGACCGGAGAGATCAAATGAACTGACCTGGGTGGGAGGATTTGACGCAAGGCCATTCCAGCTATAAATGGCAGGATTGGATGTGCCATCATAGCTACCGGCAAGGATGATGTAATTGCCATTGGACAAACGGATAAGGTCGCGGATGCCGCGGCCGCCGAGGTTGAGCTCGATGGGCGCACCAATGGTAGCAGGGGCTGAAGGTGAACCGTTATTAACGCTATTAAACCAGGCTTCAAAATTTTGTATGGGAGCGATTACCGCATTGGTGCGGTTGGCCGTGGGCACAAGGGGAGCGCGGAACCCGAGATACATGGTGGTATTGTCGGGAGCAAAGACCATCCCTTCCAGGTTAAATCCACTGATTGTTTTGGGGTCTATACCCTCGGCCGCACTGGCGGTAAAATTATAGCCATTGGCATCCCCCCAGGTGAGCAGTTGGGCTCTCAGGCCGGCATAGTGACCTGCATCTGTAAACGAAGTAGCGGCCCCGGTACCGGATGCAGTCACGGCAATTATCCTGTCACGGTTGGGTTTGTTATTAAAACTGCTGCTGTTGCTCATGGAGCCCATCCAGTACATGGTAGTGGGATTGACAATGCTACGGGTGCCCATCTCAATATCCAATTCCTTGAAAGCGCCCGGGGTGCCATCGGTAAGGCCAAGCAGGTTGCCCTGGTTGAAATCATACGTAGTAACAGGCAGGCCGGGCTGGTGGCGGCCATATACATACAAGAGGTTGTGTTCGTCGTCGCCGATTACCATATAGTCATCATCGAGCGCGATAGCGGCCGAAGCATCGGAAGTACCCGTATGCCAGTAGGTAGTGGCAGTAGCGGAAGAGGAAGACGCCGCGTAATTGATGACCAGCGTTTTTGTATTTCCTCCTTTGGAAAGGGTAAGGGTAATATTGCTGTAGCCG
>DASYCT010000329.1:0-13162 GCA_036500065.1 Chitinophagaceae bacterium | reverse complement strand
GCTATTTATGCCGCCCGCGCCAACATGAAGCCCATATTATACCAGGGTATTCAACCGGGCGGACAGCTCACCATTACCACCGAGGTAGAAAACTACCCGGGTTATGCCATGGGCATACAAGGCCCGGAAATGATGGTGGATTTTGAAAAGCAGGCCGCGCGCATGGGAGCCGATATACGCTTCGGGCTGGTCACCAAAGTCGATTTTTCCAAACGTCCTTTTACCGTATGGATCGATGAAGAAAAGGAAATGCAGGCCGATGCGGTCATCATCGCCACCGGCGCTTCGGCCAAATGGCTTGGACTGGAAAGCGAGCAACGCCTGAATGGCTATGGGGTAAGCGCCTGCGCTGTTTGCGACGGGTTCTTTTTCCGCAACAAGGAAGTGGCTATTGTCGGTGCCGGCGATACCGCCTGCGAGGAAGCGCTTTATCTTTCCAAACTGTGCACCACGGTGCACATGATCGTGCGCAAAGGGGAAGACGGCATGAAGGCGTCCAAAGTCATGCGGGATCGGGTAAAAAATACTTCCAATATAAAAGTGTACTGGAATTCAGAAACCGATGAAATTCTCGGGGACACAAAAGTGGATTCGGTGCGGATTAAAAATGTGCTGACAGGGCAAAAGCAGGAAGTACCGGTACACGGCTTTTTTGTCGCCATCGGCCACCAGCCGAATTCCGATATTTTTAAAGGCTGGCTCGACATGGACGAGGCCGGCTATCTCAAAACCCAGCCCGGCACTTCCAGGACCAATATCGAGGGCGTATTTGCCTCGGGCGATGTGCAGGACAAAATATACCGCCAGGCCGTTACGGCCGCCGGAAGCGGCTGTATGGCCGCCCTGGATGCGGAGAGGTATTTGTCGGCGAAGGGATTGGTATAAGCTAAAAAATTAACAACTCCCCGCAGGATTTCTATTTATATTCGGACGGTATTGCAACTGTTCAACATCATTTATGCTAACCGTTCATTTAAGCGATCTCAGGTTTTTCGCCCATCATGGCGTGTACGAAGGTGAGGCCACCGCGGGCAACGAATTTGAAGTGCACCTGCAGGTCAGCTACGACGAAAAAACGATAACATTCGATCACCTCGATAATGTGCTGAACTACGAGGAGCTTTTCGCCCTCGTGCGCCAACGTATGGGTATCCCCACCCCCTTGCTGGAAGAACTGGCGGAAAGCATCATCCACAAGATTCGGCACGAATATTCGTTTATAAAGGAGATAAGTGTTTCCATCTTTAAACTTCAGCCTCCCATCGGTAGTTTCCAGGGTAAAGTAGGAATCACATTGTACAAGAAATTCGATGCAGCGTGAAAAAACTGGCGTATATCTTTCTTCTTTTATTAACGATTCCTGCTAAAAACTTCGGCCAGGACGTCGTTGAATTGCAAAAAGAGGCCGAACGACTGGAAGTGACCAACGAGGAGGAAGCCTTCAAACGCTACCAGGAAATCCTGAACCTACAGCCGCTCAACGTCAACGCCCTGTGCAAGTGCAGCGAATTGTGCAGTACCATCGGCCACCGCCAGGCCTCCAAAACAGCCCAAATCACGTATTTTAAAGCGGGTCGTCATTTTGCCCAAACCGCCCTGCGCATAGAACCCACCAGCTCGGAAGCTAATTTTGCCATGTGTCTCGCCATGGGGCGTATCGCGTTGATTTCCAGTGGTAAGGAGAAGATCGAGGCGGTAAGCGACATAAAACGCTACGCGGAGATCTCCATAAAATACGATCCCACTAATTTCAAGCCTTACCATGCTTTGGGAAAATGGCATTACGAAGTAAGCGATCTCAGCGGCCTCGAACGCACCGCCGCCAAACTGCTCTATGGCGGTCTGCCGCCGGCGACCCTGAAGGAATCGATCTACTATTACGACAAAAGCAGGATACTCAACCCCGAGTTCACGCTTAACTATCTCGAACTGGCCCGTTGTTATCACCGCAACAACCAAAACCCGAAAGCCATCGAAATGCTCGATAAACTCATGGCCATGCCCGTGAAGACGCAGGATGATACCCGCGTAAGGGAAGAAGGGAAAAAACTATTGAAGCAGTTCGGGTCTTAAATAACTTTATTCTTCCACCTGCCGCTCCGCAAATACCAATACGATTGGGTAAAAATAAACGCCCAGTACACCCATTCGCTCATCCAGCCTACGACGATGCTGGCATTCATTACTTCCAGCGCCAGCCAGACATACAGTATATATGCGATTAAGGTAACGGCTTCGATGCGCAGGTTGACGGTGGAGTTGCCCGTGCCCGTTACACCGCTTATCCACACCGTAGCAAACGACATCATCACCAGCGCCAGCGATACCACGCGCAGCACGGGAATGGCGTGTTGCACCCAATCCTCCGACTGACCGTATATCGCCAGGAAAGCATGGGGAAACAAATTCAGCAGCAGGCAGATCGTAACGGCGATGCCCGTGCTGATGATCACTATCTTTTTAATAAGAAAAAGCACGCGGTGATGCATTCCCTGCCCGATGATATTGCTCACCATCGTATTGCAGGTAGCGGCCAGCGCCCAGGAAAACATGCCAAACAATCCAAACAGGTTGCGCATGGCGTTGGACACGGAAAGATCCCGGGCGCCGTGGTGTTCGATCAGAATATAAAAAAACTCCCAGCTGGTAATGCTGATAGCATTTTGAAGGATCAGCGGCGAGGATTGCACGAGGATCAGTTTTGCATTGGCGGCATCGTACCGCAGCTTGCTGAACAGGGAGAACCGTTTGCTGATGCCCTTATAATGGATTACGGCAAATACCACGGTCATCCCCATGAATTCTGCTATGATCGACGCAATGGCCGCCCCGTTGAAGCCCATCTGCGGCAACCCGAAATGGCCGAAGATAAGGCCATAATCGAGCAGCACATTGGACACGGCTTCGGCCACCGTGCCCGCGACCAGGTACCTGCTTTGGTTGGTGCCTACCAGCAACGCGTTGCGCATCTGGTAGATGTATAAAAACGGCAATCCCCAGATGCGGATCTTAAGAAAACTCACGGCCTGTTCCCGAAGCGCGGCTTCGTGTATGCTGTATTGAAGCACGAACGGCGCCACGGTATAGGTAAGCACAATACCCGCCACCGCCACCAGCAGCGCAATACCCACTCCCTGTATGAACAGCTTGCCGATTTCTTCGGGCCTGTTTTCCCCCGCACGGCGGGATATCAATGCCTGCAGGCCATTGTTCAATCCAAAACCGATAGCGCCGAATATGAGGTAGTACACGCCTGTAATGGCAGCCGTGGCGAGGGCCTGCTCACTCAGCCTGCCCAGGAAAATATTATTGGTAATGAAATTAAGCTGGGGCACCAGTATGCCAAAACTGATGGGCAGGGCCATGCCCAGTATCTGCCGGTTGGTAATGCGCAACCGTAAATCGCTATGTGCAGTAGTATTGGCCATTTTTATGAAAAGGGCAGCAAACATAGCGAAAAGTGACTTATTTTGCACACCCCAACTATGGCAAAGACATTATTTGATATATCCGCCTCCGAAGAGGCCATTGACAGTCAGCATTGTCGCCTGATTATGGAAGTAGGGCAGCACATTTTCTCTTATGCCGTTCTCAATGGCAATAAACAGGTGCTGCGCATGCGGGTACATGAACTGGAAGTCGCCAACAACCAGGAATTGATGAGCGCACTGGAAGAGATCGTAGCCGAGGATGAAGTGCTGAAAGAAAAAATGAAGGAAAGTGTTGTCATTTACAATTTCCCCGAAAGTCACCTGGTGCCTGAAAAGTTTTTTAATATCAATATCACCGCCGGCCTGATCGATATGATGCACGGCGATTTGAACAAAGGCGTTATTCTTAGTGAAAAAATAGCTGGTTGCGGACAGTACAATGTTTTCCGTGTGCCTTCCGATATTCATGGCCTGTTCCAGCGTCATTTTACCCGGGGCAAATACTGGCATTATTACAGTCTCTGGATGGAATGCCGTCAAAAGCAGAACGGCCTGCGCGACGAATATCTTTCCGTGATATTCTATCCCCGGCGCATCCTCGTGGCCGTCGTCCGCGACAAGGAAATCCAGCTTTTCCAGAGTTTTGAATACGAGGTGGCGGAGGACGTGGCCTATTACCTGCTCAATCTTTGCACGCAGTTCGGGCTCAACCCTGAAACGATCCTGCTGAAAATGTCGGGGATGATCGACGAATCTTCCACGCTCTTCAACGAAATCCTCAAATACTTCGGGCAGACCGAGATGGAATCCTTTAGCCCGGCTGTCGCCCTGCCGGCGCTGGAAGAGTTTCCCTCGCATTTCTTTTCACCTTTATTGAAACTGGCGACATGCGTATCATAAGCGGGCGGCTGGGTGGCAGAAGGTTAAACCCTCCCGCGCACATGCCGAACACGCGGCCGACCACCGATATTGCCAAGGAAGGATTGTTCAATATCCTTCAGAACAACCTCGATTTCGAGGGCATGACAACGCTTGACCTGTTTGGCGGCACCGGCAGCATCAGCTATGAACTGGCGTCCCGGGGCGCTACCGACCTCACCATCATCGAAAAGGACCCCCAGATGTATGAGTTCATCCGCAAAAACGTGGAAGCCCTCCAAATAGACAATTGCAAGCTGTTAAAAATGGATGTATTCCGGTTTATGGACGCCTGCAGCGATCAATTTGATTTTATCTTTGCCGGCCCTCCGTATGCGCTCACGACCATCGACGAGCTGCCAAAACGGGTGGCTGAAAAGAAATTATTAAAGCCCGGCGGGTGGTTTGTACTGGAGCATACGCCCCGGAATAAATACGAACAGTACCCTTTGTATAAAACAACCCGGAACTATGGCACTACGCTGTTCTCTGTATTCATCGAACCTTCTCCACAACCCTAAATATTGCCCATAGTGGATACCATCTTCATAACAGGCATAGGCACTGGTGTCGGCAAGACCGTGGTATCGGCCATCATCACCGAAGCGCTCGGGGCTGCCTACTGGAAGCCCATACAGGCTGGTTATGACGGGGGCACTGATTCGGAATGGGTGCGTTCTGTATTGTCAAACCCTGCCGCTACCATCTTTCCTGAAGCCTATAAACTAAAGCTGGCAGCCTCGCCGCATATTGCCGCGGGGGAAGAAGGGGTACGAATAGATTTGCATGTGATAAAGGACCAACTAACGGAAATAGAAGCTGCTCACAACTCACAGCTCATCATCGAAGGCGCCGGCGGTTTGCTGGTCCCTCTCAACGAAAAAGAATTTATCGCCGATCTCATCCACCTGCTCCCGGTAAAACTGGTACTGGTAAGCCGCAATTACCTCGGCAGCATCAATCATTCCCTGCTTACGGCCGAAGCATGCAGGCAATACAAACTGGATGTGCTCGGTTGGGTGTTCAACGACCAGTATATGTCCTACGAAGACGAGATCGTTCACTGGTCCGGCTACCCTAAAATAGCTTCCATACCGGTGGTGGAAAAAGCCGACGCTGCTTTTATTGCCGCGCAGGCGGCCCTTATGAAAGAAGCCCTGAAGAAAGTACTATGACAAAAAAAGAACTGCGCAAACTGTACCGCGACAAACGCGGCGCCCTTCCCGAAAAGGAGCGCCTGCGGATGGACGACCTGCTGCTGATACAGTTTCAGCAGGTGGAGATACGCTATGATGTAAACATATTATTGAGCTACTGGCCGCTGAAGCAACACGCCGAAGTGAACACGCACCTGATGACGGATTACCTGCAGTTTCGCATGCCCGGTCTGCAGATAGCCTACCCGGTAGCTGATTTTACCGATAACAGCATGAAACTGCTGCTGGTGAATGACGACACGGATTTCAGCATCAATGAATATGGCATCGCCGAACCTGTCAACGGGATCGACATTGATCCTACTGCCATTGATATGGTCATCGTTCCGCTGCTTGCCTTCGATACCATCGGGTATCGTGTCGGTTACGGTAAAGGCTTTTACGATCGCCTGCTGGAACGTTGCCGCCCGGACATTATAAAGATCGGTTTCTCCTTCTTTGAGCCCGTGGCGGCCATCGCCGACATCGATCGTTTTGATGTACCTTTATCCATCGGGGTCACACCCAACAAGATTTATGAATTTTAATTTTCCATTGCTCAGGCCGGTCCGCATTTTATTGTTCCCGTTCTCTCTTGTTTACCTGGCGGCTGTTTTTGTCCGCAACCGCCTGTACGACCTCAATGTTTTGAAATCTGTTTCCTTCAACCTGCCGTTGATCTGTATCGGCAATGTGGCGGTGGGTGGTACCGGTAAATCGCCGATGGTGGAATACCTGCTGATGCAGCTCAAGAGCCAGTTTCGCATCGCCACCCTCAGCCGCGGCTATAAGCGCAAAACAGAGGGTTATACGCTTGCCAATACGCATAGTACCGCCCTCGAAATCGGCGACGAACCCATGCAGTTCCACCTCAAGTTTCCCGATGTGGCCATCGCCGTAGGAGAGGAGCGGGTGGAGGCGATCCCCCAGATACTGCACGACAGGCCCGCCACCGAAGCCATCATACTCGACGATGCCTTTCAGCACCGTGCCATCAAAGCCGGGCTCAATATCGTGCTGACGGAATGCGGTAACCTGTTTACGCGCGACTGGTACCTGCCCACGGGCGATTTGCGGGATGAGCGCAGCAGCATGCGCCGCGCCGATATTATCGTGGTTACCAAATGTCCCCCCGCCCTGACCGTGGAGGAACGGGACGAGATTATCAGTGAAATCAATCCCCAGCCCCGGCAACGGGTTTTCTTTACCACTATCCGGTATGGGTCGCCCTATCATATCATTTCAAAAGACAGTTACCGTCTTTCGCAGGAAGCCGAAGTGCTGCTGGTCTCGGGCATTGCCAACCCCCGGCCGCTGAAAAACATGCTCCAGGAAAAGGTAAAAGCGTATTATGAAATGGCGTACAACGACCATTATATTTTCACCATCGACGATCTGAAGGATATTTTCAAACGGTTCAATTCCCTCCCCGCACCGGGGAAGATCATCCTTACCACCGAAAAGGATGCGGTCCGCCTGGTAAAATTCGAGCAGGAGCTTCGTGGCATGCCTTTTTACGTATTGCCGATAGAACTGGCCTTCCTGTTTAACGGGGCGGAGCAATTCAACCAATTAATTGGTACATTTATCCGGGAATGGAACAGGAAAACACCGGTTTGACCCCTAAACGCATTCTCCAACCTTATCCCAGCACACCCGCCGATGCGGGTAATTTATAATACAATACACTAATGGGAAGAAAAGATTCATCCAAAAAAAAGAAAAAAAAGACAAGCTCCGCGGACCTCTACAAAGGAAAACTCGATATTACCCGTTCAGGCATGGGCTATGTGATCGTAGATAAACTGGATACCGACATCCTCGTGCGGCCCAATGCTTTCAATACCGCCATGCACGGCGATACGGTGCGGGCCCGCATCATCGGCGACCAGCACAAAGCCGGCCGCAAACAGGGCGAGGTAGTGGAAGTGGTGGAGCGCAAGCAGACCGAATTTATGGGCAGGCTGGAAGTAAAACAGAATTTCGCTTTTTTTATCGCCGAGACCGAAAAGCCGATGCCTGATTTTTATGTGCCGCTCGACAAACTCAACGGCGCCAAAGACGGCGATAAGGTAATCGTAAAGCTCACTTCCTGGGATAAGAGCCGCAAGCCCGCCGGTGAAGTGCTACAGGTGATGGATGCCAGCAATACCAACGACCTTGCCATGAAGGAAATCATCATGGAAAACGGTTTCCCCATCAGCTTTCCCGAAGAAGTCATCGAAGCCTCCGAACGCCTGCCCGATACGCTGGCGGAAAAGGAGATCAAAAAAAGAAAAGACGTCCGCGATATACTCACCTTTACCATCGACCCGGTGGATGCAAAGGATTTTGACGATGCCATTTCCTTCCGCGTGCTGAAAAACGGCAATTATGAAGTGGGGGTGCATATCGCCGATGTGAGTTATTATGTCGAACCGGAAACCGAGCTGGACATTGAAGCTTATTCCCGCGCCACCTCGGTGTACCTGCCCGACCGCGTAAACCCCATGCTGCCCGAGCGCATCTCCAACGAGTTATGCTCGCTCCGCCCGCACGAGGACAAGTTTACCTTTTCCTCCATTTTTGAGATTACGCCCAAGGGCGATATTAAAAAGCAGTGGATTGGCCGCACCGTCATTCATTCCGACCACCGGTTTACCTACGAGGACGCGCAGGCCATCATCGAAACAGAAACGGGGCCCTACAAAGACGAAGTGCTTATCCTCAACAGTCTTGCACAGCGCTTCCGCAAGCAGCGGTTTAAAAAAGGGGCTATTAACTTTTCCTCGCAGGAAGTGCGGTTTCGCCTGGATGAAAAGGGCAAGCCCATCGGCATCATGATCAAGGAAAGCAAGGAAGCCCATCAACTGGTGGAAGAGTTTATGCTGCTCGCCAACCGCGTGGTGGCGGAAACCGTCGCTGCGGTGAAAGTGAATAAGAAACCTGTTCCGTTTCCCTACCGTGTACACGATGAACCCGACGAGGAAAAGCTGCTGCCTTTTGTGGCTTTTGCACAGAAATACGGTCATAAGTTTGATACCAAAACGCCTGAAGGCATCGCCGTTTCGTTCAACCAGATGCTGGCGGACGTAAAGGGCAAGCCCGAGCAGCATGTGCTGGAACAGCTCGGCATCCGCACCATGGCCAAAGCCATCTATACCTCCGAAAACATCGGGCATTACGGGCTTGGATTTGAGAACTATACGCATTTTACTTCTCCCATACGCCGCTACCCGGACATCATGGTGCATCGTATCCTGCAGGAAGTGCTGGATGAAAAGATAGCGATCGATAAAAAGATGGACACCAAATGCAAGCATTGCAGTGAACGCGAACGGGCAGCCATGGACGCAGAACGCGCCGCCAATAAATACAAGCAGGTGGAGTTCATGCAGGACAAGCTCGGGGAGGAATTCGACGGTGTCATAAGCGGGGTGGCTTCGTTTGGCTTCTGGGTGGAAACCATCGAGCATAAATGCGAAGGGCTGGTGAGCATCAACAGCCTGACCGATTACGACGATTTCCGCCACGTCGAAAGCGATTACAGCCTCGTAGGCCGCCGCAGCGGCCGCGCTTTCCGCATGGGCGATAAAGTGCGCATAAAAGTCATTTCCGCTAACCTCGCCAAACGCCAGATGGACTATGAGTGGGTGCTTACCGGCGTGACTGACACCCCGGAAGCACAGAATAAGGCGAAGTTCAGGAAGAAAAAGGATCGGAAATAGCATCTTTAGCTATGAGCCACGAGCTGTTGTTTGGGCCTGGATGACATACGGTGAGCCGCCCTTAAAGGGCGACCCACCGTATGTCATTGTCCTGCTTTTTTGATCAGGATTCCCCAATCGGCGCCGCTGCTGATTTCATATTTCTGTGCAAAGCTGCCCATGTTAAGCGCTATCGAAAAATTGAGCAGGCTATTGATATAACAGAGGGGTTGCCCTTCGGGCACGTTGTCGAAGGTTTTCTCAAAACTGATCTGCCCGGTCCATTTCAACTGCCCCTTGCGGTAAATTTCCACCGTCAGTTTATCGCCATAGTGAATGCCCAGTTGATCCACCATCTTCTCCGGGATATTTGTCCAGACGTTTCCATACTGAATATCGAGGATAGGGATGTTTCCTTTTATACCACCGTCCGCCGCCACTGCCTGCTGGTAATCTATCTGTATCACTTTTGCGGGCAGGGCAGGCCCTACCTGCTCCCAGCTTATTTTGCCGGATGCCAGCCTTGCGGCGGTATAGGTGAATATATCACGCCCGTGAAACGTGTGCGAGTCGCCCGAACCCGGGAGGCGGTTTGTTTTTTCGTCTATCTCCCTTACGCCGTCTATGCCGAGCGTTTCCGCCACCAGCGCCAGGCTGCCGTTGTCGGGCGATACGATATAATGGCCGCTCCTGGTTTTGAGCACCACGGCTTTGCGGCTGGTGCCCACGCCCGGGTCCACCACGTTGACGAATACCGTGCCTTTTGGCCAGTAACGAACGGTTTGCTGCAAGCGGTATCCTGCTTCCCAGATATTAAAGGCGGGGATCTCATGGGTAAGATCAAACAGCTTCAGGGAAGGGTCTACCTGCATGGCGACACCTTTCATTTCCGACACGGCCCCGTCTTTCAAACCAAAATCGGTTTGGAAAACCAGCATTCCATTTTGCGCCTGTGCGCCGGCGGCCAGCAAAAAGGGGAGGAGAAGGAAAAGAAAAAAGCGTCTCATGCGCGGGTGTTTTTGTTTGTGAAATGAAGGCAAAATTAAGCCAGTATCCCGTTATTTTTCCACCGGGCGAAAAAGGCTGGTTTTGGACCGGTTTCCGGGGGCATTTCCGGGGATACCCGGGGGTTACTCCCGGGATACTCCCCAGATACTCCCTACTTACTCCCTGTTTGGTGCTGGTTTGGAGGGGGGATACTCCGGGTTTTCGATCAAGGGTATACTCTTAATCTGACCAGGTGTTTTTTGAAAAATGAACCCGCGGGGACAAAATACCATCGCGGTTATTGCCAAAAATAATTCAAATTAAAATTCAATATTTTAGCGGCGTTGATAATAACCAGGTCTGTTTGTCGCCTCATTAGCGTCATTCGGTTTAATTAGCGTTAATTCGTGTTTCATGCATTCATTTGAAGAACTTTCGAAGCAGTTTAAACAACGGTTTGAAGTAAGGCATTTTCCATCGGAGCCGGCCAGCCTGTATGCGCCCAACGATTATTTTCTTACGCTCGGCGGCAAACGCATCCGCCCGGTGATCTGCCTGATGGGGAATGAATTGTTCGGCGATATTCACCCCGACTGCTGGGACGTGGCCACGGCCATCGAGCTTTTCCACAACTTCACGCTGGTGCACGACGATATTATGGACAAGGCCCCTCTGCGCCGTGGAATGCCCACCGTGCATGAAAAATACGGGGAGGCTACCGCCCTGCTGTCCGGGGATGTAATGCTGGTCGTAGCCTACGATTATCTCAACAAGATCAGCCCCTCCCACGCACAACGCATCATTCACCTGTTCAATAAAACCGCCCGCGAAGTATGCGAGGGGCAGCAGCTTGACATGGATTTTGAGAAAAAAGAGAAGGTCAGCCTCGAAGAATACCTGCACATGATCACCCTGAAAACCTCGGTGCTGCTGGCCGCCAGCCTGCAAATCGGCGCCATTCTCGGCGGTTCCGGGACGGGCAACCAGCGGCATCTCTTTGAATTTGGCAAGAACCTCGGTATCGCCTTCCAGCTACAGGACGATTACCTCGACGCTTTTGGTGACGCCGCCAAGTTTGGAAAGCAGCCCGGCGGCGATATCGTGACCAATAAGAAAACCTTTCTCATGATCCATGCGCTGGAAACCGCCAACCCCGCGGGGCAAAAGGAACTGCGGCGCCTGATGGCCGAAAATCCTTCCAATAAAGTAGAGAAGGTGCTTGCTATTTTTAAAGAATGCGGCGTCGACAAATGGGCCATCGATCTCAAGGAAAAATACATGGAGGCCGCCGCCGGGCACCTCGAAGATACCGCGGTTATTTCTGTCCGTAAGACGCCGTTAAAAGAGCTGGCGGCGTTTCTTGTACAAAGGGAGTATTAATCATTACACGAATAGTAATAATGATCTGACGAAAATGGCCGCATCATTGTCCCGTTAGGGACATCTGGTGGGTTAATCTACCCACGAGCCGTTCCTGGCGGGACGCGCTGTTATAAAAGCGCATATCTACCTGTTCGCCGGATTCTTCCATTCTTTTCCCAATCGCTCTATCGTTCCCTTAACCCTTTCCGCTCGCGTTTCCTCCCGTTTGGCGGTTACTACCCATTCCACGTACTCCTTGCGGTTAGTAAAGGAAAGTGCGTCGAAGAAAGCCTTTTCCTTTTTCTTTTTTGCCAGTGCTGCTGCCAAATCGTCGGGCAGGCGGATGGTTTTTGTTTTGGGGTCGATATAGTCCAGTATGGGGCGCTCAGCCGGTTTGGGGGTCTTCTTTTTATCCGCCTCCGTTTTGTGGCGGAAGCCAAAAGCCGACCAGGTATCGTCAAAACTGATAAGGCTTATCCAGGTCAGCTCATCCCCGTGTTGCAGCAGGGCGTCCCAGCCTTTGTCGCGGGTGAGATCGGTCTGCCTGCCCGAACTACCCTTGGGATAATAGATCCAGCATAGGGTCTCGCCCTTTACCAGGGGCAACACCTTGCCCAGTTCCTTTTCCATCTGCGCCCGGTCGTTCACAAACCAATGCAGCTGCTGGTAGCCGCGGCCGGACTCCAGCACCGATACTCCCGCCGGCAGCACCCCGAGGCTTTTGGCGAACCCGGCAGGCGGGTGAAGGACGCGCAGGGTGTTTCCTTCCCTGATTTTCAGCTTTTGGGCAATGGTGGCAGGCATGGCAGTAAATTTTAGAATTAAAGGTAGGAATAACAGAAAAAAAGGCCTTATTGTATCTTGCTTTCTGCCATTTTTTCACCCTGTCATGCCGTGGCATAATCATTGACAACATATCGCTGAACGTTAAATTCTATCAATTATGGGAAAGATAATAGGAATAGACCTTGGAACCACGAATAGCTGTGTTGCCGTCATGGAAGGCAGTGAACCCGTGGTCATCCCCAATGAGGAAGGTCGCCGCACTACCCCTTCAGTCGTGGCTTTTTTGAAGAATGGGGAGCGTAAGGTAGGAGACCCTGCCAAACGCCAGGCCATTACCAACCCGCATAACACCATCATGAGTGTGAAGCGTTTCATGGGCCGCCGTTTTGACGAGGTGACGGAAGAAATCAGTCATTGGAGCTATAAAGTCGCCAAAGGTGACAATAATACCGTCCGTATTGACATAGACGGCCGGTTATATACCCCGCAGGAACTCTCCGCCATGATCCTGCAGAAGATGAAGAAAACAGCGGAAGACTACCTGGGCCAGGAAGTGACCGAAGCGGTGATTACCGTTCCGGCTTATTTCAACGACGCCCAGCGCCAGGCAACCAAGGAAGCCGGCGAAATTGCAGGCCTTACCGTTCGCCGTATCATTAACGAACCGACTGCCGCAGCATTGGCTTACGGTTTCGATAAACAACACCGCGATATTAAGATAGCCGTGTACGACTTAGGTGGTGGTACCTTTGATATTTCCATCCTCGAGTTGGGCGATGGCGTGTTTGAAGTAAAG
>DASYCT010000328.1:0-8148 GCA_036500065.1 Chitinophagaceae bacterium | reverse complement strand
AGACCATCGCTTTTTTGAAAGAACACGGAGATGTGTATATCGTAAGACTGCCGGTACATCCCGCCCTGCTGGCCGTTGACAATAAATTCTACCCCCGGTTCAACAACTTCATCGATAGTCTTGCCCGGCAGCAAAATGTACCCTATTTCAGTTTTTCCGATTCCTGCGCCAAATATTCGTATGTCGATGGCTCCCATCTTGCGACCAGTTCGGGCGCGCTGGTATCAAGGGAGTTGTGCCGCCTTATTCAAAATTACCGGCATCGTCCTTAACCCCTTCAACTGCATTCTCCCGGTGATCGTTGGACATTTTTACCGGGGGTTATGATTTATTAAAAAAAATTTGTACTTTTCTATCCTGCATAACCGATACTTCGTCGTAGTATCCCCCCCGAAAGAAAGCCAGTTAATACTGTAATTAAAACGTTTACCCCATTGTAGACAGGGATTTTTATACCCCCTGACCAATTATTATGGTACTCAAATACCTTAAACCAATCCGTATGGACGAAATGTTTATCTATCGTAAACTCGTCGCCTCCCTGGCCGATTTTCATCATACCCATGGCAGTCTTCCCGACGAAGTGCTGAAAGCAGAAGTGATCAACAACGCCTGCCTTGATATTCTCCTGCTCCGCAGGCAGGGGTGCCAGGACCGGACGCAGGAAAATTTTATCATCAATACCTATATTGAAGTAGCCCGGGAGATAGCCCCGGTGTTCGACGATCGCTACGCCGCCATCGCCAATGTAGGCATACGACAACACGTGGAATGGAGCGGGATGTGGGAGTTCCTGGAGAAGTATTTTAAAGATAACCACGGGCAGTGTATCGACCCGCTGTAATTCTTCTCCGTGTTCCGGCAGCAATACCACACCCTGTGGAATAATGTACCCTGCCGGGCCTTCTCGTGGACGCCGGAAGGGGCAGCGACCCCCTAAAATCTATTAAAATATGCTACAATTCAAATTTAAGTACCTTCAGTATTAACAAAACATTACCGGCCTGGTTTCTTTATCGGGCAATGATTTAATTTTATTTGTACTAAATGTATTTACCATGGAAGGAACGAAAGCAAAAATTTTATTGTGTGAAGATGATACGAACCTCGGAAGCGTGCTCAAGAATTACCTGGAACTAAACGATTACGACGTTACATTGGAGCGCGACGGGCGTCTTGGCCTGGCCGCTTTTCAGCGGGAAAAATTTGACCTCTGCCTGCTGGATGTAATGATGCCCCACATGGACGGATTTACCCTGGCGGAAGAAATACGCGATATAGACCCCGACGTGCCCCTGTTTTTCCTGAGTGCCAAAACCATGAAGGAAGACATCATCCAGGGCTATAAGCTCGGCGCGGATGACTATATCACCAAGCCATTCGACAGCGAGGTGTTGCTGCTGAAAATAAAGGCCATCCTCAAACGCAACGAGGAACTCAACAAAGAACAGGAAAACAAAGAATACCAGCTGGGCTCCTATCATTTCAATCCCAAGCTGCGCGAACTAAGCCATAACGGCAAGATGCAGACCCTTTCCCCCAAGGAAAACGAACTGCTCAAAATGCTTTGCGAGCACATGAACGACCTGCTCCCGCGCGAACAGGCATTAAAGAAAATCTGGGGAAGCGATACCTATTTCAATGGCCGCAGCATGGACGTGTACATCGCCAAGCTCCGCAAATACCTGAAAGACGACACCAAGATCGAAATCGTCAACATCCACGGCAATGGTTTCCGTCTCGTGTCGCCGGTAGCGGTATAAGAACTCAGTCACTATATAAATGAAAGGCGGCACTCCAGCAGGGTGCCGCCTTTTCATTGCAAATTTGTCTCCTTGAATAAATAATATCGGGATAAAAATAAGGAATGCCGTGTGTGCTTCCTTAGTGATTTTGACCGTATAAGTGTTTACCTAACATATACAAAGTAGAACTACTCAAAGTAGAATTACTCAAACAACCGGTTGTCATCTGCTTTACCAAATGCCTTTTTGCCGAGATGCTCATACGCCTTGTGCGTAGCTTCCCTTCCGCGCGGAGTACGCTTTATAAATCCCTCCTGTATTAGAAAAGGTTCATATACTTCTTCCAGCGTGCCGGCTTCTTCCCCTACCGCCGTGGCGATAGTGGTAATACCTACCGGGCCTCCCTTGAATTTATCGATAATAGCCAGCAGGATGCGGTTGTCCATATCGTCGAGCCCATGCTCATCGACATTCAGGGCTTTGAGTGCATGGCGGGTGATGCCAATATCCACCTGCCCGTCGTTCAGCACCTGTGCGAAATCCCGTACCCTTCTCAACAGCCCGTTGGCGATGCGCGGTGTGCCCCGGCTCCGGCGTGCTATCTCTTCCGCCGCCTCGTGGGTCACGGTGGTTTGCAGGATGGCGGCCGATCGCAATATGATTTTAAGCAGGGTGTCTGCCGTATAATATTCCAGCCTTGACTTAATAGCGAATCTCGACAGCAGCGGTGCGCTCAGCAGGCCGCTCCGGGTGGTGGCGCCCACCAATGTAAACGGGTTAAGGTTTATCTGGATGCTTCTTGCATTGGGGCCGCTGTCGATCATGATGTCGATGCGGTAATCTTCCATCGCGGAATACAGGTATTCTTCCACCACGGTGCTGAGCCGATGAATTTCATCGATAAACAATACATCGTTTGGTTGCAGGTTGGTGAGCAGGCCGGCAAGATCACCCGGTTTTTCTATCACCGGTCCCGAGGTTTCTTTTATATTCACTCCCAGTTCGTTGGCCACGATACGTGACAGCGTGGTCTTGCCCAGTCCCGGCGGCCCGTGAAACAGCACATGGTCCAGGGCCTCGCCCCGTATTTTGGCCGCCTTGATAAATATGAGCAGGTTCTCTATCAACTGCGCCTGGCCCGAAAAATCGGCAATAGCCACGGGGCGGATATTGTTTTCAAATTCCTTGTCGGCAGCGACCAGTGGTTCCTGGCCAGTATGAAGATGGGGATTGGACATGATGATACGCCAAAAGTACGCATTTGCCGAAACAAACAACGCGGGCCGCTGGTTATCATTTCTTCCATTTATCCGCCAGCATTTTCATAAAGTAGCCGCCCACCACGCTCCGGGCCTGGAAACCGACCTTCCGGCCATCGAGCGTTTCATGCCAATCGCTCAACGGTACGCGGGTAGGTGTTTGCGTGGCATATTTATAAAGAGGTGTAACAAAGGCTTCAAAATCGCGCCTGTTATCGGCCAGCGTAGCCGTCCACATGATCCAGTCGCTCTTGGTATAGGTTTTCCTGCTGTCGAGCGGCAGGCCAAAGGGCTGCTGCTTATGCAGGTAGTAGTTTATTTCGGTTTTATACACTCGTGGAGGAAACAGGTTTATAGCCAGCACCTTGTCCCATACCAGGTTGTATTTCTGGCTCCAGCTATCCGTTTTGTCAAATGTAAGCGCATAGTGATCGCCCACTCTCGCCATCGTATCCCACCGGAGTGCCATATCCCGTACGATGCGGTCATAAGCGATCGTTGCCGCGGTATCGTGGAGCATCCCGGCCATCAGGGCAAAAGCGGCCATCCCTTCGATTGCTTTTACCGAGAGATTACTGTTTCTCGACAAATGTCCCGCAAAGTCATCGGTACACAATTGGTTAACGGGATCAAATCCGTTCTTAACGAGATAATTTGCCCATAACTCCAATACATGCCAGTGTCTTTTCGCATAAGCCGGGCTTCCCTCCGCCCGGCAGATGGCCGCTGTCAATATCAGCAGGTTGCCCGATTCCTCCACCGGCATGTCCTCGCCGTACACCTGCCCGTTGGCCAATGGATAAGTACCCAGGTCATGCGCCGCAAAATTCTTTTTCCATTTACCGCTTTCACTGTAATAAAAAATGCCGTTCAGCATGCCCTTCATCAGCTCAGGATTGTATAAAAGAAATAAAGGCGCCGAGGGATAGGTAACATCCACCGTGTTGATACAACCATTGCTGAAATTTTCCTTTGAAAAGAACAACAGCTCTCCCTCCGGGCTTTTTACCAGCTTATGCGCCGCCACGCTTTGCGGGTAAGCCAGCACACAAAGATCGGCATAGGCTTTACCGCCCGCTTTTTCGGCCCCGGCGTACAGGCTGTCGTTGAACGCCCCGCAACGCTTTAGCGTGGTGGTATAATCCGCGAAGGCTTCTTGCAGTTTATTTTCCATCGTGACCCGGGGATCATTTCGCCACCAGGGCCGCAGGTTTTGTCCAAAGAATTGTATGGAATACAGGTCATCGTAGCCGACCAGGATAAGCTGTTCTTTGGGCTGCGCACCCACCCTGCCAAGAGTGGCGACCGTGTTTAGCCGGTAACTCTTCCCCGTGACCGGGACCGCTGCGGCCCCGTTTGCGGGCGGCGTAAAAGACAGCGGCGCATCGCCGGGGCTGATAGATTGAAAAGCATTTTTGCCCGCGGGAACGGCCACGTAGAGGTATCCCCAGTCTATGCGCAGGTTATCTCCCTTTTTTTGCAATACCGGTTGCTCCGTGGTGCCGGCTTTTAGGATGTTAAGACCGCCGGCACTGTACCCGCTGCATTTTACTTCCTCTGCGGGCGTATTGACCGATAAATCGGAAGAAACCGCGAAATAGACCTGCACCGCATGTTGCCTGCCATCGTTGGACCGTACCGAGAAACTGATATAAGATACCGGGCGTGACAGCAGGGCAAGGTCGCGCAACAACAGGGGGTTGGTGAAACGGAGCGTCGTGTTCACCGGCCCGCAATGAAACACATACTTCGTTTGCGTGGCTTTTACTTCCACCGATTGCTGCACGGCAACCTCCGTTTCGTTTTCCCGCGGCTTACCCATCACCCGGTAAAATTTATCATCCACTTTTATAAAGGCCTCCAATGGCTGGCTTGCGCCCGTCCAATGCTTTGTCACACTTTTATTGAGCGTATCCGAAAAAGACCATATACTGAAATAGGGATCATGCACGATAAGCGGGTAGGCAGGCGCTTTCTGCATCTGTGCAAAAGCGCCCGTGCCGGTAAGCAGGAGCGCGGTAAAAGCAATCGTCCATTTGATCGTTGGCATAAGGAAGATTTAGGTTGTCTCTCGGATTAAATATAAGCCGTTTTTGCCGGTCGGCGCCGGGTCGGTTCCTCCCCCGTTCCCTACCGGTCCCGGGATTCCTGTCATTACAATTTTTCTTAATTTTACACCATGAATTTCGACGCTTTCCAATCCAGTCTCAGCGCTCCCGTGCCGCCGGATACACTCAACGTGTACCTCCGCGCCCTTTGGTACGATGCCAAAGACGATTGGAAGAAAGCACATGAGCTGGTGCAGGACATTGAAAACAAAACCGCCACCCGTCTCCACGCCTACCTGCATCGCAAAGAAGGCGATATATGGAACGCCAATTACTGGTACAACAAGGCCGGTGCCCACATGCCCGGCTGTTCGTTGCAAAAAGAATGGGAGGAGCTGGTTAAGGAATTATTGGCACATAGTATATCCGTTTAAGCCGTATCTTACCTTAAACTTTTTCCCTGCATTTTCCCTTCCAGATACACATCGGCCATACGGCTATCCTGTTGCACAGCATACTGGAACCTCTTGCTTTTTTTATTGGCTTCCGTTATTTCCTCTACCTGCGCAGCAGGCAGGGAGACGCTATTGAATCTTCCAACCGTACCTGGATACTTATCGGCGCCATTTTCGGCGCACTGCTCGGCAGCCGGTTAATCGGTGGCCTGGAAGACCCGTCCCAACTGCGCAAGACAGGCAATGTCCTCCTTCATTTCTATGAGAACAAAACCGTGCTCGGCGGTTTTCTCGGCGGGCTGCTGGGCGTTGAGCTGGTAAAGAAAATGGTGGGCGAGAAAAAAGCCTCGGGCGATCTTTTCGTTTATCCCATGCTGCTGGCCCTTATCGTGGGGCGCATCGGCTGTTTCAGCATGGGCATATATGAAGAAACCTATGGTACCGTCACCAGCCTGCCTTTTGGCATGAACCTGGGCGATGGCCTGCCGCGCCATCCCGTCGCCTTGTATGAAATGCTGTTCCTGCTGCTGCTCTGGGTGGCGCTGCGGCAGGCAGATAAAAAATGGACGCTTGCGCCCGGCGCCCGGTTTAAACTTTTCCTGATGGCCTATTGCTCCTTTCGCTTCCTGCTGGATTTCATAAAACCACATTATACGTTTCGCATCGGGCTGTCGACCATCCAGATCACCAGCCTGTGCGGGCTGCTGTATTATTACCATTATATATTGCACCCTGCTTACCTGGTATCTTATCATGCGGAACCGGCAAACACCACACACTTGTCACTCACAAAAGATTAATCACCATTTATGCCCGAAAGAAGTTATACCTACTACGATTTCACGCTCAGCCTCTGCCCCGAATGCCTGCGCAGGGTAGATGCCAAGATCGTGTTTGAAGACAACAAGGTCTTCATGCTGAAGAATTGCCCGGAACACGGTTTTCAAAAAGTATTGATCGCTACCGATATAGCTTATTATAAAAACATCCGCAATTACAACAAGGCTTCCGAAATGCCGCTGAAATTCGGCACTCCCACCCATTACGGATGCCCTTATGATTGCGGCCTCTGCCAGGATCATGAACAGCACAGCTGCCTCACTGTAATAGAGATAACCGACCGCTGCAATCTTTCCTGTCCCACCTGCTATGCCATGAGCAGCCCGCATTATGGCCGGCACCGCACCCTCGAAGAGGTAGAACGCATGTTCGATATTATCGTGGAAAGCGAAGGCAACCCCGATGTAGTACAGATCAGCGGCGGCGAGCCCACCATTCACCCGGATTTTTTTGCCATCCTCGATATAGCAAAGAAAAAACCTATCCGCCACCTGATGGTCAATACCAACGGCATCCGCATTGCGCAGGACCCCGGTTTTGCCCAACGGCTGGCTTCCTATATGCCCGATTTTGAAATTTACCTGCAATTCGATTCCTTCCGCCCTTCCGTATTGCAGCAATTGCGCGGCAGGGATTTAACCGATATACGGATTAAAGCGCTGGAACAACTGAATGCGCTGAATCTTTCCACCACCCTCGTAGTCACCCTTCAAAAAGGATTGAATGATGACGAGATGGGAAAGATCATTGAATTTGCACTTAAACAACCCTGCGTACGCGGCGTCACCTTCCAGCCTACCCAGGTGGCGGGGCGCACTGAACATTTCAATCCCGCTACCGACCGCATCACCATGACCGATGTGCGACAGGGCATATTGGATCAAACCAGCATCTTCCAGTCCAGCGATCTTATTCCCGTGCCCTGCAATCCCGATGCGCTGGTCATGGGCTATGCGCTGAAGCTGGCCGGGCAGGTATTCCCGCTTACCCGGTACATCGACCCGGCGCACCTGCTCGACAATAGCCGCAATACCATCGTATATGAACAGGACGCTGCCCTGCATGAACAACTGATAAAGATTTTCAGTACCGGCATCTCGGTGGACCGGGTAGAAGAAAACATGAAGCAACTGCTCTGCTGCCTGCCACAGATACAGGCCCCGGGTCTTACGTACGATAACCTGTTCCGCATCATCATCATGCGGTTCATCGATGCCTACGACTTTGATGTGCGCTCCATCAAAAAAAGCTGTGTACACATCGTACATAAAGACGGGCGTATCATTCCCTTTGAAACGATGAACCTTTTTTACCGGGATGAAAAGGAAGCGTATGTAAAACAATTGCAGGCGGAAAGAACAACAAATGCTACATCTTAAAAACACGTCAACATGAATAAAAAAGTAGTAAAGACCATGTTGATCACGGTAGCCATTAACCTGGCCGTGGGGACCCTGCTTGTAATTCCGGCTATCACAACAGGCGGCAGCAGGGACAGCCTTGGCTGGGCATTGACCGCTCTCTTTGTTATAGGGGGTGGATTACTGATTCAACTGATTACGGGAATCGCGCTGTCGGCCGGCAAGGAAAAAAAACAAACCGGCCAGGGCATATTGCTGGCCGTGGGGGTGATTTTGGTAATAGGGCTGGCCGTGTGCAGTACAATCGCCTTTGCTGGCTGACACCCCGCAATGATAAAGATCCGATACGACTGAAGTTATAAATACTGGTTCATCTTCAAAATCAAATCCGGGTCGGGACAGTTCTTCAGGTATTTTTCCCGCTCGGAATATTTACACAC
>DASYCT010000327.1:0-9414 GCA_036500065.1 Chitinophagaceae bacterium | reverse complement strand
TTTAATCATGAAGCCTAATTTTCAACCCCATGGGGCATTCCACTTGTTTTCGCATAAAAAAGACCGCCACAGCCATTATGCGATAAATACAGTATTGCCCTCGCCTATCTCAAACAAACACCCTACGACTATGCGCTTTTTGGTATGCGCTGTGGCGTAGCCGCGTATGAACTGCTGGGACAGTTGGGCGTGGTAAAGCGCTATTCCCACTCCCGGACCTGGCGAAAAATACTTTACCCAAAAAAGTTACGCAAACGACTACTGGCAAAAGCAGCAAAGAACGGCTGGAAAACAGCACGGCAGGCCGGCTCCACGAAAAGAAAATGGGAAAAGGATTGATTATGCCGGTTCAAAAACTTTTTGTTTCTTTAAGTCCATGGAATACCGTATAGCCAAAGCCGGGCGCATTACTGTCGTCATTTTAGCAATAATATTTGTTGTTGGCGGTGGGGCATTCATCGTCAGTTCGTTCGCTGCAGGGGCGAAAACACCTTTATTCTTTTTTATACTGGGGCTTATCCTGGCCGCTACAGGCGTCTATTCTTACCTGGATACAATGAAGACAAAACTGACGATCGATGACGACTCCATTACCCTGCAAAAAGCGTTTTCAACCCGTTCGTTATTGCGCAGCGACATAAAGGGCTATCGCCAGGGTGAGAAGAATATCGTGTTTATCATTCCAAAAGAGGGGGCCGGCAAACAGATCCAGTTATCGGGTTATTTTGAGCGCAGGAAAGAAATAATGGTATGGCTCAAAAAAAATTACCCGGACGTTGATACAATAGAATATGAAGCGGAAACCAAAACGATTCTCGCCAACGAAAACTTTGGCGTTACGGAAGGCGAGCGGGAAAATAACCTGGCCAAAGCAAGAAAGGTTTCAACCTGGGCCAGTACTGTTGGTATCGGGATCTCCTTTTGGGTTTTTATCTATCCAAAGCCCTATGAGCCATTATTAATTGCCCTTGCCATCCTGCCCTGGGTGGGGGTGTACATTACCTGGTATTTTAAAGGGCTGGTGCGGTTTGATACCCGAAAGAAAAGCGCCTGGCCCTCTGTCTCCTTTGTCCTCTATTTTCCGGCGCTTGCCCTGCTGCTAAGAGCTATACTGGATTATGACCTTTATATATTCGGCAAAATCTGGACGCCGTTACTGGCTTCCACGCTTATAGTGACCCTTGTTTTCTTTACTATATGCAAAAAAGCCGTTGGGGAAGAAAAGAGTAAAGCACTCGTTATGGGAGTCGGCGCTCTTATTGCCGGTTGCTATAGCTTTGGGCTTATTGTTCTCAGCAACTGCTATTACGACAGCTCCAAACCCGATTCCTTCCAGGTACAGGTAACGGGTAAGCACATAACTACAGGCAAACACACCAGCTATTATCTCACGCTGTCTCCCTGGGGACGCTTCAGTGAAGAAAAGGATCAATCGGTACGAAGGTCATTTTACGAGGAAGTGCAGACGGGACAGTCATTACATGTTCACCTGCACGAAGGCAGGTGGCATATTCCCTGGTATTTTGTGATGGAATAATCAGCTTCTTTTCATATCCTGCATAAACTGGGTGGGGGTCTTGCCAAATTCCTTTTTAAACGCTTTGGTGAAGTAAGACTGCGTTTGAATGCCGATGCGGTACATCACTTCGGTAAGCGACACATCTTCGTGGGTCATGATCTGTACCGCTTTCTTCAGGCGGATGGTGCGTACAAAATCGCCGATAGACTGGCCACTGATGCTTTTTATTTTCTGGTATAGTTTCGTCCGGCTCATGCCGACCTGGCTGCACAGGTATTCAATATCAAAGTCGGGATTTACGAGTTGCGACTCGATGATCTGCAATACATGGTTGACAAACTCCTTGTCTTTTTCGGAATGTACGAGTTCCATCGCTTCAATATGATGCTCTCTTCCAAAACGTTCTTTCTGGCGGACGCCCTGGCTAAACAGGTTTCGGATGGTCAGCAGCAGCAGGTCGAAGTTGACCGGCTTGGCAAAATAGTAATCGGCTCCTGAACCGATCCCTTCTACCTGCGATTTCACGGCGCTTTTGGCGGTGAGCATAATAAACGGGATATGGCTGGTTTCGATGTCCTGCTTGATGGCGCGGCAGAAATCGATGCCGCTCATGCCGGGCATGATCACATCGCTGATGATAAGATTGGGGAATGTTTCTTTTGCTTTGGCAAGACCTTCTTCCGCGTTGACTGCCTCCGCGATTTTATAATAAGGGCTCAGGCTGTCTTTTAAAAACTGGCGCACTTCACCATTATCTTCCACCAGTAAAATCAGTCCCGATGCGTCGGCATGTGCCGCCCCTGCCGCCGCTGCTGCACTGGCATGTTCTTCCAATATGCCAAGGTGATGTTCGTACTGGCTGCCAAGGCTTTCGAGCCGCACGCCGCCTTCGGCCTGGTTGGCTGATCGCTTCTCTTCCTTTTTATAATCGGTTTCACCAATGGGTATGCCGATAATGATTTCCGTGCCCATGTTCCGCTCGCTGTACACGTACACATCGCCTTTGTGCAACCTGGCCAGGCTTTTCACGAAGGCCAGTCCCACGCCCGAGCCGAGATGTGATTCGGTAATCCGGTAATAGCGCTCAAACAAATGGTGCAGGGATTCTTTTGAAATACCTATCCCGTTGTCCGCTACACGGATATAAGCATAAGCGCTGCCGCGGAAATCGTTCTTCAGGATAAGCTCGTTCTTAAACGAAGGTTTAAAACCGGCCAGCGAGCCAAGCAGTTCCACCGATATTTTTCCGCCATTCTTTGTGTACTTAAACGAGTTATTCAGCAGGTTCAGCAAAATCTTTTCTATTACCTGCCGGTCGAACCAGGTATCGGGTAGGGACACGGTATTATTTAACGTGAAGGTTATTTCTTTCTGAAGCGCCCAATCCATGAATTCTTCTACGATTTCCTCAAGGAAGGAATTCAGGTTGCCCTTCATCACGCTGGGTTGAAGGGCGCCGCTTTCCAGTTTGCGGAAATCCATCAGTTCATTGATAAGACTCAACAGCCGGTGGGCGTTGCGGTGCATGACGGAATAGTAATGGCGAAAGGCCTGGTGCCCGTCTTCCTTCATGAGCTTTTCCAGTGGGCCGAGTATCAGCGATAACGGTGTCCTGAACTCATGGGAGATATTGGTGAAGAACTGGAGCTGCACCTGGTGCATTTCTTCTTTTTGCTGTTCGGCCAGTTCTCTCAGCTTCAGTTTTGTTTTGAATTTATAGAACCAGTAGAGGCCGGCAATGCCCAACGCCACCAACAGGGAGATAAACCAGCCTGCTTTCCAGAACGGGGGTGTAATAACAATTTTCACCGAAGCGCCTTCCTCGTTCCAGGCGCCGTCGTTGTTGGATGCTTTTACATGAAATGTATATTCCCCGGGGCCCAGGTTGGTATAATTGGCCTTGGTTTCTTTGCCCACATAGTTCCAGTCCTTGTCCAGTCCGTCCATTTTATACGCATACTGGTTGTTTTCCGGAACGGTGTAGTTGAGCGCGGCATAATTGAGCGAGAAGGTGGACTGGTGATAGGAAAGTTCCAGTTCCTGGGTTTCGCTGATGTCTTTTTGCAGCGGGGAATTTTCTTCCCCCACCGTTATTTTTTTATTGAACACCTGCAGACCGGTAATATAAACCGGGGGAATGAACTTATTGGTTTTTATATTACCGGGATAAAAGCAGTTGAAGCCATTGATACCGCCGAAGTACATTTCGCCGTCTTTACTTTTCATATAAGCGTTGGCCTCAAACTCAAGTCCCTGCAATCCATCGCCCGTATTGTATTTTTCAAAAGCATAGGTATCGGGGTTGAAACGGGTGAGGCCGTTGGAAGTCGCTATCCAGAGATTGCCCTGTTCATCTTCCGTAATCCCCTTGATAAACTCATTGGATAAACCCGCTTTGTCGGTGTATAGATGAAAACTATTGTGACCGGCATCCAGCAGGTACAATCCTTTTTGTCCTACCCATAGCCTTCCCCGGCTGTCGGAAAACAGCACACGCAGGTCGGGCATTTTTTCTTCGTTATTAAAGTAATGAGAAAAATGGCGGGTGGTCTGGTGGTAACAATTGAGTCCGCCGTCGTCGGTGCCTATCCAGATATTGCTTTCCTTGTCTTCGTAAATCGAAACGATGTTGTTGCCGTACAAGCTGGTTTGATGGGAAGGGTCGTAGATAAGACGCGTGAATTTTTTGGTGACCGGGTCCAGCAGGTTCAGCCCGCCATAATAAGTGGCTACCCACAGATCGCCTTTATAATCTTCAAATGTTTTCTGGACAAAATCGGAGGAAATGGAATTGCTGTCGTTCGGATGGTGCTGAAAGCGGGTAAAATGACCGCTTTTTTTATCGAGCAGGTTGAGACCGCCGCCCCAGGTGCTTACCCATATATTTCCTTTCCGGTCCTGCATCACATCGAGCACGGCATCGGCGCCGATGCTTTTATCATCAAAAGGGTTGTATTTATAATGACTGAACGTGCGGCTATCTCTCGAAAACAGGTCGAGCCCCCCGCCGTCGGTACCTATCCAGATATTGCCGGTGTTGTCCTGGCAAAAGGCTTTTGTGTCGCTGTAACTCAGGCTGTTGCCCGACAATTCCTGGCGATAGAGATTGAATTTCTCACCGGCGGGTGAATAACAATTGATCCCGCCGCGGTGGGTGCCTATCCACAAATTGCCCTGGTTGTCTTCAAAAAGGGCCGATACGGTTCGTTGGGAGAGGCTGGTGGCATTGCCCGGTTCATCGTGGTAATGAAAAAAAGAACTCCTGGAAGGATTAAATAAATCCAGGCCTCCATTGATACTGCCCACCCAGAGATTTCCTTTTTTATCGACCAGCAGGCTTTTGATCATATTGTTGCCCAGGCTGCTGGGGTCCCTGTCGGCATGTACAAAAGCGCTAAAGGTTTTTTGTTGTGGATCAAAGAGATAGATGCCGCTGTCTTCCGTACCCAGCCATAAATTACCCTGCCGGTCTTCCTGGATCACCCGGATAGCGTTGGCCGAGGGATTGGTTTTCGAGGAATTGCGATAATGGGTAAAGGAATGACCGGCGCGGCGATAGAGGTCCAACCCCTCTTCGGTGCCGACCCAGATATTATCGCTGTTGTCTTTGTAGATATAGTTTACCTCGTTGCTTGCCAGGCTGCCGGAATCGGTGTTGCTGTGCTGCAAATGGGTAAACCGTCCTGTTTTCTTATCCAGCAGATTGATGCCGCCCCCATAAGTGCCCACCCAAAGATTCCCTTCTTTGTCTTCCGCCATGCAAGTAACGAGGTTGGCGCTAAGGCTATTGGCATCGGCGGCATTGTGCTTGTAGCGGGTGAAATTATTCTTTTCCCGGTCCAGCCGGTTAAGGCCGTTGATGGTCCCCACCCATAGCCGGTGTTCCCGGTCTTCATATATATAGCGGATATAACTTTCGCTCAGGCTGCTGCTGTCGGCAGGATTGTTTTTGTACACCATGATTTCCAGCCCGTCATAGCGGTTCAGCCCGTCGCGGGTGCCAAACCAGATAAATCCCTTACTGTCCTGGTAAATAGCTTCTACGGTGCTGTTGCTCAGCCCCTGTTCATTCGAAATATGCCGGAACCGGAGTTTGGGGGCCTGCGCAACGGCCACGGGGGAGTAAAAAAACAAGCCCATCACAAGCAGTGCGGCGGGGTACAAAATGCAGGACCTATATTTATAAGGCGGGCGTTGTTTCAACATGGCAGGTGCAAAGATCAAATTTATTCATTCAGCTATATTTTTCCCTGTAAAATATGTTGTGAACCATTGATTAACCCATTAGAACAAGAGAAATGGACGTTTGCACAAATCGGATAAGCAGCCCGGTTCTAAATTGCAAGGTCTTATAGATGCCAAACAAAAATTAAAGAACAACACCCGGCCGGAAGAAGAAATGCGGCCATTGATCCGGTTTTTTAATTAAATTAAAAATTGAGAATGAAAAAACGACTGCTTGCAAGGACTCAGCTCCTTTTACTCCTGCTATTTGTCAGCATTGCTGCACTGGCTCAAAACAAAGTAATTACAGGTAAAGTAACCAACACCAAGGACGGGACCCCTATCGCGGGGGCTTCGGTCGTTGTCCGGGGCTCCACTCACGGGGTGGTGACCGGTACCGACGGTAGTTTCAGCCTCTCCGTAAGCCCCGGCGCAAAAACACTGTTGATTTCATCAGTTGGTTTTACGGCCCGGGAAGTCTCTATCGGCGGGGGTAACTTCCAGGTGTCGCTGATGGCCGTCGATGCTTCGCTGAACGAAGTGGTGGTAATCGGCTACGGAACCGCCCGGAAGAAGGATTTAACCGGCTCGGTCGCCATCGTAAGTGAAAAAGACTTTCAAAAAGGCAATATCACCACACCGGAACAGATGATAGCCGGTAAGGTGCCGGGGGTATCCGTTATCTCCAATAGCGGGCAGCCGGGAGCGGGTAGCACCATCCGCATCCGGGGCGGCGCTTCACTGAATGCCAGCAACGACCCGCTGATCGTTATCGACGGCGTTCCGCTGGATAATGAGATCCTTCCCGGCCAAAGCAGCTCCATCCCGGGAGCCGGCAACCCGCTCAGCTTTCTCAACCCCGATGATATAGAATCGTTTACCGTGCTGAAAGACGCATCGGCCTCGGCGATTTATGGTACGCGCGCTTCCAACGGGGTCATCATCATTACGACCAAGAAAGGAAGGACCGGCACGGTTAAAACAACCTTCAGCACTGTCAACTCGCTGTCGGTACTTACCAAAAAAGTGCCTGTGCTCAGCGCCGACCAGTTCAGGGCCGTGGTCAATGCCAACGGAACAGCAGCGCAGAAAGCCATGCTTGGTTCGTCCAGTACGGACTGGCAGGACCAGATCTATCACCCCGCCTTCGGCACCAGTAACAACCTCAGCATAAGTGGTGGGAGTAAAGTCATTCCCTACCGGCTTTCCCTCGGCTACCAGGACCAGGCTGGTATTTTGAAAACCGATAACCTGCAACGGCTTTCAGAGGCATTTGTAATAAACCCGATTCTCTTTGACGATCATCTCAAAGTGAATTTGAATGTAAAGGTAAGCGAGGAAAACACCCGCTTCGCCAATACGGGAGCCATCGGCGGGGCCATCACCTTTGACCCCACCCAACCCGTGACGGTAAAAAGCAACCGGTTCGGTGGCTACTACGAATGGCTGGACCCTACCGCCCCTACTGGTCTTATGAATTTGGCCGGCAGGAACCCTGTGGGGCTGCTGAAACAACAGTATTCGACTTCCACCCCGATCCGCAGCGTAGGCAACCTGCAACTGGATTATAAATTTCATTTCTTCCCCGATCTTCATGCAAACGCCAATATCGGCTACGATATAGCCAGGGGACAGGGAAAAACGTACGTGACCGACAGCGCGGCATCGGGTTATATAACGGGCGGCGGCGGGGGTTCCAATAACCCCTACCAGGTAAACAAATACAATACGGTGTACGAGTTTTACCTGAACTATGTAAAAGAATTAAAAGCGATTAAAAGCCATTTGGATGTCATTGGTGGTTATTCCTACAATGATTACCTGGCAAAAATTAATTACTACGCGACCTATAACGCAGCGGGGGTCAAATACCCCAACACCGACCCTGCTTTCCCCTACGACAAACCGGAACACAACCTTATCTCTTATTTCGGACGGGCTAATTTCAGTTTCGACAACAAGTATTTGCTGACCGCTACCATCCGCAGAGATGGTTCTTCCCGTTTCTCTCCCGGCAACCGCTGGGGCCTGTTTCCTTCGGTAGCCCTTGCATGGAAAGTAAAAGACGAATCCTTCCTGCGCAACAGCGACGTGGTATCGGACCTCAAGATCCGCGCCGGCTATGGCGTCACAGGCCAGCAGGATGGCATCGGCGATTATGACTACCTGGCTTATTACTACCTGAGCAATGCCAATGCGTCCTACCAGTTTGGAAATACCTACCTGCAGGGCTTCCGTCCTTCGGGTTTCTATGCCAACCGGAAATGGGAACAGACCGCTACCTCCAACATTGCCATGGATTATGGTTTTCTCAAAAACCGCATCACGGGTAGCGTTGATTTTTACTTTAGGAAAACTACCAACCTGTTGAACACCATTCCGCAGCCGGCCGGCAGCAATTTCTCCGCGTTTATAACCGCCAATGTGGGCGACATGGAAAACAAGGGGGTTGAGTTCAGTATCAATGCAAGGCCGATCCAAAACAAGGATTTTAGCTGGGATGTTTCGTTCAACATTACCTACAACAAAAACACAATCACTAACCTGACAGTAGTGCCCAATGATAGTGCTTATATCGGCTTCGCGAGCGGAAGCATAGCAGGGGGTATCGGTGGTCAATTCGGACTTATCAACGCGGTGGGAGGTTCCAAGAATACGTTCTACCTGTACCGGCAGGTATATAACGCTTCCGGTAGTCCCATCGAAGGCGTATTTGTCGATAAAAACGGCGATGGCATCATCAACCAGAGCGACCTCTACAAAAGCAAGTCCGCCGATCCCAATGTATTTATGGGTTTCAGCACCAGCGTATCGTACAAAAAATGGAGCGCCAGCACAGTATTACGTTCCAGCCTGGGCAACTACGATTACAACAATATCGCCAGCCAGACAGGAACGCTCAACCAGATATTGGGTAATTCCGTCCTGTACAACGCTTCCACCAGCTACCTCGACACTCATTTCAAGGGTGGCAATGCACAGCAGCTGCTGAGCGATTATTATCTTCAGAACGCCTCTTTTCTCCGGATGGACAACCTTACGGTGGGATACAACGTAGGGAAGTTTGCCAAGAGCGTGAACAATCTCCGCCTGAGCGTGAGCGTACAAAATGTGTTCATTATCACAAAGTACAAGGGACTTGATCCCGAAATCGCCGCCAACGGCAACCCGGGCAACCCGGGCATCGATAACAATCTTTACCCAAGGCCCCGGATATTTTCACTGGGGGCAACCATCGAATTCTAATGTCTTATAACTGTAAAAAAACAGATTATGCAAAGCAAGTATTTTAAAATAGGTATGGGGGTCGTTCTCATCAGCAGCATGATGACCGCCTGCACCAAGAAACTGGATTTAACGCCTACCAATAACATCACCGCCGCGCAGGCCTACAGCACGCTTACCGGCTACAAACAAGGCCTGGCAAAAGTGTATGCAGCCTTCGCGCTCACCGGCAACACGGGTGGTACAGGAAGTCCCGACATCCCCACGCAGATCATTTCCGACGAAGGTAATTCCGACTTCCTGCGTTTGTATTTCAACCTGCAGGAACTGACTACCGATGAAGCCGGTTGGACCTGGGAGAACGATGCCGGTATCCAGGGATTGCATGAAATGAGCTGGTCGTCGGTTAACCCGATCATCGACGGGTTGTATTACCGCGCTTTTTT
>DASYCT010000326.1:0-2757 GCA_036500065.1 Chitinophagaceae bacterium | reverse complement strand
GCGGCTTTTTTGTGTTAAGACCCATAGAACCCTTTGTCATCGGCCGCAACATCATATCTCCTCATGCATTGAAAGATACCGGCTTCCTCGCCTGCACGACGGAATACCAGGCCACCGCCAATGGCATTAAATTCAGTGTGGAAGGATTCCCGCATTCCTCCCAGGACACCGAGACCATCAGCTGCGCAGAAACGGCACTATGGACAATGATGGAATATTTCGGTCACAAATACAGCGACTACAGGACCGTGTTACCCTCTCAGATCATTCATACCCTGAACAAAGTTTCTTCAGAACGGCAGGTGCCATCCAAGGGGCTGAACATACAGCAGATGTCCTTTGCATTGCGAGAATTCGGATTTGGAACAAAAATATACAGCAGGGCGGAATACGGAAATGATTTTGAAGGGTTGATAAGCTGTTATGTTGAAAGTGGGATCCCCATCATAACGGCGATGGAAAACTGGCCCGATGGCAATATCAGGCACGCGCTGCTTTGTGTAGGCCATGAGCGGATCAGCAATGCACAGATAGACAACCTGCCTGCCTGCCATATCACTGACAATCGCCTTCAGGAGGCTGTTACAGCAAAAAAGATAAGCATGTACGACATCGATGCTGTTGAGAAGCCCTTTGTTTTTATCGACGACAACCATCCGGTCTATCAAAAAGCAACCCTCAAAGACCCGGCAAAGCATTATGAGTCCGGTTGGCACGATTGCAGGATTGCTTATTTTATCGTGCCTCTTTACTCCAGGATATACCTGGAAGCATTCGAAGCCAAAAACTTCGTCAAGCGTTTTTTAATCACGGGCCCCAATCCATTGGCCGATGGGAGCGAGGTCTTGTTAAGATGTTACCTTGCCTCGTCAAGATCGTTTAAAGACTGGCTGGCCCAAAACAAGTCATTTCAAAACGACCTGAAAGACATCATTTTAGAGACCTCCATGCCAAAATTTATCTGGGTGTACGAACTAAGCACAAAAAGCCTGGTAAAGCAGAAAAAAGCCAATGGCCTGCTGATATTGGACGCTACCGAAGCAAACATATATTTCAACAAACCCCTGGTCATTGCCGCCTTCCAGGGAAAAGTCATTAATTTTGCGGATGGGTTAGGGGTACTTGAGAATAGTGAATGGATGCTGCCTGAATTCACTATTTTCGATCGAAATCTTAAACCCTTCTAATTAATCATGATTAAAAAGATCAGCAGAACTGACGAAATCAAAGCGAAGCTGAAAGCAGAGGGGAAGGTCTCATATCTTGACAAACCCCACCACGTGCAGGCCATTGTCATGATGAATGAACAGATGGAAGCCGTCCGGCGGGAATACCAGGACAAAGATCGCAATTCGCAAAATTCAGCCGCAGGCGTCACCCTCACTTCCTGAGGGAAACCGCAAATGTTTACAATACACAAAAGGTTCCTTCCGGAACCTTTTTTTATTCCTGTCACCCCGAGCGGAGTCGAAACCTGACTTTCCTACCCCCGATCGGGATTATAAAACGTAAAAGGGCGCTATTTTATACCCTTTAGGGACTTTTTTGAAGAAAATCACTATTTTTGTACCTGAAAGGGTATAATATGACTCCCTCAATTGACAATATCGCCAACTTCATTCGTTATCATCGCCGCCGGCTTCATCTTACACAGGATGAACTTGCTGTCCGGTCAGGAGTAGGTTTGCGTTTTATCCGGGAACTGGAAGCAGGCAAACAGACCTTGCGACTGGACAAAGTAAACCAGGTATTGCAGCTCTTTGGCTATACGGTTTCGCCAGGCTCCGAACGGATACTGGATCCTTATGATATACTGCTCCATCACACCAATGTCGCTGTGCGTGTAACACTCAAAGACAGAACAGAATTGTATGGGATCATCCTTGACCCCGTGGATGAAGGCAGCGGGATTACAGACTGGAAAATGGTATCCAATAATAAGGCGATTGAATATAAGAAAACGAATAACCCGGATTTGGTCACGCTGCTGGAGCACGGGCAAATTGAAAAAATAGAAAACTTATAGTCATGGAGCGGGCAGGAACGGTATTCTTTAAAAATGAATTGGCCGGTCGCGTATGGCAGGACGAGGATGGGTATGGCTTTGCATATGATAAAGGGTATCTTGAAAAGAAATTTCCGGAACCAGTGAGCTTAACACTGCCTTTGCGTGAAAAACCATACCTCAGTAACACGATGATCCCCTTTTTTGACGGTCTGATTCCCGAAGGGTGGCTGCTTAATATTACCCTCAAAAACTGGAAGCTGGATATCCGGGACCGGATGGGATTGCTCCTGGTAGCCTGCCGGGACTGTGTCGGCGCTGTACACATAGAGGCCATTGAATCAAATCATGACAAGTGAAACAACGTTGTTTATATTGCTATAAACCATTGCCCGATGGCAGTATTGATTTTCATCCTGCATGCAGCCGCAGGTTGTTTGGAACGCCGGTACCGCCCATCCTTGATTATGACAGCGGGCAAATGGAAGAACTGGCACGGCAGGTCGTTATCCGCAGCATTGCGGTTACCGGGGTACAGCCCAAACTTTCGCTGGACATCGAAAAAATACCAGGCGACCCGACGATGTCACGGCTCACCATCGTAGGGCTCTGGGGGCATTATATATTAAAACCGCCTGTTGCCGGATACCCCAATATGCCCGAAAACGAAGATCTAACGATGCACCTGGCGACGCATTTTGGCATCAGTACCGCCGGGCACAGCCTGCTCCGGCTTAAGTCAGGAGAATTAG
>DASYCT010000325.1:0-3943 GCA_036500065.1 Chitinophagaceae bacterium | reverse complement strand
TGCCTTTGTCCGTACTGTTACTGCTATAAATGCATAGTAAAGCAAGGACAAAGCCATATTAATCCAGGAACAAACGGAGGTTCGATGCGCACTTGATCCGCGTTTGGTCCGCGTTTGATCCGCGTTTGGTCCGCGTTTAACCCAGGCAAAACCTCAACTCATAGCGAACAGGGGGGCGACGGGGGCATAACGAACCCGGCAATAAATGTCTTTAATGTGGCAGGCGGGAAATATCAGGCGGGATAGGTGACCCCCTCGACGGCGAGTTCGCTGTTGGGGAACACTTCTCTTGCTTCCCGCTCAAACTCGCTCAGGACTTCATATTTGCTGCTGAAATGGCCTATCAGCAGCCGGCCTACGCCTGCTTTTTCGGCAATGGCGGCCGCCTGGCGGGTGGTGCTGTGGAAGCGTTTGGCGGCGCGTTCTTCCAGGTCTTTGAGGTAGGTGGTTTCATGGTAAAGCAGGTCTACGCCCTTTACCTTATCGATGATGCGTTCGTCGTAGAGGGTATCGGCCGAGTAAGCATACGATTTCGGCAGGGGGGCCGGGATGGTGACCAGCTCGTTTTTTATAATGACTCCTTCCTTGTTGGTATAGTCCTCCGCCCATTTGAGGCGATCGTAAAAAGAGGCGGGTACCCCGTATTCGGCTGCCTTCGCCGGGTTTACCCGGCGCGGGGCTTTGACCTGTTCGAACCGGAAGCCCCAGCAGGGAATGCGGTGGCTAACGCTAAAACTGGTCACTTTGAATTTGTCTTCGTTGACGATAACGCCTTCCCCGAGCAGGGGGTGAAAATGAAGGGTAAAGGGGAGGGTAGTGTCGGCCACTTTCAGTTGAAGGTCGATCATTTCCTTCAGGGGCGCAGGCGCATGCAGGTGCAGTTCGTGTTCGCGGCCGAGCAGTCCCATGCTGGTGATTAGGCCAATAAGACCGAAATAGTGGTCCCCGTGAAGATGTGAGATAAAAATATGGTGAATGCGGCTCCGGCGAATCCGGTATTTGGCCATTTGCATCTGGGTGCCTTCCCCGCAGTCGACCAGGAATAAATGTTCGTCGAGCGTCACAACCTGGGATGTAGGGTGACGGTCGAAAGCCGGTAAGGCAGAGTTATTTCCGAGAATCGTAACAGCCAGCATAGATGTTATAAGGTAAAAGGGTATACGTAACAGCGACCTGCTGATGTGCCCAAATAACGAGATCAGAGAACCGGTATTTAGGCTAGACAGTTTTACGCTCGGTTTGCTGCTTTAAGCTGCAAATTAGCGTTTTATGGCGATTTTTTGGAGAAAGTTGGCAGGGGTGGGACTTCCTTCCGAACAATCACCCACCGCCCGTTGTTATTTTCATAAGTTAATGTCCGGGTTGTCGTCATCCATGAGTTCACGCTCTATTTCTTCCATCTGAATGATGTCCCAGGCTTCGCTTTCGGTAGGAGTTGTATTCATGATTTCCAATAGGCCTGTTTTGTCAAGAGTCGCTTCCACAGCGGGTTGCAGCTCGCATATAACAAAAGAGGCATTCTGCTCATAGAAGGTTTGTTGTATCTTTACTATTGATTCCGCAGCAGCGTCGTCCATCATTTGGATGTCTTTACAATTGAGTATAACACTTTTGACATCCCCTTCCAGGCAATTCAGTAAGTATTTCTCTAATTCTTCTGTCATATTAGCAGCAATTGACGGCTCACTGATGGTTATGACATGAAATTTTTCTTTGGTATTTGATTTGACATTCATAGTTTGTAACAATTTACCGCCTGTTAAAAACGTTAATTCATAGAAACTTTTTCACAATTCCCACGTATATGTGAATAGAGGGACAACCGGAACGACCAGGCAGTGACAGGAATCAAAAATATTCGTTATTATTGTATCACCCACAAATCCTTGAAAAATGGACAATAATTTTTCGGCACAAGTAAAGGAGATTATATCGTACAGCAGGGAAGAGGCGTTACGATTAGGCAATGATTTTATCGGCACCGAGCATCTGTTGCTGGGGCTCATCCGTGAAGGAGATAATACTGCCGTCCGCATACTCAAGAGCTTTAACGTTGATTTGTATGAATTGCGCAAGGAGATTGAGCTGGCAGTGAAGGACAAAACGGGGAAAAATATCGCCAACATTAATAGTCTTCCGCTCACCAAGCAGGCAGAGAAGGTCATCCGCGTTACGGTACTCGAAGCAAAGGCGCTGAAAAGCCCCACCGTGGAAACAGAACACCTCATGCTCTCTATTTTAAAGAACAAAGAAAACATAGCTACTCAAATCTTAAACCAGTTTGATGTGGATTACGATCTGTTCAGAAATGAACTCGGTGTTGTAAAAAGCAACGACGTTCGCAGCGAGTATTCCGAAGAAGGCGATGATGACTTTGACGAAGAAAAGAAGTATTCGCAACAAAAATCCAAGGCTGCGGGCAATGCCAAAAGCAAGACCCCTGTATTGGATAATTTCGGAAGGGATATCACTCGCCTCGCGGAAAGTGGTTCCCTCGACCCGATTGTAGGCCGGGAAGAAGAAATCGAGCGTGTCTCGCAGATACTCTCCCGCCGCAAAAAGAACAACCCCATCCTTATCGGCGAACCCGGTGTGGGCAAGACAGCCATCGTGGAAGGGCTGGCGCTCCGCATCGTGCAACGTAAGGTGTCAAGGGTGTTGTTCGACAAACGCGTGGTGAGTCTTGACCTGGCGGCCCTGGTGGCCGGCACCAAGTACCGCGGCCAGTTTGAAGAAAGGATGAAAGCCATCATGAACGAGCTCGAAAAGAACCGTGACGTGATCCTGTTCATCGATGAAATCCATACCATCGTAGGCGCCGGCGGCGCCAGCGGTTCACTGGATGCCAGCAATATCTTTAAACCCGCCCTGGCGAGGGGAGAGCTCCAATGTATCGGCGCCTCCACGCTGGACGAGTACAGGATGTATATTGAAAAAGACGGCGCGCTCGACCGCCGTTTCCAGAAAGTGATGGTAGAACCTCCCAGCGTGGAAGAAACCATCCAGATACTTACCAATATTCAAAGCAAGTACGAGGATTATCATAATGTCACTTACTCGCCCGAAGCCATCGATGCCTGCGTAAAGCTGAGCGACCGCTATATGACGGATCGCCTGCTGCCGGATAAAGCCATCGACGTGCTGGATGAAGTTGGCGCCCGGGTGCATTTGAAAAACATCAACGTGCCCCAGGAAGTAGTGGAACTGGAAAAAAAGATTGAAGACGTAAAGAACGAAAAGAATAAGGTCGTCAAAAGCCAGAAATTCGAAGAGGCCGCTTCGCTCCGTGATACGGAAAAGCGCCTGCAGGAAGAACTGGAAAAAGCGAAAAACCAATGGGAGGAAGAAAGCAAACACAAACGCTATCCCATTGACGAGGACGCTATCGCCGAAGTAGTCAGCATGATGACCGGCATCCCGGTAAAACGGATGGTGCAGGCCGAAACGGAGAAGCTCAGGAAGATGGCCGACGACATGAAGGACATGGTTATAGGACAGGACGAAGCCATTTCAAAAGTGGTGAAAGCCATCCAGCGTAACCGTGTAGGGCTGAAAGATCCTAAAAAACCTATCGGCACCTTTATATTCCTCGGCCCCACCGGCGTCGGTAAAACCGAGCTGGCCCGGGCGCTCTCCCGGTATATGTTTGACACCGAAGATTCGCTGATCCGCATCGACATGAGCGAATACATGGAGAAATTTACCGTAAGCCGCCTCATCGGCGCGCCTCCGGGATATGTAGGATATGAAGAAGGCGGCCAGCTGACGGAAAGAGTTCGTCGTAAACCCTACAGCGTCATATTGCTGGATGAAATCGAAAAAGCCCACCCGGATATTTACAATATCCTGCTGCAGGTGCTGGACGATGGACAGCTGACCGACGGCCTGGGTCGTAAAGTGGATTTCAAGAACACGCTTATCATCATGACCTCCAATATCGGCG
>DASYCT010000324.1:0-9576 GCA_036500065.1 Chitinophagaceae bacterium | reverse complement strand
CGATGTGGCCACGGGCAATGAATTCGCCTTGCAGCCGATGCTGAGCCTGGGCGGTAAATATTTGCTGGTAATGGAGTTGAGAAAGTAATTCTCCTAGATCATTGATACCAGTAGAATCCGCTTGCCCTGCTTTCCCCATTCCTTCATCCGTTCGCCCAGGGTTGCTTTCAACTCCTTACCGGTGGTTTTCTTGCCTTTTGATGGGATTTTAAATTCGGTTTCTGCTACCGGGGTGGCTTCTACCTTCGTGGCAAACCAGGTAATATGCTGGTGGGGAACGGCTACGCCGAGTATCATGCCCGGCAGACCGGAAAAGGATTCGGGGCCGCCGGTGCTGGTAATCTCGTCGGTGTAAAAAGCTACCACGTACACTGAATCCATGATAATGGCATTGGCCCTGCGGCAGGTAAACCCGGCAATGGTGCGGGTTTCGTCGGTTATCTTCCATTGTATTTTGCGGGTACTGTCCTGTACGAGAAACACCTGTTCAAATACTTTTTTCTGGCTGATACTTTTTTCATGTTCGAGGTCGGAATACACCCTGTTGTCTTGCGCCGGTTGTTCGTCGAATTGGATCTTGTTATTGTCGGGATTGGGCCGGCCGGGTTGATACAGTGTTTTGTTTTTGGTGAACAGCAGCTCGAAATAATCGGTCCTGAACTTTGGTATGGCTTTCTTCATCAGGTCACTCCAGGTCTCATTTTCCTCCTGCATCTGGTCGTAAAGATTGATTTTCTTTTCAAACTCTATTTTGCCTTCGGTGAGGAAAATAGTGTTTTGGGCCGGTAGCCGCAGCGCGGCACAAAGCACCAACGGTAAAAGAAAAAAGAGGCTTCGTTTCATACGCTGTCGTTTTATTGCTGCGGTGGCGCTGCTGTCCCCGCTTTTGTAAAGCTCCATACCAGTGATACCATGAAATACCGCTGTATGGTGCTATATGTATTTTGTGTGATATAATTACTGGTCGCTGTCCTGTTAAAGCCTATGTTCTGGTTGAGCAGATCGTTTACCATTACTTTGAGCAACAACGGGTCTTTTTTTAACAGCTTTTTTCCTACCCAGGCATTCCAGCGTACCGTATTGTTGCTGGTAGGGAATAAGACGGTTTTTTGACGGAGGTTGATTTCTGCGTCAGTGTGCAATTCAAACTTCCAGGGAAGGTAAAGCGCCGCGTTGGGTTGTATATTGTAGGTCCAGTAGCTGGTCGTGTTATTGCTGTAGAGCGAGGATACGCTGCGGGTGTAAATGGCGTTGCCGGAAATGTCGAACTCGTATTTTTTTTCTTTGCTCTTGTTCAGTTCTATGCCCAGGGCATAGTTCCCGCTATTGGTGGCATTAAGTACATCGTTTACAATATTTACAAACCGCTGGCGGGAGACATTCCCATTAATACTAATGCCGAGGCCCGGCTTGTCCCATTTAAAGTAGTATCCCGCATAACCGGAGAAGTTATTGCTGCCGTTGAGGTTGACCGATTGCGACACCCGTTTGCCGGTGGAATCCACGTTGTCCCGGGTGCCGATAAAATTCTGCGTGGCGGTATACCGCAAGCCCCCGTATATATATCGTTGTGAGAGGATTTTGTAATCGTTGAAATTCAGCGACAGGTTGTTCGCAAACTGTGGCTTTAGTGCAGGGTTGCCAATGATAATATTCAGTGGGTCTTCATTAGTGCTGGTCGGTTGTATCTGCTGGATAGTAGGTTGCGTGGTGCTGCCGTCATAGCGCAACGATAGCCGGCTTTGAGGATTGAAGGTCCAGCTCAGGGACGCCTGCGGGTACCAGTTCACGAAATGGCGCGTGGAGGAAGTGTCGGCATGAACATCTTTCTGCTCGAAGTTGGTGAGCCCTATATTACTGCCTGCGCTGAATCTCAGTTGTTTTTTCACCAGGCTATAGCTCAGGCCGCCGCGGTGGGTGAATACATTAAACCGGTAGTCGTTGCTGTACAGCGGGTCCAGTTCCGTGTACTTGCCGGAAGCCGATTTGTTGAATGAACTGCGGTCGGAGCTGCTGTTCACGAGGGCGAACCCATAATTGGCTGCTATAAACGAGGAACCGGAAAGCGGTTCGGTGTACGTCAGTTTGGAATCCAGTTGTATGTCCTGGCTGTGGTTGTCTTTATACTGGTCGGTCAGTTGCTGTTGGCTGAGCGTATCTTTTGTATAAAAATTATTCTCCGAATACAGGTAGCCCGAGGCGGTGCTGCTTTGGTATTTTTCGTTGAAATTGATGGAAAGCGTCCTCCCTTTTTTAGGAAGGCGTTTGCGCCAGATGATATTGCTGTTAAGTGTCTGTATATCGGCGGTGGTGGATACGTCGCGCGTGCTGCTGTTGATCAGGGCGCTATCGGCGGCCAGTGCCTGCGAGGTAAAATGGTTGCTGGTTATTTTATGGTCCTTGCCGGCGTCGGCGGTTATTTTTATAGACGAGGTGGAATCGAATTTTATTTCATAGTTGCCATCGGCCCGGTTGCGGAATATCTGGTTGTTGAAGGTCTGGTGCTGGTTGTTGTAGTAAAGCGTATCAGGCAGGATGTTTTCAGTATTGGTGGTATTCTCCCCGTTCACCGAAAGCTGCATGAACTTATAATTACCATTGATGGTTTGACGGTCGTCGTTCCATTTGTTGTTGTAATGGACGCCGCCGGTTTTTACAGTAGGGTAACCCTGGCCCTGGTAACTACCGTTCCAATTATCGAGCTCATCGAAATTGCCGTCGATGTGAAAATAGCCGTTGTCTTCATCGTATTCGGCTATATCGGCAATGTTCTGTCCATAGGTATTGCGGTCAGTCCAGTTGAGCCCTGTTTTGCCGGTATTGGACAGGATACCGTAGAGGGCCAGCTTTTCCTTCTTTTTAAACATGTTGACCATCAGTTCATCGTCAAAATAGCCGTTGGTGCCGCCACCTGCTGTTACTTTACCAAAGTAACCGTTCTTCTTATCGTCTTTCAGTTTGAGATTGATGGTTTTTGTTTTCTGCCCGTCGTCGATGCCGGTGAAGGCCGCCTGGTCGCTTTTCTTATCGAAGACCTGTACCCTGTCTACCATATCGGCGCGCAGGTTTTGAGTGACCAGTGTGGGGTCGTCGCCAAAGAATTCTTCCCCGTCGACCAGCACTTTCTGCACTTTTTCTCCCTGGGCGGTGATCTCTCCTTTGCTGTTCACCTGTATGCCCGGTAGTTTTTTGAGCAGTTCTTCCACCGTAGCGCCTTCTTTTACCTTGAAGCTGTCGGCCTTAAATTCCAGCGTATCGCCTTTCATGCGGATGGCGCTTGCTTTCTGGGTCACGATAACCTCTTTAAGCAATTCGCTTTTGCGGATAAGGCTGATGGGACCGAACGAAAACAGGGAATCGCTTTTTATGGAAAAGGGTTCTATGTAATCGGCAAATTTGGGGTAGGTCACCATTAGCAGGTACTGACCGGGTGGAATGTTTTTAATAATAAAAGCACCGCCGGGCTGGCTGCGCGTAAACGCCTGCATGATCGAATCGGACTGCCGGAGTACGGCAATGACGGCGTTGGGTAATTCTTTTTGTTCGGAAGTATCTCGTATGACACCTTTGATAGTGCCTTGCTGGGCGGAGACAGCGCCGCAGGTGCAGAGGATAAGGTGTAAGAGGATGGTGCTTTTTCTCATAGTTTCTTAACGGCGATGGGCCGGGGGTTTAACAGTTCTGGTATTAGTACATCCCTTCTAAAATCGTGTCCGAATATCATGTAAAAACAACTAACTTTAAACAGGTTGAATCATAATTTTAGGTTAAAGAGTACTATAAAAAAGAACTATGGAAGAGCTCGCATCCCGTCGTTATGAAGAAGATCATTTTATAGATACTACGGGTAAGGTCTGGAACTACTCGATGTTGTCGGCGGAGGACATTCGCAATTTCCAGCACGGGACGCATTACCGCCTGTACGAGAAATTTGGCTCCCACCTGCACCGTGTGAACGAAACAGCGGGTGTTTATTTTGCCGTATGGGCCCCCAACGCAACGTCTATTTCCGTTATTGGCAATTTCAACGACTGGCGCAACCATGAATATGAATTGTACCCGCGCTGGGATAAAAGCGGCGTGTGGGAAGGGTTCATCCCCGGTTTCCAGGTGGGCGAGGTCTACAAATACCATATCGTAGGGTTTAAGGGTGTCGAGACAGACAAAGGCGATCCCTTTGCTCATTTCTGGGAGAAACGCCCGCAGACCGCCTCCATTACCTGGGAGCTGGATTATAAATGGAAGGACGACCAATGGATGAAGGAACGAAAAAAGCACAATGCGTTGAATGCTCCCTGGAATGTGTATGAAGTGCACCTGGCGAGCTGGATGCGGCCCGATAAAAACGACGAAGAACGTTACAATACTTACGGTCAGATCCGGGAGCGGCTGGTGCCTTATGTAAAAGAAATGGGGTTTACGCATGTGGAGTTTATGCCGGTGATGGAACACCCGTTCGACGGCAGCTGGGGCTACCAGGGCACGGGTTATTATGCGCCCACCTCGCGCTTTGGCAACCCGCAGGAGTTTATGCAACTGGTGGAGGCCTTTCACCAGGAGGGGATAGGCGTACTGCTGGACTGGGTGCCTTCCCATTTTCCCTACGATGCGCAGGGCCTGTTTATGTTTGACGGAACGCATACGTATGAATATGCGGATATGCGTAAGGGATACCACCCCGATTGGAATTCCTATATATTCAATTACAAAAGAGGAGAAGTAAAATCATTTCTTATCAGCAATGCCCGGTTCTGGCTGGATAAATTCCATGCCGACGGGTTGCGGGTAGACGCCGTATCGTCGATGCTGAAGCTGAATTATTCGCGCACGGAAGGGCAGTGGGAACCGAATGAACATGGTGGTGACGGCAACCTCGAAGCCATCGCTTTTATCAAAGACCTTAATGAAACGATTTACCGCGATTTCCCCGACACGCAAACCATTGCAGAGGAAGCGACGGACTGGCCGGGGATCAGCAAACCCACGTTTGCCGAAGGGCTCGGGTTTGGTATGAAATGGATGATGGGCTGGATGCACGATACACTCAATTATTTCAAGCTGGACCCTATCTTCCGGCCGGGCGCACAGGATAAGTTTTGCTTCAGCATGATGTATTTCTATGATGAGAATTTTATGTTGCCGCTGAGCCACGACGAGGTGGTGCATGGAAAATCGCCGATGATCTACAAGATGCCGGGCGATGACTGGCAGAAGTTTGCCAATCTTCGTTTGATGTACACGTATATGATGACCCACCCGGGTGGTAAGCTCCTGTTTATGGGCAATGAATTTGCCAGCACCAGTGAATGGAATTATAAGAGCGAACTGCCTTGGGATTTGCTACAGTTTGACAGCCACCGCATGATGAAGGATTGCGTACGGGACCTGGGGCTGTTGCTGCGGGCCGAACCGGCATTGTATGAAAAGCAATTTGTGACGGGTGGTTTTGAATGGGTGGACCTCGACCACCGCCCGGAGAGCGTGATGGTCTACCGGCGCAAGGGCCTGGAACCAGCCGATGACCTGCTGGTTATCCTGAACATGTCGCCGGTGGTCCGTAATGACTGGAAGGTATATACCTATGGTAAAAAAGCATGGAAGGAGATATTCAACAGCGACGATAAAAAATACTGGGGGACGGGGGATGTTTTTAATCCCAATCCGGGAGTGAAACAGGTGGATAAAAACAGCCCGCTTTTTGAAATAAATGTGCATTTACCGGCGTTAGGGGCAGTAGTGCTTAAATAAGAAAGATCCGTATAATTTTAGCTTTTCCAATACTTATCGAAAATGAAGTACATTCTTACCATCCTGTGGCTGGCCAGTTCAGCATTTGCAATGGCACAATCGTCTGACAGTTCCCTGGCTTATTTCCAGAAAGGCGCAGATGCCAGGAAGGAACGCCGTTTTCTCGTCGCGGCTCAATATTTTACCAAATCCATCGAATTTAATGCTGCCAATACCGATGCCCGCCGCGAGTTGGGCGGGGTGTATGTGGAAATGAAGCGCTATCCCGAGGCTATCATAGCTTTTGAGGGAGTGATAAAGGGCAATGCAGAGGATACGACCGCTATTATCAATCTTGCCAGCCTGTATTGCTGGACCCGCAAATGGGAACAGGCGATTGCGTATGCCAAAAAGATGCAGGCAAAGAAGATAGGCAGCGGGGCTAACTTCATCCTCGGGAAGAGCTTTTACGAAACAGAGGACTACGGACAATCCTATACTTACCTGCTGGCGGCTTCCAAAGAAGACCCCAATAATCCCGAAATCCCCTATTCCATCGGGAGAGGATTTACCGAAATGAGCAATTATAAGGCCGGCGCGCCTTTCTACGAGCGGGCCGTGCAACTGGATACGACACGCCCGCGTTGGGTCTATGAATGCGCGCTCAATTTTGCCGCTATCCCCGATGACCGGGATGCATTGAAGTATTACCAACTGGCAGTCGACAGGGGGTACAGGGCGGACAATGATTATTATGAGAATCTTTCCATATCCTACCAGGGACTGGGACAGATGGACAAATGTATCGAGATGCTGAAAAAGGTGCTGGAAAAGAAACCCGCTGATTTGGACTTACTCAATACCATTGCGGATATTTATTACAAGCTCGGCAAATACCAGGATGCGATGGATTACTGGGATAAGATACTTGGCTTCGATAAAACAAACGGCAAAGCCCTTTATATGATCGGCATGTGCTACATCAAGAAGGGCGATAAGGCAAAAGGTTCCGATCTTTGCGATAAGGCGATTGCAATGGACCCTTCACTGGCGCATTTGAAGGAGCAGAAGAATTGATATGCGAATGGCGCGAATGGGCGCTAATTTGTACCAACCCCGCCAGTTACATTATCTCAACTCAGTTTTACATTCTTTCCGGCACCCGGATTCCCAGCAATCCAAACCCGGAAGCCAGCACGTTGGCCACCATTTCACAAAGTTGAAGACGCAATTGCTTTTTGCCCGGCGTTTCTGCGTTGGCGACAGAATGTTCGGTGTAGAAGGAATTGAATGTTTTGGCGAGTGTGTAGATATAGTTAGCTACTACGGAAGGGTTATGTTCCAGCGCGGCCTGGTCGATGATGGCGCCGTATTGCTCCAGCACAATCAACAATTCTTTCTCGAGCGGTAATAAATCCCCCGCTGTTCCGGCAACTGTTTTATTGGCGGCTTCCTTGCGCAGGATGGATTTTATCCGGGCATAGGTGTATTGAATAAACGGGCCGGTAAAGCCATGAAAGTCGATGCTTTCCTCCGGGTTGAACAGCATCTTCTTTTTGGGGTCTACGCGGAGCAGGAAAAACTTAAGCGCGCCGAGGCCAAGGGTATCGTATAATACGGTCAGTTCTTCTTCTGTAAAATCTTTTACTTTGCCCAGTTCTTCTGTTTTCTGGCGGGCCACGTTCACCATTTCATCGATGATGTCGTCGGCGTCCACTACGGTGCCTTCCCTTGTTTTCATCCGGCCGGTGGGGAGCTCCACCATGCCATAGCTCAGGTGATGAATACCATCGGCGGAGGGCAGCCCGAGTTTCTGGCAAATCAGTTTCAATACCTTGAAATGATAGTTCTGTTCGTCGCCTACCACGTATATACTCTGGTCGACTTTGTATTCCTCGTATTTATGTACGGCCAGGCCGATGTCCTGTGTGATGTACACGGCCGTGCCGTCTTTGCGTTGCACAATCTTCTGGTCGAGGCCGTCGGCGGTTAAATCGATCCAGACGCTGCCATCTTCTTTCTGAAAGAAAACCCCCTTTTGAAGACCGGTTTCAACAAGCTGCTTGCCGAGGATATAGGTATCGCTTTCATAATATACTTTATCGAAATCGCTGCCGATGCGTTTATAGGTGACCGCAAAACCGGCATAGACCCAACTATTCATTTTTTTCCATAGTTCTATCACGTCCGGTTTACCAGCTTCCCAATCGACCAGCATCTGCTGCGCCAGCTTCATGATAGGAGCCTGTTTTTCGGCTTCTTCCTTCGACAGACCAGCAGCTATCAAAGGCGCCATTTGTTTTTTATGTTCGGTACCGAACAGCACATAATAGTCGCCCACGAAATGATCTCCTTTGATGCCGGTGCTTTCGGGTGTGGCGCCGTTGGCAAAGAGCTGCCAGGCGACCATGCTTTTACAGATATGGATGCCACGGTCGTTGGCGATACAGGTCTTAACAATATCGTAGCCGTTGGCTTTGAGAATGGCGGCAGTGCTCCAGCCAAGAAAATTATTCCGTAAATGTCCGAGGTGTAAAGGTTTGTTGGTGTTGGGCGAAGAATATTCCACCATTACCCGCTGTCCTTTGGGTGCGGCGAGCCCATACCGGAGATCGGCATGGCTTTTTGCCAGCACATCTACCCAGTAGCTGTCTGCGACAACCAGGTTTAAAAAGCCTTTGATGATATTATAACCGGAAAACAGGTGCCCGTAGTCCTGCACCATGCGGGCGCCCAGCTCGTTGCCAAGCGCATCGGGTGATTTTTTCAGTTGTTTGACGAGAGCAAACAGCACGATCGTGTAATCGCCTTCAAATTCGGGCCTGGTCTGGTTTACCTGGAAATGGTCTTCTGTAAATTCACCCCCATAAAGCCGGCCAAGACTTTCCGTTACCGCCTGTTTAAGTTGCGCTGCAATTGCCATAGTTCGTGCTTAAAGTGCGGCAAAAATAAGGAAAGCGATGGTAATGCAGTCAACCGGGACGAAGCTATGGCTTGTCCGCTGCTTCCAGCCCGCAGGAGCTGTTTTCTAAGCATATTTTAATATTAACCGGTTATATAAGTATATCCACCGGTATGAACCTAATAATTGGTTAATGAGGACGGCGCAGGTAGCAAAAAGTGGATACGAATAAGTACCTTCGCAGGGTTAAAAAGTAACTGGTGTTAACGAACAAGCTGACAAATCTTATCGACTTCTTTTATCCGCCCTTCAGGCGCTGGATGCCTTTACAAACCTTTCGCTATGCTGCCTGCGGCAGCGCCAATACCCTGCTTGGGTATCTTGTTTATACGGTGGGTTTGAAATATATCTTTACCGGTAAGTCCGTAGACCTGGGCTTTCTTTCATTTGAATCCTATGTGGCTGCCCTGATCGTGTCGTTCATGGTCAGTTTCCCGGTGGGTTTCCTGTTGATGCGTTTCGTGGTATTCATCGATTCAACGATAAGAGCACGGCAGCAATTATTCCGCTATTTCTTTGTGTTTATCTCCAATCTTTTTCTAAACTGGCTGCTGTTGAAAGCCCTCGTGAAGAAGTTATACATAAATGGTTATGTCGCACAGGCAATTGCCACTGCGATAGTGATTGTTATCAGTTACCTCGCGCAGCGGCATTATACCTTTAAGGTCGAACAGACAGAAATAGACTAACCCGTCACATTTCTTTTGGCTGTGTCATGCTGAACCAGTTGCCGCAGCCGTCGGTGATGATCGCCTCGATTCCATAAAACTGTTCTTTGGGCTCCGATTTAAACACGACTCCCTTTGTTTTAAGTTCCTCATACGTCGCGCGGCAATCGGGTGTATGCAACACACCGGCGCCCAATGCTTCTTTTTCGAGCAGTAATT
>DASYCT010000323.1:0-20040 GCA_036500065.1 Chitinophagaceae bacterium | reverse complement strand
GAAAAGTAAAAATATCTTTTTCCAGACCAGCTATGCCGTGACGGATGCGGCCGGTACGGCATGGGTACTGACCAGTACGGGAAGCATCATTAAAGTAGTCAACACGAACCCGGGAAAATATACCATTGCTCCCACCCTGTTATTGACGGGCATTCTTATAAACAATGCGCCCTTTGATTATTTTTCACAACCTGCTGTCTTTCCCTATAACAACAATAACCTCGATTTCAGCGTAGCCGCTCCTTCTTTTATTGATGAAAAACAGGTGCTGTACAGCTATATGCTGGAAGGCGGCAGTAACGCGGGTTGGAGCACAGCGCTTCCCGTCAATAATTTCAATCTGCTGAATTTGTCTCCCGGCAAATACCGGCTGCATGTCAGGGCGGATTTTCCCGCCGCGGTCTATGCTCCGCAATTTCTTATTTACTCCTTTGCCATACAACCGCCCTGGTGGCAAACCTGGTGGTTTCGCCTGCTTGTGATGGTAGCCATTATCGCCATTGCATTACTGCTTACCCGGTATTATGTCAGGGCGCGGCTGGAAAGGCAGCGGGTGGCGATGGAGAAAAAGCAAATCATTGAAAAGGAAAGAACACGGATAGCCTCCGACCTGCACGATGACCTGGGCGCCGGTCTTTCATCGATACGTTTCATCAGTGAAAAAGTGAAAGGAGGTATCGCCAATGAAACCACACAGGACAATATAGACCGGATCGTCACGGCCTCTACCGAGCTTATCGACAAGATGAACGAGATCATCTGGGCCATGAATGAAAAAAATGATAGCCTGGAAGACCTGCTGTATTATACGCGCTCCTATGCGATGGAATATTGTGGGGAGCACAACCTGGAATGTACTATCCATTTACCCGATCATATCCCTGCCGTTGCCGTAAGTGGGGAGATGCGAAGAAATATATTCCTCACCATAAAGGAAAGCATGCACAATATTGTAAAACATGCGGAAGCAAATAAGGTGGTGATCCATATTGAATTGACGGATAGGCTTTCCATTCTTGTTCAGGATAACGGCAAGGGAATGGACGCCTTTGCCGGGGATAAAAATGAAGGAAACGGCCTGAAGAACATGCAAAAACGCATGCAATCCATCGGCGGAAGCATGATCATTTTGAATGACAGGGGGCTGAGGGTTGAAATCAGGGCCCCGCTGCCCCTCTAACATTTGTTCTATTGCACCCCGTTCATGATTAGTTTAAATTTACTGTATGCAGCCTGTCAAAACCTGTTTAGTGGAAGATATCAAGGAAGTAAGGGAAGGTATGGTCAGCCTGCTTGTGCTGGATGACCGCTTTGAAGTATTGGGCGCTTTTCCCAATGCTGAATTTGCCCTTGCTCCTCTCGTTGACCTGCAACCCGATATCGTGATTATGGACATCAACCTGCCGGGCATGAACGGCATTGATTGCATCCGGCAGGTCAAATCCCAATGTAAACGCACCCAGTTCATCATGTACACCATTTACGAAAATGATGAAAAGGTCTTCGATGCCCTCGCCGCCGGCGCCAGTGGCTATTTGCTCAAGAAAACGCCTTTGTCCAAAATAGCTGATTCACTGATAGAACTGCACGAAGGCGGTTCTCCCATGAGTACCTCCATTGCCCGGAAAGTGATAGAACGTTTCCGGTCAAAACAGGTGTCCGACCAGGCTGCCGTGCTATCCGTCCGCGAAAAAGAAGTCCTCGAGTACCTTGCCAAAGGCTTATTGTACAAAGAAATTGCCGAAAAATTATCGATCAGCACCGGCACCGTTCGCCAGCATATCCACAATATTTATGAGAAACTGCATGTGCAAAACCGTACGGAAGCCATTAACAAGGCCTATGGCAAGAACGGGTAGCATAGTATAACATTTGTTCTATTGCCGCAATAATCTCCCCGCTCTAATTTTACAGCATCCCAGATCCCATGCTAATAAATCTATCTCCGGGCAGTAGCACTGCCAATCCCGTTTTTGTCCATCACCTTTAAACTAACAATATGAAAAAAATGATCTTACTCCTTGCCATTGCGGCATCCACCTGCGTCCATGCACAGATTGGCCTGAAAGCAGGTCTTAATTTCGCCAATGTCACCAGCGCATCTTCCATCAGCAACAGTAGCCGGACGGGTTTTAACGCCGCCGTTTTTCTTGCCCCGCATTCAAAAAGCATTTTCAGCTCCCGTACGGAATTGATTTTCTCCAGCCAGGGATATAATTATGCCACCAGCACAAACACGGGGAATGTAAACCTTCAGTATATCATGCTCCCGCAATACATCTGCATCAATATTACCAGGTACGTGCAATTACAACTGGGCGCCCAGGCGGCATTTTTGATTAACGCAAAAGCCGATAGCAGCAAGACCACCGCCAGCGCCGCAAGCCCTTACAGCAAGATGCTGGATTATTACAACCGCTTTGATTATGGATACGGGGGTGGAATAGAGATCTATCCCGTCAAAGGGTTATTGATTGGAGCCAGGATGAATGTCAGCCTCGCGAACGTCTACAAAGACCCTACTTCTTATACACCCGGCACACAAGCCAGCTTTGTTCCAACCGTCAATGTAAAGAACAATGTGCTTCAACTATACCTGGGCTGGAAATTCGGGAAATAACGTTTATCAGCCCACCCTCTCCCATCATATAGACGAGACCCGGTAAATATAATATAGGATTTAAAGATGAACCAGGCCATTTTTAATGCTATAGGCGACGAGGCCGGGGCGACTGTTGACGCCGAGTTCAACAATACAATTTATATTTGCATAAACATCATGAAAAATTCTAAATCATCAGCACTTTTAGCTTTATGGATGATCCTGGGGATTTCGATCACCGCATCCGCGCAAAGCCAGGACAGCCCTGCATATAAACCAGCATCGGAGGCATTGTATAGCGCCATCGTACACATGGATAGTGTTTATTTCAATGCCTATAATAATTGCGACATGGCTAAACAAGCCGCGATTTATGCGGACAGCATCGAGTTTTACCATGATAAGGGCGGCCTGGAAACCTCCAAGCAGGCGCTTTTAGATGCCATCCGGAAAAACATTTGCGGTAAAGTGACGAGGGTACTGGTTAAGGGAAGCATAGAGGTTTATCCCATAGCCGGGTTCGGTGCGGTGGAGATCGGTCTTCACCGGTTCATCAATCATGCGGAAAGCGAAACGCCGTCAAAGCCGGATAAATTTATCATTATCTGGCGACATAAAAACGACCAGTGGCAGATCACACGCGTGATCAGCTTGCATTGATGGCGCTATTGTTTTATATCTTTTCAAACAATTGCAGGAAATCCTGCTTTTTTGTTCGCGATACAGGCAGGGTTTTTCCATTGGTCAGCACCACTTCGCCTCCTTCACCCCGGATATATCTATCTACGTACTTCATATTGATAAGGTAGCTGTGATGAATACGGCAAAAATCGCAGTCCTGCAACGCTTCTTCCGTTTCTTTTAATGTCTTCGAAGTAACCAGTGTTTTATTGTTGGCAAAATAGAACCGGCAATAAGGCCCGTCGCTTTCGCAGTAGGCGATATCTGCTGCATTAAGTACTATCAGGCCTTCTGAAGTGGATACGGCAAAGCGCTTGGATGATTTTTTAACTTCCAGCAACTCCAGCAGGTGTTCGATGCGTGATGAAGAGAAATGGGTCCTGTTCCTGGCGGCTTTCTGTACTGCATATATCAACTCATCTTTGTCTATGGGCTTTAACAGGTAGTCGAGGGCGCTGTGTTTGATGGCCTTTATAGCATATTCGCTGTAGCTGGTGGTAAAAATGATTTCAAACCCGGGCTGGTTGATGTGCTCCAGCATCTCAAACCCGTTCATGCCGGGCATTTCAATGTCGAGGAATAGAATATCCGGCTTCTCTTTTTGCAGCGCGTCCAACACTTCCGCCGCCCCGCTGCAGCTTTTGATGACGGTTATTTCCGGGCAATACTTCCGGAGCATTGTTTCCAGCACTTCCCTGCTGTTCTTTTCGTCGTCTACTATAATTGCTGTCATAAGCAGTATGTTTGACTTACTTTGGTTATGTGCCGGCGGGCTCGTTTTTTAAGCTGTATTTAAACTTTACCCGGACAATCGTGCCTGTTTCATCGCCCCCGTTTTCCGTCCCATCGGCAACGGTTACCGTTGCGTTTATATCATACACCTTGTTCATTATTTCAAGCCGCTCCGACGTTATTTTCATGCCGTAGGATTTTTGATTGTCTGCAAACCTGCTTCGCATCCTGTTTGCGGCTTCCCTGCCCACGCCATTATCCTTTATGGTGATACATAAATTGTCCTCTTCCCTGTAAACATCGATTTGTAAATGCCCTCCGCCGGCTTTCTTATGCATTAGTCCATGCCAGATGGCATTTTCCATATAAGGTTGTACAATCATCGGGGGTACCATAATATGCCCGGCATTTACATTGTCGTCGATATTTATTTTCCAGGTAAAGCTGTTGTCAAACCGGAAGGCTTCCAGTTCCACGTACAATTGCAGGGCTTTCAATTCGTTTTGCAACCACACCCAGTTGCTTCTCGAATTGTCCAGTATCAGTCGCATTAATCTTGAAAACTTGGTAAGATAACCTGCGGCATTATCGGCATCGTTTTTTAAAATATAATTGTTGATGGAGTTGAGGCTGTTGAATAAAAAATGTGGATTCATCTGGGCCCGCAATGCATTCATTTCCGCTTCGGCCATTTTGTATTGCTGCGTGTCAAGCTGCATTTGGGCCTGCTGGATAATGGCCTGTGCGTTTGCCCTTTCCAGGGTCCTGTTTTTGATGTTTTTTTCCCTCATTTTCAGCCACCGGTAAACCAGGAAACCCACGGCTGCTATACAAATAAAAATGAACCACCATGTTTTATACCAGGGTGGCGTGATGGTAATGGCCATGTAAGTAACGGGCGCATTACCGGCATTTGCCGCCTTTACGCTGAAAGTGTATTTGCCGGGCGCAAGGTTGGTATAGCTGGCATAACCGTTGCCATTGGCGTTTACCCAGTCCTTATCGACACCGGAAAGCCGGTAATAATACCCCGGCCGCCTGACATCCAGGAAAGTGAGGTCGGAAAATTCGATGGTGATGAAATTCTGGCTGTAGGTAAGCGGTACCGGCTGGCCGGCATCCAATACGGAATCTATAAATACGGGGTGGTCAAACAATTTAAATCCCGTAATTGCAATGGCTGGCTTCTCATTGCTATGGGACAGGCTGTCGGGGTGAAACAAAAAGAGTTCCGTACTGGTAGCTGTTATCCACCTGCCGTCGTGCATGGGATAAAACTGTACCGATTCAAAAGACGAATTGATGATGTCCGGCCCGATGGCATAAGCGATGCCGTCTTTTTTGCCCGGGCTGAATGTATAGAGGTTGTAGTCCGTGGTCAGCCATACATTACCGGCCGGGTCTTTTTTTTTGGCATATACCGCCCCCGGGGGCAATCCACCGGGGGCCGTTGTGTGCGTAAAGCATTGGCGTTTTTTATTAAAGAAAACAAGCCCGTCGTCAACCGTGCCAACCAGCAATGTACTGTCGTTATATTCTTCGATGCCCTGGACAGTGGTAGAATGGTAAGTGGCGGTATACACCCTGCGTACGGGGTCAAATTGCTTTAGTCCTTCTTCGGTGCCTGCCCAGAAATGGTTACTGCTGTCGATAAAGATATTGTAGACGGGAGCGAGGCGCCCGCCGGTATTGGCAGCGTCTCCGCCGTATGCCAGGAATTGATTGGACTGCTTATCCCATTTTGCTATTTTACCGTTGTTTAATCCAAACCAGGCATTTCCTTCCCTGTCCTTTTGCATGCACCTTATGGTCGACTGTTCGAAAGCGGCAGGATGAATGGTGGTAATTTCTCCTGTTGCCGTGTTGTAATTGTGCAAAAAACCATGCTGGCAGCCTGCCCATATATTTTTATCATCTTTCTGTACGAAACACCACAGCAGATTTTTTTCATATTCACCGGTAAAGGAAATGTTTTTTTTGAATGTTAACGCACTGTCGTAGATGCTTATGCCACCTCCCCAGGTAGCTATCAGTATATCGCCGGAAGGAGCCTGTATAAACCCCGCTACCTCGTTTTGCGGAAGTGAAGCGGCCTTGTTTTTCCGGTGCTGTATTGTTTGAAAATAATCTTTGTACGGGTTGAAAACATTGATTCCTTTATCTGTCCCCAGCCAGATGTTTTCCTGGTTGTCCTGGAAAATACAGTTGATGTCGTAGTTGTATTCTATATTCTGGTTGTCGTTTTTGGCGGCAAGCACGTAATCGAAATTATCCTGCTGCCTGTTATACTTTAGCAGGCCGGCCTGCTGGGTGGCCACCCATATATTGCCATGGTTATCTTCGAATATGCAATTGTTGTATAGAGTACCCCTGCTTACTTCTTCGCCCTGTGCTTTTTTGACATTGATGAGTGAATAAACGAATAGCTTTTGGGTAAACGGGTCGAACTTATATAGCTGGTCGTTGTATCTTGACGCGATCCAGGTATTGTGACGGCTGTCCGTCATAATGCCTGAAGCGCTTTTCCCTTTCATGGCCAGCAACAGGGGATGATTGATTTCATTGTGTGTAACCGAGTATATTTTTTGGGTGGCGGCGTCTGCCAGCAATAACCCCTGCGGCGATATAAGCCATGCCTGTTTTTTGCTTTCGTCTTTTGCGATATGGCTGGTGGCAGACGGTAATGCCGTATTGACCATATACAAGGTCATTTTTTGATTTTGAAGGTCATATTTATAAACTTCAAAATCATTTACCAGGTATTTAGTCCCGTCCCAGCCGGTATAGCTATCATACCCTGACGAAACGTCCGCAGTCGTTTGCCCGCAAATAAAATGACGAACTACCCTGTTGGTATTGATATCCAGTTTTTCTGTCCCACGGGGTGTCGTTACCCATAAATAATGGCCGGCGGCATACACATTTTCAATTGCCGGGCGGATGCCGATGCTGCCCGTATCGCTGTCGTAATTCTTAAAACGTAACCCGTCGTAACGCTGCAATCCCTTGCCGGTGCCTATCCATACGTATCCTTTGTTGTCCTGTGCAATGGTAACGACCTGGTTGTGCAGCAAGCCATTCGTCCTGTCGATATGGCGAAAATTGTATGAAAGTTTTTGCTGGCAAAATGCCGGCACGCAGCAATACAATAATATACAGGCTATGCTTATCCTCATCGTCGTTTTAAAGCACTATATGTCGTACCGGCGCCGTCTAATTTTTAATGAATTTGAATGTTTTTGAATCGCTGTTCCCCGTCACGGTCAATATATATACACCCGGCGCCAGGCGGCTGACATCAACCGATTGTGTCGTGGATATGATGTTCTGCCGCAGGACGATTACCCCGTTTGCATTTACCAACTGCAGGCTTTTATAGTTAGCCAGCCCGTCTACATACAACATATCCCTGACCGGGTTGGGATATATGGTCAATCCCGGCTGCCCGGCTGACTGCAGCACTACCACTTTGCTGTAATTTATCTTTCCGTCGTTGTCCGTTTCCGCTACGCGGTAATAATTTATCCCGGTGTTGGCTGCGGCAATACAACTGTATTGCGTTTGAGCAGGATCTGCCGCCACGGCGCAGGCATCCGTAAATGCGTTTCCGTCGCTGCTGTGTTGCACGGTATAGCTTTGCACGTCCTGCTGATCCGCTACCTGCCAGCTTACTTTGGCCTGGGTGGCGTTTTGCCATTGGGCCTGTACGCCCAGCCAGTTTAAAGGTAAAGCATTTGCATTTTTAAAAATGAAGAATGTACTGAAACTCGTTATTTGTATTTGAATATAATATCCCCCGTCTATAGCTGCCCAGGTTTGGGGTATAATGGTTTGCTCTCCCGCCACGACACTGTAAGTGCTTCCCGACCCGGCAGGTTGTTTAATCACCGCCAAATCGCCCGGCGTCATAATGGAAGGGTCGGCGGCTTTCAGTGCATTGAATTCTGCCGTGGTAAAAAACAGCCTGATGCTGATGGTGGCGGCGCCATTGGGATTGTGGTCGGGAATGATGGTATAACTCCTGTCGAGATAGGGTTTGCCATTGTAGGTGCGGATGCCGCCCGTGTTTTCATAAACGCTCACATTTACATTCCCGAGGTTGTAATTGTCCGAAATATCCACGACGGGCGATACGCCGGCGTCGCTGCCGTAAGGACCGGTTGCTTCAAAAGTGCTGTAGGTGTTGCTTGTACCGTAAAGGACCTGTGAAGTTGTTACAGGGCCATAAGGATTGGGAACGGCTCTTACCCTTGTATAGGGCGGCTGGTAATTGGGATCGTTGAGGTTGTCCAGATGGCGCATATAAATATCAGCAGGCCCATTGGTCGCTGCATTCCTTGCATCGGTCCACGACATCAGCGCAGTCCCGTTGACGGGATCGAGTGAAACGACCGGGGAACTGACATTGTAATAACTGCCGTTCCAGATGCCCGTACCGACTGCTCTTCCCATTGCTCCCCACGCGAGCTGTGCCCCGCTAAAAATAGGGCTTACGCGGGCCGGGCCTGTGGAGCCATCGCTTTCTTTGATGTAAAATAAAGCGTTGCCGGCATTGTTGACGGTCAGAACCGGCAAGTCGTATTGCCCCCCGGTAGAATAATTTTGCCGGTCTTGCCCGATTAGCACACCCTGTTTTACACTGGTCTTGTACACAACGGCAAAGGAGTCGGCCCCCATGCTTTCTACCGCCAGGTGTTGCAGCCGCAGGTTCCTGTAGCCCAGGCTTAAACCGTTTTCTGTAATCAATCCTGATGTATATACCTGGTTGCTGCCGCCTGCCAGTGAAAAATCAAAAATACTGCCGCCGGGGCCATACAGCAATGTATCCCTGAAATTATTCAGTTTGTTCACGAAAGCTGGTTCCGCCTGGTTATACCCGGGATAATCGGGACTTGGGAAGGAAGCCCGTTGATAAGGTATGCTGTCGTAAATTTCTTCTTTTACATTGTAGCCTTTCACAAAAGGGTCCGACACACCGGTGGTTGATGAATAAGTGCGTTCGCAGATAAGCAGGAGACTGGTATTGATATTGCCTGTAGTGGATACGGTAACGCCTTTGGGATAACTCAAATCATATATGCCGGATCCTCCGTCAATCACCTGGAACCCATTTTGGATCAGGCGGTATTGATTAACCGTATATACATTCGGGTTGCTCCCGCAACTAATCTCCTGGTGGTCGGTCACCAGGAAATACAAACGGTAAGCACTGTCTTTTTGATAAGTGTATGTCACAGGCGTTACACTATAATCGATGCCCCGGGCATCCTGGTATGAAGTCGCATTTTTCTTTGCCCGCCATAGTTTATTGTATGCAAGCATGGTGCCCGACCCGTTGGCGCTTAAACTCATTACTATATTACAGCCACCCTGCAGGTCGCTGAAAATATTATAATCCGAAACGTTGGCATCGGGATATTGCAGGTACGTATAATTGCCACAAGGCGAAGTGGATGTTACCTGCAGGGCATTTTCATTCATCATGCCGCCGCCAAAATTTTGCAGGGCGCCATTCACGTCTTTATAGCAGAAAGCATATATGGTGGTTGATGTAAGCATAAAAGAAACATAGCATCCTTTATTGCCGTCGGCTACCAGTTGCGGCGATGTACCCTGGTTGGCCGTTTTAGAGGATGCGATCATATACCCCGGGCCGGGAAAAACAGGGCTTCCGTCGCTTCGTACATGCTGTATGCACACACGTTGATAGACGTAGCTTGCAATGCTGTCATCTGCATAGACGATGTAAAAGCCCCCGGCGCTGTCGGTCGCCGCATAAGAACGGTTGCGGTAATTCTGTCCCTGGTAGGTATAATGCTGGTTGTTGGGGCTGGTAGATATGGGCACGCCGTTCGCTGCCCAAAGCTGTTTACCTGTTTTATCGTATTTCTGGGCATAAATAATTCCATATGCGTTATAAGCGCTTGGATCACTGCGATAATCCTCCCAGATAACAATGTACCCGCTGTCGGGATAGCTTCGCACAACGATTTGGCCAGCCTGTGTTTTCAACGCATTGCATACGGGCGTGTGCAGGCTGTCGTAAAACAGGTTGGTCGTATTGCTCCACTGTGCAGAAGCGGTGGTTACGATAAATAGCAGTGCAAGTGTAAATAATTTCTTCATGGTGTAATTTTTTACTGGACTATGCGGAAGAGCCGGATTAGTGTTGGTTGACAGAGGATTGGCAATCGCAAATGGGAAACTTATACCCGGGGAGGATTTGTTGTTATGGCGATAAAAGTAGCGTGAATCCCGGCTTCTTTAAATGAGGTTTACCAGGCTGTGGCGCACGGTTATTAACCGGGGGTAATGGGGCGATGGGTTGCAGGAAGGCGATACCCCAGGTGTAGGCAAAGCCATACGCCCGGCAGCAAACCGCCACAGGGCGGCCCCGCTGTTGCAAAGCCCCCTCTAATCTGTCGCGATTGCACCCGGCCCGGGTTAGATCCACGGGTTAATTTCGCTATAATCAAAACTACCTACCATGATTAAAAACTTCTTACCAGTTATTGGCCGGATTCTTATCGTATGGGCCACCCTATCTAGCCAGGCAGGATTTGCCCAGAGTTCTTCGGGCCAGGCGGCAGGGCTCCAAAATGGACCAAACGCCAAAGCCGTTAGGGCTTATTATACCGCTTTTGAGAAAAAAGACTGGACTTTGATGCAGCGAACGCTCGCCAATGGGTTTACGTTCACCAGCCCGCTTGATGATCATATCAGTTTAAAGGTTTTTAAGGAAAGATGCTGGCCAAATGCCTATAAGATCAAACGATTTGATTTGGATAAGATTATTGTAAATGGAGATAATGCCTTTGTAATCTATAATGGCTGGACGACAGACGGCAAATTATTCCGGAACAGTGATTATTTTAAGTTAAAAGACGGAAAAATTAGTACGTACGAGTGTTTTTTTGGGCCTGGAATAAACTATCCTAATTCGGGGAAATAGAAGTAGTGCCTATGCGGATGTTGCGTCACCATAATATTGATTTATACATCGCGAATACCAGCTAACCTGACAATATGAGGTCATCTACGAATTCGTTATTTTCCCGGAACCGATTTTTCGTGCACATAAAATACCTAGCCCAAATCCCACTAATACAAGTCCGCCCCAGGCAATGGCCTTGTGGCTGGCAGCCCAGAATTGAGGACTTACATCCCATGCTTTTGCATCAAAATTGCCATGAGCACCATGATCGCCCGGTATCGGTTCATACAGGTTGTTTTTGCTATCGGGGTCTTTGGGTTCATTCGTCTGCTGGCCTTTAAATCCGTTCTTAGCCAGGTAGTGATCCAAAAAGCCGGGTACAAGTTTATTTCCCAGGATGGTTTGCACGGTGGAATAACCTACAAATGCCTCCCGGCGAGGATGCTGCGCTATTTCAACAATGGCCCGGGCCGCTACTTCAGGTTCGTATATCCTGCCCATAGGCTGCGGCTTATTGGGGAGATAGCTTTTCACAAATCCGAACTGTGTTGTATTCATCGCAGGTAATTGTACCATGCTGAGTTTGACATCGCTGTGCTCGTGTATCAGTTCCGATCGCAATGATTCAAAGAAGCCATGTATTCCATGTTTTGCCCCGCAGTAGGCCGATTGCAGCGGGATGCCGCGATAGGCAAGGGCAGAACCTACCAAAATAATGGTCCCGGCGTTGCGGGGAAGCATTCGCTTTAAGGCGGCCTGCGTGCCGTATACCTGCCCGAGGTAAGTTACTTCAGTCACACGCTTGAAGTCAGCCGCCTCCATATCTTTTAGCTGGCCGAAAACACTTACCATCGCATTATTTATCCATACGTCAATATGCCCAAAGTCTTTTTCAATCGCATTCGCAGCCGCTTCCACCTGGTTATAATCTGCCATATCCGTGGGGAATGCTTTTGCTTTGCATCCAGCCCGCTCAGCCTCAGCCACTGCAGCATCGAGCCCGTCTTTACCCCTTGCCAGCAGGGCTATAGCAGCCCCCTGCCTGGCAAATTCGCGTACAATAGATCTCCCCAGGCCAGCAGATGCGCCGGTGACAACAATGACCTTATTTTTAAAGAATTTTTTTTTCATACTGTTCTATTCTGAGTAGGCAATAGTTGTTATCAACGCATTGGAACTTTGCCTGGAATCCAAACGGGTATGCTGAATAACCACGGGAACGTCTGAAATAAACACGCTGGAATAAGAAGTACCCAACGGAATAATCTCCGGGTCCCTCAGGTTGTTAAACCGCATGTGAAAGGTTCTTTGCGCTTTCACCAATATAGAATAAGGGCCTGCCGGCCGTCTGTCGGCAAAGTAAATCGTCAATGCTATATGGGCATCAGCGTCGCCCATGTTCAATATACAGGCTGCTTCATGGCTGGTAAATTCCGGGGCCGGCCCGTTACTATAAGGCGGAATATATCCTTCGGCAATGGCCCATATCTTTTTACCAATATTCATTTGCATTGGATTAAGGAGTTATTTATTTTTTTTCAACAGGAAGGAGACTACTATAGCTGTGACGGCGACAGTGGAAATGCCAAGAAAGGTAAGCGCCATTTTCTTTTTCCGATCTTTGTCTTTCAACTGCATGCCGTCCACATATTTAACTTCGGGATAATCGAGTGAGGAGTTTTCCTGCCGCAAGGCCATTTGCAACACCTGCACCGTATGCAACCCCTGCCGGTTGGTCTCCTGCGCGATCTGTTCCCGGCAGCTAAATCCATCCGAGACGATAAGGGTATCTTTAGCCGCTTCACGCACCGCAGGCAACAATACACGTTCTCCCGCCGCTTTTCCCACTTCATAATGTCTCCCTGCTTCATACCCGAAATAGCCAGCCATGCCGCAACATCCCGAATCCAGCAGCGTGAAATCCAGTTTCATTTTTTTGAGCAGCTTCCTATCGCTTTCCATCTTCATGATCGCTTTGTGATGACAGTGCCCGTGAACAAGCGCCTTTGCCCTGAATTCAGGGATTTTAAAATGGGGCGCTTTTTTCTCCAGGAATTCCGCAATGGTGAATACCTGCTTGTTCAACCGTTTGGCATCTTCGTCATTGGGGAATAAATTGATCAATTCATCCCGGAACACAGCCACGCAACTCGGCTCCAGTCCTACAATGGGCACTTCGTTTTGAATATCCTCCCGCAGCGATTCCATGATTTCGCGCAATAGTTTTTTAGCCTTGCCGAGCATACCGAAATCATACAAAGGCCGGCCACAGCATAGCATTTGCCGGGGCGTGGTCACTTCAAAGCCCGCCGTCTCCAATACCTCGGTGGCCGCCACAAGGGTTTGAGGTAAAAAGAAATTATTAAACGTATCCGCCCATAAGATAACCCTGGGTTTTGCACCGGCGGGAGCTTTTCGTTTTTTAAACCAATCCCGGAAAGTCTGGCCGGCAAAAGCCGGTATCTTTCGTTGGGATGCCACGCCGGCCAGTTTTTTGGCGATTGCGCCGGTAACCCGGTTTTGGGTAATAAAATTTACGACGCCGGGCAACTTCGAAGCCATGCGTGCCCACCAGTATATCCAGCCGAAGGCATAAGCGGACCGGGGCCGTAATTTTTTTTCATAGTAATGCGACAAAAATTCGGATTTATAAGTAGCCATGTCCACATTCACCGGGCAATCCCCCTTGCATCCCTTACAGGCGAGGCAGAGGTCCAGCGCCTTTTTTACCTCTTTGCTTTTCCATCCATCATTAATTTCTTCACCCTGCAACATTTCGAACAACAGGTGCGCCCGTCCGCGGGTGGAATCTTCTTCTTCCCGTGTCACCATATAGCTTGGGCACATGGTGCCTTCTTCCTGCCGCCTGCATTTGCCAACGCCTACACAACGCATCGTGGCATGGGAGAAACTATCCTTGTCTTCCGGGAAATGAAAATGCGTCTTTAACACCGGGGGATGGTAGTCCGTGCCTAGCCGCAGGTTGGTCGCCTGTCCATAAGGATCGATGATCTTACCCGGGTTCATTTTCCATTCAGGGTCCCAGATCTCCTTAAATTCACGAAAAGCCTGCATCAATTTCCTGCCAAACATCATTTCCAACACATCTGCCCTGGCCTGACCGTCACCGTGTTCTCCCGACAATGAGCCGCCATACTTCAGTACCAATGCAGCAGCTTCCCGGGTAAAACGCAGGTAAGTATCTATACCTTCTTTTGTCAGCAAATCAAAATCGATCCTGCAATGAATACAGCCCTGTCCGAAATGACCGTACAGGGAAGCCTTGTATTTAAACTTATCAAACAGATCGCGCAAGTCTTTCAGGTAATCTCCCACTTTCGCCGGTGGCACGGCAGAATCTTCCCAACCGGGCCATGCATCTTTCATACCCGGGACAAAAGCAGTTGCCCCAAGCCCGGATTCCCTTACCTCCCACAATTTCTTTTCCTGTGCCGGGTCATCAAATAGTTTCATGTCCGGGGCATCCTTTTCTTTCTTCAATTCCTCCATCAGGTCCTTTGCCTTCTGGTCGGCCTCCTTTTTGGTATCAGCCCCAAATTCCACGAGCAACCATCCTTTACCTTTTGGCAGCAGCGAGATATCTTTCAGGTTCAGCCCCTTTTTTTCCATAAACCCAATCAGCAGGTCGTCTATGCCTTCGAGCGCAATGGGTTTGTGTTTCATGACAATAGGGGCATGATGGCCCGCGCTGTAAACATCCGGGTAACCCAATACCAGGAGGCTTCTTTCCCTGGGTTTCTCCATTAATTTTAAGGTCGCCTCCAAAATGACGACGCAGGTGCCTTCGCTTCCCACCAATGCCCGGGCCACATTAAATCCTTTTTCGGGGAGCAATTCATCCAGGTTATACCCTGACACTCTTCTTGGAATGTTGGGGTATTTTTCCCGGATTTCATCCGCATAGGTGTCGCGCAGCTTTTTCAGCTTGCTGTAGATTTCACCTTTACGTCCCCCTTCACTGATATATTGTTCCAGTTCAGCTTCGCTGGTCGGACCGGCGTCCATCATAAAACCATCGTAGGTCAGCAGTGTCAGCCGTTCAGTATTGTCGGACACGCGGGCGCCGAATCCTTCCACTTCCGCCATGACCGAATGCACACCGCAGGAATTATTGCCCATCATGCCGCCGAGGGTGCAATGGCTGTGTGTGGCAGGGTCGGGCCCGAAGGTGATGCCATATTCCTTTTCGGTGTGATGACGCATGGTGTCCAGCACAATGCCCGGCTGTACGGTCACCAGTTTTTTATGGGCATCCACCTGCAGAATGTTGTGATAATATTTCGACATATCCATCACTATCGCCACATTACAGCACTGGCCGGCAAGGCTGGTGCCGCCGCCACGGGATAATACAGGTGCTTTAAACCGGCGGCAGATTGCTACGGTGTTGATAATATCTTCTTTTGTTTTCGGGATCACCACGCCGATGGGCACCTGCCGGTAATTGGAACCGTCTGTGGCATAGGCGGCACGGCTTCCGTTGTCAAACCGCACTTCGCCGCTGATGGTACTCTTTAAGGCAGCTTCCAATAACCCGGTATCGATAGCGGCAACCGATGATTTTACTTCTTCTACATTCATACAATATAAATTTTAGCCAACCTTATAGCCGGCGGCGTCTTTGTGTTTAAAATCCAATCCCATCCCCGGTTTCGATAAGTCGGGCATCAACCTGCCATTTATGGGCGCCTGCACACCATCAAACAACATTTGTTCGATGCGCACATGATCGTGAAAATATTCACCAATATAAAATGGGTTTACACATAGGGCGACATGCAAATGCAGGGCCGGGGCGCAATGAAAGGAAAAGGGGATGTGAAAGGCCTCGCACATCGCACCTACTTTTAAAATGCCGGTGATGCCGCCGCAGCGGGTAGCGTCTGCCTGCAATACATCCACGGCTTCCGAATGGAGCATGTTAAGAAAATACCCCGGCGCATAGCCATATTCTCCTGCTGCTATGTTCATGCCGGACGGGCTTCCTGACCGGATGAATTTCAGCCCGGGTAAGTCATCGGAGGGAACCGGTTCCTCAAACCAGGTTACTCCGTATTCTTTGAAACACGCTGCTAAAGCAAGTGATTGCTTAACTGTATATGCGCCGTTGGCATCAACAAAAAGCGAGGTATCGTCGCCAATAGCCTGCCTGGCTATCCTGACGCGGGCGGGATCTTTATCCGGGTGGCGGCCGATCTTCATCTTTACATGTTTTATTCCCTGTGCTGACCATGTTCCCAGTTGATTCGCCAGGCGTTCATCGGGATAGGATGTAAATCCACCACTGCCGTAAATCAATGCGTCGTTACGCACCATTCCCACGAGGCGGCAGAGCGGTAAACCCAGGATTTTTGCTTTCAGATCCCATAATGCGGTATCCACCGCGGAGAGCGCCATATACGCCATACCGCAATGCCCTTCATTCCTGATGGCAGTAGCCATGGCTGCAAATAATTTTCCGGTATCCAGGGGATTTTGCCCAAGGATAAGTTTTTGCAGGTTTGAATAAATAAAAGGAACCAACGCCGCATCAGCATAAGTATAGCCGGTACCGGACTGGCCGGCAGCCTTTATTTCCACCAGAACCAGCGTAGTGCTGTTCCACTCCAGCGTACCATCCGATTCTATGAAGTCGGTAGGCACCCGGTAGGCCGTTGCGGTTACATCATGAATGGTATTTACCATGAGTACCTTATCCTTAATGTGGTAAAATACTCTCCATGGCGTTTTTGAAAGTCTGTTTGATGACGCCAGGTTCGTTCGGATCGCCTTTAAAAAGGGTTTTCGCGAATTTTACCATTTCGTCGAATGTAATATGGGGTGGAATCGTAGGCACGTCCGGGTCGACCACTACTTCGATAACCGCGGGCCGGTCGGCGTTCAGCACTTCTTTCCAGGCTTCGGACAGTTTTTCCGGGTCGTTTACCTTAATGCCTTTCAGACCAAGTATTTCGGCGTACCTGGCATACGGAAAATCCGGTACATTCTGTGACGCTTCAAATTTAGGATCGCCAATCATAATCCGCTGCTCCCAGGTTACCTGGTTCAGATCGCCGTTATTAAGCACGAGAATAACTAATCTTGGGTCCGACCATTGTTTCCAGTATTTGGATATAGTGATCAAACCATTAATGCCCAGCATTTGCATGGCCCCGTCTCCTACCAGTGCAATAGCCACCCGGTCGGGGTAAGCAAACTTTGCAGCAATCGCATACGGTACACCGGGGCACATGGTAGCCAGGTTGCCCGACAGGGTAGCCATCATGCCTTTACGGATCTTCAAATCACGGGCAAACCAGTTGGCCGAAGAACCTGAATCCGAGGTGATGATACAATTGTCCGGCAAAAGCGGGGAAAGTTCCCAGAACACCCGTTGGGGGTTGACAGGCTTTGCCGAATTCATCGCACGGGCTTCAAGTACCTTCCACCAGTCCTTTATTTCTTTTTCTATTTTAAGTCTCCAGGAACGGTCTTCTTTACGCCGAATGAGGGGTAATAATGCCTGTAAAGTTTGTTTGCTGTCGCCAATTAAATTAACATCCATCGGGTACCGGATGCTTAGCATCTTCGGATCTATATCGATCTGGATACCTTTGGCCTGGCCTTCTTCCGGCAGGAATTCGCTGTAAGGAAAACTACTGCCAATCATAATCAGTGTATCGCACCCCATCATCATGTCCCAGCTTGGTTTTGTGCCCAATAAACCGATAGACCCGGTTACATAAGGCAATGCATCGGGCAGTGCAGCCCGGCCCAGTAAGGCTTTTGCCACACCGGCGCCTAATAATTCCGCGAGTTCCATCACTTCTTCTGATGCATGTAAAGCGCCCGCGCCGATCAACATCGCTACCTTATTTGCATTGTTAAGTATATCTGCGGCTCTTTGCAATTCCTGCGCCGGTGGCACACTGTATAACTTACCGTGGCCTGTCCCTGAGCGTACGCTGCCATGTTTCATCGGGGGTTTTTCGACGGCTTTTAATACCTGCACATCGTTGGGAACAATAACACAGGTAACCGTTCTTTCTGCTTTGGCTATACGTATGGCGCGATCAATCACATGCCTTGCCTGGGCAGGGTCAGTTATCATATGCACATATTCATGTGCTACATCTTTAAAGAGTGATATCAAATCCACTTCCTGCTGGTAACTTCCGCCCATTGCCATCCTGGCCTGCTGGCCCACTATAGCCACTACCGGCTGATGATCCATCTTCGCATCATACAACCCATTTAAAAGGTGTATAGCGCCCGGTCCTGAAGTAGCCATGCAAACGCCTACTTCGCCGGTAAACTTGGCATGTGCGCACGCCATGAAAGCGGCCATTTCTTCATGCCTGACCTGTATAAATTCAACCATATCTTTACTGCGGTTTAAGGCGCCCATAAGGCCATTAATTCCATCTCCCGGAAACCCATATATTCTTGAAATACCCCATTGCTGAATCCGGGAAATGAGGAAGTCGCTTACTTGTTTGCTCATGAATGCTATTTGAGAATATTAATAATTAAGGTGCTATCCAAAAGTGCATTTTTTTTGATTTTAAAATGTTACATAAATCGTTGAAATAGTTATATAATTCCTAGATTTTTCACCGTATTTCCCGGGCTGCTTCATACGTTCCCTTAATGCCGGGATAAGATTTTATATTTGTCCAAAGCAATATCCGGGGAGGTGAATACCGCAGCCGGTCTTCACTACGTGTTTGTAATAGAAACGCATCTAAGCGACTTTACCGTTTCCAGATGGTTGGGAGATGCATCATCGACAACATAAATCAATTAAAAATGATAACGGTATTTTATAACTTATTGAGTATTCTCATTGTTTTTACAGCCCTGTTTTCCTATCTCAATTACCGGTATATAAAATTGCCGTCTACGATTGGCATCATGCTTATTTCTTTGCTTTGCTCGATAGGATTAGTTCTGACCGGTGCTATTTTCCCGGAGTTCAAACAAAAAGTGGTTTCGACTGTGGTGGCCGTGGATTTTGGCCATTTACTCATGAATGCCATGCTTAGCTTTTTACTGTTTGCGGGAGCTGTGCATGTGGATATACAATCGCTGAAAAAACAAATGATTTCAGTCCTTACTTTTGCCACGCTGGGCGTATTGCTGTCTACTGTTATTATTGGCTTTTGTACCTATTTAATATTTCCATTGCTTGGCTTCAATATACCGCTCATATATTGCCTGTTATTTGGCGCATTGATATCTCCAACGGATCCCATAGCAGTATTAGGGATAATAAGTGAAGCAAAAATCCCGGGTGACCTCAAAATTAAAATAGCAGGCGAGTCACTGTTTAATGACGGTGTTGGCGTTGTGATCTTTCTGAGCATCCTGGAAGTAGCGCACAAAGGAATCGGCAATCTTTCAGTTCTTCAGATTACCAGCCTTTTTGCACGGGAGGCGGTCGGAGGTATTGTTTGGGGCATGCTCATAGGTTATCTTGGATTTCTCTTCCTGCGCTCTATTGATAATTATAAAGTAGAAGTGCTTATCACGCTGGCCATAGTAATGGGAGGATATTCGCTGGCAGAAGTAATGCACGTTTCAGGTCCCCTTGCCATGGTAGTGGCGGGTATTATTACCGGCAATAAGGCGAAGGAATTTGCTATGTCGGGTACCACCAGGGATTATTTGGGGAAGTTTTGGGAACTGATTGATGAAATACTAAATGCCATTTTATTCCTGCTCATGGGATTTGAAATGCTGGTGGTCAAAATCAATAAAACATTAATCTGGATGGGGTTGATCGCAATTGTTATCGTATTACTGGCCCGCATCGTATCTGTTTTTATCCCGGTGTTGTTTTTATCTTTTCATAAAACATATGAAAAGTATACTATTACGATGCTTACCTGGGGCGGGTTGAGGGGAGGAATATCTGTGGCAATGGCTTTATCTATCCCAACGGGCATGTACCAGGAAGAATTCCTTACAATTACTTACCTCGTAGTCATTTTTTCTATTTTAGTACAGGGATTAACGCTGGGGAAAGTCACTAAAAAGTTATATAAATAGGTAATCTCCGAAATACAAGAATCTTATAAACTATTCTATA